>CAYRXM010000045.1:0-32127 GCA_964428175.1 uncultured Anaerolineae bacterium
CGACGAGGCGACTCCTGGATAGCATAACCGGGCTATACACCCCTGAACGGTTACAGTTTGTTTACTGTGGGCACATTCACCGTGCTGGTGCGGTTCGGAATCGTAGATTGGCAGTCGATGGGCTATTCGTTCGACCTGTGGTTGACCACCCTGATCACGCTGGCATTTTTGAGCCTGCTGGTTCTCATATCGATGTCGATGCTGGTGCAGCGGCTGGAGCAGAGCTTGCGCCAGGCCAGGGAGGCCAACCTGCGGCTGGAAACCCAGATCGCCGAGCGCAGGCAGGCCGAAGCGGCGCTGTTTCGCCGCAACACTCAACTGGAGGCGCTTCGCCAGAGTGGGCTGCTGGTCTCGGCCGAGCTGGATTTGCGCGCGCTGCTGAGGTCCATCGCGGCCCAGGCGACCCGGCTGCTGGGCGGTTATGGCGGGGTCGTGCATCTCTACCGGCCCGATCTCGACGCGCTCGAACGGGTGGTGGCGACGTACGTCGATGCGGACGGGATCGATCCAAATTTTCTCCGCTTGGGAACGCTGCTCGAACGCGGCAAGGGGCTTGCCGGGCGTATCTGGGAGATCGGTGAGCCGCTGGTGGTCGACGATTATGCGCTCTGGGAGGGCCGCGCGACGATTGCCGACCATTATCCGTTTCGCGCGGCGGTGGGCGTGCCGATCCGGTGGGGCAGCGAGTTTTTGGGGGTGGTGAACGTCAACGCGCGCGAGATCGGCGCATTCTCCAACGACGATGTGGCCGTATTGAGCCTGTTCGCTGCCCAGGCGGCGACGGCGATCCGCAATGCCCGTCTCTATGAGCGCATTCAGCGTTCAGAGCAGGCCGTGCGCGAGTCGGAGCAGATGCTGCGGCTGATTTTTGACAATGCGTTTGACGGGATCAGCATCTACCGGGATGCGCCGGACGGTTCACGTGTGCTGCTCAGTTGCAACGATCGCTATGTCGAGATGTCGGGGCGCAGCCGGCAAGCGTTGTTCGATGTGGTGGACACCCGTCATTTCCAGATCGCATTGGAGCAAGACCTGATGGCATACATCAAGAATATACAAACAAGGCAGCCACATTCCGGTTTTTTCTCGTGGCTGCGGCCAGACGAGCGAGAGAACGTGATTGCCTACACGGCCGTCCCGGTGGAGACTGCCGGAGATGTCTGGATCGTTGGTATCGACCGCGACATCACCGAGCAGCGCCGCGCTGAGCGCGAGCGCCGTGAGCTGCGCGAGCGACTCGAACGCGCCGAGCGGATGGAGGCGCTGGGCATTCTCGCCGGCGGCGTTGCCCACGACTTGAACAACATCCTCGGCCCGCTGGTGGCCTATCCCGACCTGATCTTGATGGAACTGCCGCCCAACAGCCCGCTCGGCGACGATATCAAACAGATCAAAGCGTCGGCCGAGCGGGCGGCGGCAGTGGTGCAAGACCTGCTCACACTGGCGCGGCGCGGCGCGTATCGAATGGCCCCGCTCGATCTCAACCACTTGATCGACGATTATACCTACTCTTTGCCTTTTGCTGAGCTCAAGGCGCGCAACCCTAATGTACTGGTCGAAATCGATCTGGCGCAAGATTTGTTCAACATCAAGGGATCGGCGGCGCATCTGACCAAGGTGTTGATGAATCTGGCGAGCAATTCTTTTGAGGCGATGCCCTATGGCGGCCGGCTCGAAATTCGCACTGCCTGTGAGAGCCTCGACCGGCCGTTGGCAGGCTATGAGCGCATCGAGGCCGGTGATTATGTCGTGCTGCACCTAGGCGATACAGGTGTTGGGATTGCCGAGGAAGACCTGGTGCGCATCTTTGAGCCGTTTTATACCAAAAAGGTGATGGGGCGCAGCGGCAGCGGCCTGGGATTGGCCGTGGTCTGGGGCGTGGTACACGATCACGAGGGGGCAATCGATGTGTGTACGGCATTGGGGCAGGGCACCGAGTTTGCGCTGTATTTTCCGGTCACGCGCGAACAGGTCAATGTTGATGATGGGAGGCAGCGCGATCATCGTGGCGTCGAGTCCGTCCTGGTGATCGACGATCTGGCCGTGCAGCGCGAGATTGCTGTGCGGTTGCTGTCCTTGCTCGGCTATGATGTGACCGCCGTCGAAAGCGGGCAGGCGGCGCTGGCGCACCTGTCACAGCATGGGGTTGATATTTTGGTGCTGGACATGATCCTGGACGATCAGATGGATGGGCTGGATGTTTATCGTGCGATTCTCGAACACCATCCGCAACAAAAAGCGATCATTGCCAGCGGCTTTTCAGAGACCGAGCGGGTCAGAGAAGCGCAGCGGCTCGGTGCGGGCGCATTTGTCAAAAAGCCCTACACGCTCGAATGTTTGGGCGAGGCGGTCCGGGCCGAACTGGACCGCTAAAGTTGGAGATGTGGCCGAGTTGTACAACAGTTTACCGTCGGATCGATCAAGGTTGAAAAAGGAGATTGAACAATGACAACATTCAAGTACGATCAAATGGTGGTGGCTAATCCAGCGCCGGATACGTTCCGCCGGCAGGCGCACACCGGCAACATTATGGTCACAGTGGTTGATTTTGTCAACGGGCCGAGCGCGGCCGCGCCGCCGCACCAGCACCCGCACGAGCAGATCAGCTATATCGCCGAGGGGCGGGTCAATTTCATCATCTATGAAGGGGATGAGAAAATGGTGTCGCTGGTCGAGCCGGGTGATCTGGTGGTGGTGCCGCCGAACGCGCCGCACACCGTCGAGCCGCTGACCGCGTCGGCGCGGCTGATCGACTGCTTTTACCCGATCCGGCAGGACTTTTTATAGAACCGGCGGTCAATTGGGCGGGCCGCCGAGGATGACCTGCACGTTTGTCCGCCCGATGCTGCGCAGATAGCCGCTGGCGATCATCGCCCGGGCGCCGCTGCCGCAAAAGACGCACACCGGCCCGTCTTGCGGGATTTGATCCAGGTGCAGCGGCACCTGCCCGACATAGATGTTGGTTGCTCCCGGCACGGGGTTGGCCTGCACTTCTTCGACGCTGCGCACGTCGAGCAGCCAGCGCCCGGCGGCGGGCTGTTTCCTGAAATCGTGCAGCGAAATCACGTCGAGCGACTGTCCGGGCAGGCTGGCGGTGTGCCAGGCGTGCATCCCGTCGGCCAGGAACCCGCCAATGTCATCAAAGCCGAGGCGGATCAGGTAACGGATGGCGGTGTCCAATTCGCCGGTCTCGCCCACCAGCAGAATCGGCCGGTCGTAGCTCAAGAGCCAGCCTGCAAAATTGGGCAGTTCTGCGGTGGGGATCGACAGCGCGCCGGGGATGTGCGCGCCGGCAAAACCGAGCGCCGGGCGCACGTCGACGATCTGGGCGTCTTGGGCGGCCTGCCGGAAGGCCGGCGCCGAAAGCGCTGGCGGCGTGGGCAGCGCGCCCAAGATCGGCGCGCCGTTCAGGTTCCAGTCTTCGCAGCGCTTGAAGTGGGGCGACTGTTTGAGGATTTGCCCCACGTTTTTGACAAACGCATCTCGGCCGTCGTGCTGCAAGCGCGGGTTGAACTGCCGCTCGATGCCGATCGTGGTCGGGATGCGCGCGGCGATGCTGCTGCCACACACCGATCCCGCGCCGTGCGCCGGGCAGACCAGCACCCCGTCGCCGAGGGGCAGCAGTTTGCCCCAAATGCTGTCGTAGAGCAGGCCGGTCATCTCGGCCAGCCGATCCGCGCCTAAAAAGTCGGTGCGGCCCACGTCGCCGGCAAAAAGTGTGTCGCCGGTAAAGACGACCCAGGGCGCGCCGCCGAGATCGCACAGCAGATAGCTCATGTGGTCGGGCGTGTGGCCCGGCGTGTGCAGCGCTTGCAGGGTCAGCCGGCCAACCTGCACCGTCTCACCATCGGCGATCGGTTCGCCGTAACGGTAGGGCAGGGTGGTGTGCGCCGAGTGGAACACGCGCGCGCCGGTACGCGCGCTCAATTCGACCGAACCGGTGATATAGTCCTCGTTGCGGTGCGTTTCCAGGATAAAGGCAATCGACGCGCCTTCTTGCGCCGCTCGCTCGATGTACACCTCGCAGTCGCGCCGTGGATCGATCACCACCGCCTGGGTCTGATCGCCGATCAGATAGGAATAATGGGCCAGCCCCTTTGATTCGATTCGCTCCCAGAACATGGTTAACCCTCCTCAGCGACGGAACATATAAATCAGCCCGTATTTGAAAATCACGTAAATCGCGCGCACGCCGTCCTTCCAGCCGATCTTTTTGCCCTCTTCGTAGGTGCGCCCATAATACGATACGCCCACCTCATACACGGGGCAGCGCAAGCGGGCGACCTTGGCCGTCACTTCCGGCTCGAAACCGAAGCGATTTTCTTTCAAGGTGATCTGGTCGATCACGCTTTTTTTGAATACCTTGTAGCAGACTTCCATATCGGTCAGGTTGAGATCGGTGAACATGTTGGACATCATGGTCAGCATCTTGTTCATCATCGAATGCCAGAAATAGAGCACGCGGTGCGCCTCCCCGCCGATAAAGCGCGAGCCATAGACCACGTCGGCTTTGCCGTCGAGGATGGGCCGCAGCAGCTTGGGGTATTCGGCGGGATCGTATTCCAGGTCGGCGTCTTGCACCAGCACAATGTCGCCGCTGGCCCTGGAGAACCCGGTGCGCAGCGCAGCGCCTTTGCCCTGGTTCACCGCGTGGTAGAAAACCTTGATCGTGTCGTGGCTCTCGTAGCGGGCCAGGAACTCGCGCGTGCCGTCGGTCGAGCAGTCGTCGACGATGACCAGTTCGCGTTCGACCGGCAGATCGACGGCCTGCACTTTGCCGATGATCGTCTCGATGGTGTCGATTTCATTGTAACAAGGGATAACGACGGATAGCTTCATTTCAATTTAACCTCGGAGCATTGGGGTAAGGCAAAACGGGGCAAGCATATCACACAAGAGATTGATTGTCAATTTAGCTTGACAAAGGCCTCATTTGCGAGTATAATCTTATTTGTTGGCGCGGGCCCAATGGCCGCGCCTGTTTTTGTGGACAGGCAAAACCACGCGCGATGAATCTCATAGGCGGTTGTGTCTGACGGGGTGCAGCGAACGCACCGGCAAGGACGCAGCCGCCTATGCTTGTGAAAGGACAGCGAACTGAAATGGCATCGACTCTGAATTTAAAGCGCATCCGCAACATTGGCATCATTGCCCACATTGACGCGGGCAAGACGACCACCACGGAGCGGATTTTGTATTATACCGGCGGCACGCACCGTCTGGGCAATGTCGATGATGGCACCACTGTGACCGACTTTATGCCGCAGGAGCGGGAGCGCGGCATCACCATCCAGGCGGCGGCGATCACCTGTGCCTGGCGCGATCACCAGATCAACCTGATCGACACGCCGGGGCACATCGATTTCACCGCCGAGGTACAGCGCTCGCTGCGCGTGCTCGACGGCGGCATCGTCGTCCTCGACGGGGTGGCCGGTGTCGAGCCACAGTCGGAGACGGTGTGGCGGCAGGCCGACCGTTTCGGCGTGCCGCGCATCTGTTTTGTGAACAAGATGGACCGCGTAGGGGCCAATTTCTGGCACGTGCTCGACACGATCCGCGAGCGGTTGGGCGCGCACCCGGTGGCGGTGCAAATCCCCATCGGCCAGGAGCGCGATTTCGGCGGCCTGATCGATCTGGTCGAGATGTGCGCCGTGTTCTATGCCGACGATGACGGCAGCCAGCCGGAGGTGGGGGTGATCCCGCCGGCGCTGCTCGACGAGGCGCAGCAGCGCCGCGAGCAGATGATCGAGGCGCTGGCCGATCAGGACGACGAGATCGCCATGTTGTACCTGGAAGGGGCCGACGTTCCGGCGGAACTGGTGAGCGCCGCGCTGCGCAAGGCGACGCTGAATAACAAGTTGATCCCTGTTTTCCTCGGCTCGTCGCTCAAGAACAAGGGGGTGCAGCGTCTGCTCGATGCGGTGATCGACTATTTGCCTTCGCCGCTGGAACGCGGCGCGGTGCAGGGCGTCAACCCTGTCGAGCAGGCAGACGTGATCTGCCCGCCTATCGTTGACGATCCAGCCGTGGCGCTGGTGTTCAAGATCACCACCGATCCATACGTGGGGCGGCTGGCTTATTTCCGCGTCTATGCCGGCGCCGTGCGCCGTGGCGACACGGTGATCAATGCGCTGAGCGGCGACAAGGAGCGCGTTGGCCGTCTGGTGCGCATGCACGCCGATCACCGTCAAGAGGTCGAAGAGGTGTGCGCGGGCGACATCGGTGTGGTGCTCGGCCTCAAGTCGATCACCACCGGTGAAACCATTTCGTCGCCGGAGCGGCCGGTGGTGTTGGAGCGTATCTCGTTTCCCGCGCCGGTGCTTGAACTGTCGATTGCGCCGTCCACCAAGGTCGACCAGGACAAGCTGGGCCTGGCTTTGCACCGCCTGATCGAAGAAGACCCCACCCTGCGCGTGCGTTTTGATGGACAAACCAACGAAACGGTCATCGCCGGGATGGGCGAGCTGCACCTCGAAGTGGCCGTCGACCGGCTCAAGCGCGAGTTCAAGGTTGCCGCCAACGTCGGCGAGCCGCAGGTGGCCTATTGCGAGACGATCACCCGCGCCGTGCGCAGTGAAGGTCGCCTGGTCAAGCAGACCGGCGGGCATGGGCAGTTTGCGCACGTGGTGATCGAGATGGAGCCGCTGGAGCCGGGTTCGGGGTTTGTGTTTGAGGATTTGCTGGTTGGCACGAGCATCCCGCGCACCTACCTGCCGGCGATCCGGGCCGGCATCCAAGACGCGCTGAACGACGGCGTGCTGGGCGGGCATCCGGTGGTCGATGTCAAGGTTTCGGTGGTCGATGGCAAGCATCACGAAGTCGACTCGTCGGAAATGGCCTTCCGCACGGCAGCGTCGATGGCTTTCAAAGAGGGCATGCGCAAGGGCGCGCCGGTGATGCTCGAACCGATGATGAAGGTCGAGGTGATCGCGCCGGAGGAATATACCGGCGACATCATGTCCGAGCTGAACATGCGCCGGGCCAGAGTGCTGGGCAGCGAACTACGCGGCGGCACCACCCAAACCGTGCGCGCGCACGTACCGCTGGCGACAATGTTTGGCTATGCCACCAGCTTGCGCTCGCGCACGCAGGGGCGCGGCACCTTTGTGATGGAGTTTGACCATTACGCCCAGATCAGCAGCCAGGTGTTGGACAAGTTGCTCAAACGCGCGGCATAGTCTGGTACTCTTGCAAACAAATGACAAGTGGGAAGCTTGACGGAGTACCAGATGCCAAAACCGCCCAGGTCTCAAGACCTGGGCGGTTTTCTTTTGGGGATGGAACTGTTCATCTTGCCTAATCATAAACCCCCGTCTTGTAAATTCGCACCTCGAACCCGCCATCGGTCAGTGTCTTGAGGGGTTCAAAGCGTTCGAACAGACGATCATACTGGCTGATTTGTTTGGCGTACATCTCGGGATCGCGGTAAAAGCGCATAAACATCTGCTGGCTGAAGACCAGGTACTCGAACTGCTGGTCCAGGTACCACGCCGGATCGTGCTCGATCATGCGCGTCACGCCTTCGACCCAAAAGCAGTTGGGATCGATGTAGGGCGCGTAAGACTCGACGGCGATCCGCGCGCCGCCGGGCAGGTTGTCGTTTATCCACACCCGCGCCGTTTCGCGGCTGTCGACGGCGGTCAGTTCGAGGTCCGCCTTGACCGTCTGCGCCAGCGGCAGCGCCAGGGCGACCAGCGCAAGGAGGCCGTTGGCGATCAGATGGCTGCGACGCCAGGCCGGGTTTTCTGCCTTGCCCGTCGCCAGCATTTGCACCGCCAGCACGATCAGCAGGCCGCCCAGGAACCAGGGCGCGGGCAGCCAGGCTGTTCGATTGGTGATCGCGCTGTCGGGTTGATAGAGGTAAAAATCGGTCTTGATCAGCCCGGCGGCGGGCAGGGCGATGCTCAGGCCCAGCAGCAGCGCGACTGCGCCGAGCGAGAGGATATGTTCTGTGCGAGGAGGATGTTCCTGAAAGCGGGCAACCAGCCAGGATGCGGCCAGGATCGCTGCAAAGGGCAAAACCGGGAGCACGGTGCGGTCGTTGCGAATCGTAAATGTGTTAATAAAGAGATAAAAGGAGATCGGAAATGCGGCCAGCAGCAGCGTTTCTTTGGTACGGCGTGCGGCTCCCCGCGCCGCGAGTCCGCGTACGATCTCGAGCAGGGCCAGCACGACCAGCGGCCCTTCGATGCGCCACAGGTAGGCCGGATACCAACTAATGGTATTGCCTTCCATCCCCAGATGGCCCTGTGAATAATGCCGGCCTTCGTAGGTCAGGCCTTGCCAAAAGGCATCGAAATCGAGCAGGGCATAGGGGGTGAGGGCCACAAATGCAACGGCGCTGGCCGCCAGGGCCAGATAGAGCTTGGGCGCAAAGAGGGCGTCGGGGTTGTTGCCGTAGCGCAGAAAATGGGCGAGCAGGACAGCGACCAGCACCAACGCGCCGTGATACTTGGTCGATGCGGCCGCGCCGGCGGCCAGCCCGGCGACGAGGTAGTGCGGCCAGCGGCCTTCTCGATACACCTTGATCGCGCCCCAGGCGGCCAGCACGATCCAAAAGGTCTGTGGAACGTCGGGGGTGATGAAATGGCCGTGGATCGCGCCGGTGGGCGAGAGGGCGGCAAACAGGGCGGCCAGCAGCGCCGTCCAGGTATTGCCGCCGAACTGGCGCGCGACGAGATAAACCAGCCACACCGTGGCCAGCCCGAGCAGCAGGGTCGCCATCCGTCCGGCGACAAACGTCCACGGCGAGTGGGTGATCCCGGAGCCCATCACGTTCATCTGCGGCGCGCTGATGTCTCCCTTGTCCTCAAATACGCCGGCCAGCTTGCCGATCCGGTAGCCGGACTCGTAGGTCAGGGCGTTGGCGTAGAACAGGAATGACGGAAAGTTGAAAAAGCGGGGGTGCAGGTCGCCGGTTTGCACCATCTTGACCACGGTGCGCACGTAATTTGGCTCGTCGGGGTGATAGACGTAGGGCAGGCCAAAGTCGATGCCCCATAGGCGTGCTCCCAGCGCGAGGAGCAAGACGGCGGCGAGCAGCGTTTTTTGGACGGACGACAGCGGATCGAGTGCGACGGGATGGTTTTTCATCTTTTGCGTGTCACCGGGCAGAAATGCGTTGATCGACAACCTGGGCCTGCTTGAGTGCCTGATCTCCCAGAGCCGCCGATTTCGGCGCGGTCAGCGCCAGCTCGACCAGGACGTTTTCGCGCAGGAACAGGTAATGGATCGTCTGGATGTTGGCGTCGGCGGTGTCTTGCATGGTCAATGCCGCGCCCCACTCGCCCAGGCCGCGCGTTTCGGCCTCATTGATCGACGTGTATTTTCCGCCGGCGCGCAGTTGTTCGAGCAGTTGGGCTTTGTAGGCCCGGTACGCGCCCTGCGCGTCCTTGACCGACAAATAACACTCGACCTGGACGACCACCGGGTTGAACGTGCCGCTGCCCTGGTATTCGTGCCGGTAGCCGGAAAGACGGGTGCTGTCGTCGCCCCAACCTTTGCCCTTGTCCAATCGCTGCTGATCGACGACCTTGTAACTGCTGCCCAGGTCCTCGGCGGTCAGCAGCAAGGGCAGTGCGTCGCGGTGGCGAATCGGCGGTGTGGGCGTGGCCGGGCCGATGGGCCTGGGGGTGGCTTGTTGGCAGGCAGCGAGCGAGGTCAGCGCGATCAAGAGAAAAAAGCCCCGTGCAAGACACAGTTTTTGCTTTTCCATCTTTTTCATCCATTTTGTCGCCGCGCATCGAGCTGATGCTGCATCAGCTCGCGCACGGTTTGCGGGTTGGCCTTGCCGCGCGAGGCGCGCATCACCTGGCCGATCAAAAAGGCGATCACGCTTTCTTTGCCGGCCAGGTATTGCTCGACTGCGTCGGCATTGTCTTCGATGGCCCGGCGCACCATTTGGGCGATCTCGTCCGCGTCGCTGATTTGGGCCAGCCCCCTGGCCCGGATGATCGCCGATGCGGATTCGCCGCTGGTAAACATTTGGGCGAGCACATCTTTGCCGGTGCTGGCATTGATGACCCCTTTTTGCATCTCGGCCAGCAGTTCGGCCAGCCTGTCCGGCGACACGGGCGACTCGGCGATGCTCAAATTGTGCTCGTTGAGCAGGCGGAAAAACTCGCCGGCGATCCAGTTGCTCACTGCTTGCGGATCGACCTGCTGCGCCTGTGCGGCCTGTGCGGCGGCCTCGAAATAATCGGCTACCCCGGCATCGACGACCAGCACGGCGGCATCTTGCGGCTTGATCCCATAACTTTCGACAAAGCGAGCCTCTTTTGCGTCGGGCAGTTCGGGCAGCGTGGCGCGAACTTGCTCGACATACGCGCGGCTCAATTCCAGCGGCGGCAGGTCAGGCTCGGGGAAATAGCGATAGTCCTGGGCAAATTCCTTGCTGCGCTGCATGATCGTCCGTCCCTGGCGTTCGTTCCAGCCCAGGGTGACCTGCTCGACCCGACCGCCGGCTTCCAGCACCTCGATCTGGCGGGCGATCTCGTACTCGATGGCTTGCTTGACCGAGCGGAACGAGTTGAGGTTTTTGACCTCGGTCTTGGTGCCCAGCCGGTCGCTGCCCGCCGGGCTGACCGAGACGTTGGCCTCGCAGCGCATGGCCCCCTTTTCCATATCGGCGGTGCTCACGCCGAGATAGCGCAAGATGGTGCGCAGTTTGATCAAATACTGCCGCGCTTCTTCGGCGTTGTGGATGTCCGGCTCGGTGACGATTTCGAGCAGCGGCACGCCGCTGCGGTTGTAATCGACCAGGCTGGCCTCGCCGATGTGAAAGGTCTTGGCCGTGTCCTCTTCCATGTGCGCGCGGGTGATGCGGATGCGCTTGTGCTGGCCTTCCACGTCGATGTCGATCCAGCCGTGGGCGCACAGGGGCATGTCGTACTGTGAAATCTGGTAGCCTTTGGGCAGGTCGGGATAGTTGTAATTTTTGCGGTCAAACCTGGAAAAAGCAGCGATCTCGCAGTTCAGCGCCAGGCCGGCCCTGACCGCATATTCGATGGCCTGCTGGTTGATCACCGGCAGGGCGCCGGGATAGCCCATGCACACCGGGCAGACCTGGGTGTTCGGCGCTTTGCCAAAAGCGTCGGCGCGGCACGCGCAAAACATTTTTGAGGCGGTATCCAGTTCGGCATGTACTTCGATGCCGATGGTGGCGGTATAGTCCATCGGGTTCTCCTCAGCAGGGTCTTTTGAGGATTATACCATGCAAGGAAGGTAAATCAAAGTAATGTCAGAGAGGCGTCAGTTGCACGCTGACGAACATAGGGTATAATCAAAAGCGTTGTTTACCTTAATTTTTCAAAAAGACTGGAGGCGTGAACGATGAGTGAGTTGCTCGATCTGGCCGAATTTGCAGACAATCCCGAACCCCGCTGCCCGGTTGTGTTGCTGCTGGACACGTCCGGCTCTATGCACGGAGCACCCATCGAGGAGTTGAATGAGGGGCTGCGCACCTTTGCCGATGTGCTCAAGGCCGATACGTTGGCTTCGCTGCGCGTCGAAGTGGCGGTTGTGGCCTTTGGCGGCAACGTCCGGCTCGTCGATGTGCGCGGAGGCGGAAACACGGCGCTTCCGTTCGATGCCGAGCAGGCATTTGTCACCGTCGACGGGTTTCAGCCGCCCGCGCTGGTGGCTGGCGGAGAGACGCCGATGGGCGCGGCCGTTCAGCAAGGGCTGAAACTGCTCAACGATCGCAAGCAAGTCTACAAGCAGAACAGCCTGGACTATTTCCGTCCCTGGATGTTTCTGATCACCGACGGCCAGCCGACCGACATCTGGAAGCCGGCGGCCCAGCGCGTGCGCGAGGAAGAAGCGCGCAAGGGTGTGATCTTTTTCGGCGTTGGCGTGCAGGGGGCCGATCTACAGACTCTGGCCGAGTTTTCCGCGCAGCGGTCTCCACTGCCCTTGAAGGGCCTGGCCTTTGGCGAATTGTTCCAGTGGTTGTCCAAAAGCCTTTCGGTCGTCGCCCATTCTCGCCCGGGCGAGCAAGCGCCACTGCCGGCGGTGGGTTGGGCCGACGTTGACACATCGCATTGAAAGAGGCCAACGTGAGCAAGCAATGGCATGTGATCGGCGCATCGGTGCAGGGGACATCGCACCGCCAGGATGACATCCCCTGCCAGGATGCGCATGCGTATCGAGTGCTGTCCAGTGGCAGCGTGGTGACCGCCGTCGCCGACGGTGCGGGTTCGGCGGAGCATTCTGACAAGGCGTCGCAGCGGGTGGTCGAGCGCGCGGTCAATGTGTTGGCCGGCGCCGATTGGTGCCGGGACGAGGCCGACTGGGCCAGGTTGATCGCCAATGTGTTTTCCGAGGCACGAAATGCACTTGTCGAACTGGCGACGATCCGCGATCTGGAACTGAAATCTCTGGCCACGACCTTGATTTGCGCCGTTGTCACCGGCGAACGTCTGGTGGTGGGACAGCTCGGCGATGGCATCGTCGTGGCGCGCGACCCGGACGGCGCGTTGTTTGCCGCCTCGACGCCTCAGCACGGTGAGTATGCCAACGAGACCCGCTTCTTGACCCAGTCCGACGCTTTGCAGAACGTGCAGGTGGCGATCCACGAGCGGCCCGTTTGCGCGGCCGCTCTGACCACCGACGGCCTGTTTCGCCTGGCGGTCAAACTGCCGGAGAACCTGCCGCACGCGCCCTTTTTTCTGCCACTTTTTGACTTTGCGCTTCAGGCCGCGGACCCGAAAGCGGCCGAAGCGCAGCTTGGGCTGTTTCTCGACTCAAAGCGCGTTTGCGCTCGCGCCGACGATGACAAAACGCTCGTCCTCGCGGTGCGGTAGCAAGGCTGGAAATGGACATTGTTTACGATCGGGCGGGAACGCCGATCCGCTTGGGTGCGGTCATTGGTCGAGGGGGTGAGGCAACCGTCTATTGTGTGCGGGATCAGCCCAACCTGGCGGCCAAGGTCTTTGACATGGACGCGCCGTCCAGGATCGAAGCCAAGGTCGACTGGATGTTTGCCCACCCTCCGGACAATCCCACCAGGGCCGACGGGCATATGTCCTTCGCCTGGCCGCTGCTGCTGATCTATGATCGGCAGGCCGTGTTTCGCGGCTATCTGGTCGCGTACATTCGCAACGCAGTGCCTCTGCTCAGCGTGTTCAACCCGCGCCTGCGCGCGCAGGCGTTGCCCGATTTCGATCTCCGCTACCTGCACCGCGCAGCGCGGAACCTGGCGGCGACCGTTGGGGCGATCCACACGCGCGACTATGTGATCGGCGACATGCACGAGAGCAACGTGCTGGTCAGCCCCACGGCGATGGTCACGTTTGTGGACACCGACTCGTTCCAGGTGCGGGAAGACGGCTTGTTCTATCCCTGTCCTGTGGGCAAGCCGGAATACACGCCGCCCGAGCTTCAAGGCCTGTCTTTTGCCAGGGTTCAGCGCGAGCCCTGGCATGACCGGTTCGGTCTCGGTGTGTTGATCTTTCAGTTGTTGATGGAGGGCAGCCACCCCTTTCGCGCGCACTGGCTGGGCAGCGGCGATCCCTTGCCGTTGGAAGAGCGCATCCGGCTGGGGTATTTTCCCTATCAAAGCGCCCAGTCGTACCCCGTCGTGCCGCCGCACACCGCACCGACGCTCGATCCATTGCACCCGTTGGTCAGGCACCTCGTCAACCGCTGTTTCTCGGATGGGCACAGCCGCCCTCAGTTGCGCCCCGTGCCGGCAGAGTGGGAGGGCGCGCTCGTCGAGGCCGAAAAGGCGCTGACGGTGTGCGCGCAGGGACACGTCTATTCGAACCATCTGCTCGAATGCCCGCGCTGCCATCCCTCATCCCCGGTATCCCGCTCCCCTTTGCGTACCATCCCCGCCGCGAGGCCGCTCTATCAGACGCCTGGATGGTCACCGTCTGCGCCGCCAATGTCTCGCCCGCCTTTGCGCACCTCCCCTATCGCGAGGCCAGGCGGCTATCAAGCGCCGGTTCGCCCTTCGCGGGGGTATGCACCGCCTGCCGGGCGGGCGTCCGTTTCTCCTGCGCTGCCAAAGCTATCTACGCATCAAAAAAAAGATATCTATGCTGGTGTGATTATATTTTTATTCATTTTTGGATGCATATTCTGTGGATTGTGGAACTTGCAACCTCCGGACGGATCATCTACACCGACAAGTGTGCTGACAAGCGTACCGACAAGTACGCCCCCAAGTACGTCAGTGCCACGCATACGATTCTTGCTCGAGCTTGAGAGAGGGTGCTCTTACAGTGGTCGTCAATGTAACTTTGGTGTACCGTTGATCGTTGAGGGGGATGTCATTGTTGCTGGACAGCGCGATCAGAAACCACCATATAATTATAAGGGGCTCGGTGTACGTGTATTTACTCTCAATCAGGATGGTACAGATCTTGCAATGCCAGAAAAAAAACTCGAGAGTCCTGACAACTCGGTGGGGTATTCTCTGGCAATGAGTGGTGAGACATTGGCGGTTGGTGTGCCCGATGCAAAAAATGATGCCGGTCTCAAAAGCGGCGCGGTGTATGTTTACGAACGTGACTTAGGTGGGGAAAATAACTGGGGTTATGCAGCCAAGCTGGTTGCCTCTGATGGCGAGCACGCTGACGTGTTCGGTAGATCTGTCGCCATTGATGGAGATGTCATTGTTGTCGGCGCACCTCAACTTGAAAACGAGTCGGGACGCGGCGCTATTTATGTTTTCCGTCGTACCCGAGGAGCGCCAACGGATTGGCGACAAGTGGCAAAATTGTCTATTCTTGGAGTGTATGGTTTCGGCTATGACGTGATCCTAGATAATGGTGTCCTTTTTGTGAGTGCTCATTACGACTGGTTCAACTGGATTTATGTTTTTGAATGCGATTATGATGGGGTAGATGTATGTAATTATGTCGCAGGACTAGATGGCAGTCGCGCCAGGCCTATGGCAGGTACTGAAAATGTTCTGGTCACTGGTGCCGGCTTTATTTTTGAACGTGGTCAAGGTGGAGCGAACGACTGGAAGCTAGTTTTCGAATCAGAATATATAGCTACTCATGGAGCTAGTGTAGCGACTGATGGCAACTTTATTCTTGTTGGTTCGCCGCCTTTGGAGCAGGTGTACGTATTTGGTCGTGATCAAGCCGTACCTGGTAATTGGACGCATATATTAACATTGCTGCCTTGGGCTCATTCAAATTATGTTTTTAGGTTTGGCGATGCAGTTGATATCAGCGGTGATTTGCTTGTTAGTAGTTCAACTGAGCGAGATGCAGTTTATGTGTACCGACTATCGCAGGCAGGGATAAAGTAGGCGCGTTATGTGTTTGGCGCATTTTGCGGTATAATCCGGTCTCATTATCAAGACACTTGGGGAGGAAAAAAGGATGAGACGTACCGATGACGCAATCGCCAGACGCATCCAGGAAATAGCCGAGCGAGAGACACATCTCAAGGAGAACGACTGGTATTACTATTTGATGGCCAGCGACGCGCTGCACGGCAGCAAGGTCGCGGTCAACGGGCGCGAGATGCTGATGTTCGCCTCGTACAGCTATCTCGACCTGATCGGCCACCCGCGCATCAACGCGGCGGCCAAAGCGGCCATCGACGGGTTCAGCACCGGCACGCACGGCGTGCGCCTGTTGGCCGGCACCACCAGGCTGCACCTCGAACTGGAAGAGACCATCGCCAGGTTCAAAGGGACACAGGCCGCCGTCACCTATTCCAGCGGCTTTGTGACCAACCTGGCCGTTATCGCTGCCCTGACCGGCCGGCACGACGTGGTTTTGTCCGACCGGCTCAACCACGCCAGCATCGTCGACGGCTGCCTGCTCTCGATGGCCAAGTTTGAGCGTTTCAAGCACAACGATATGGCCGACCTGGCCCGCAAGCTGGCTGCCGTCGATCCCGGCGCAGCCAAACTGGTCATCACCGACGCGGTGTTCAGCATGGACGGCGACATCATCGACCTGCCGGCGATGTACGAGCTGTGCCAGCAGCACGGGGCCTGGCTGATGGTCGACGAGGCGCACAGCCTGGGTGTGCTGGGCGAAACCGGACACGGCATCGAAGAGCATTTCGGGATGGAAGGCTGCATCGACATCAAGATGGGCACGCTGTCCAAGACCATCCCCAGCGTGGGCGGCTATATCGCCGGCGACGCCGACCTGATCGGCTATCTCAAGCACGCTTCGCGCCCGTTCATCTTTTCGGCGGCCTTGCCCCCGGCGGCGGCGGCGGCGGCGATGGAGTCGTTCAAGGTGATCGAGGATGAGCCGGGGCGGGTCAAGAAGGCGCAGCACAATATGCGTTATTTCATCGACCATCTCCGGGCTGCCGGATTCGACACGCTGAACACTGCAACCTGCATCGTGCCGATCATCTGCGTCAGCGAGGAAAAGGCCTGGGAGATGGCCCGCTTGAGCCAGGCCGAGGACATTTTCGTCCTGCCGGTGGTCGCCCCGGCGGTGCCGGAAGGGTTGAGCCGGCTGCGCGCCAACGTAACCGCCGCGCACAGCACCGACGAGATCGACTATGCGGTGGATGTGTTCACCCGCGCGGCCAAAAAGGTCGGCGTGTTGTAAACCGTTTCGGAAAAAATCGAGCAGATGAAAGCGTCTCGGCGGCCGCGGTCAGGGCTGTTTCGAGGCGCTTTGTTTTGGAGAGGAACGATGACGCAGCAGGCTCAAGAGCCGCTTTTGTCCGCGCAAGCGGATGTTGCCGTGCCGCTCGCGCAGGCGCGGGCGTGGTTCCTGTCGCTCCGCGATCATCCGCAGCGCTATCGCTTTGCCACGCACGAGGGCTTTGCGTTTACCGAGGGCGATTTTGGCCGCGCTGGGGCCAGGTTTCACACCGTCGAGCGCTTTCTGGGGCTGCGCAAGACGCTCCATTTCGAGTTGACCGCCGTTGGCGAAACCTGGTTCGCGTTTACGCTGCTCGATCCGCTGCGCGGCCAGGTCTGGGGGGCTTTTACCCTGGAGGCGCGAACGCCCACGCGGACCGCGCTGACCCTCAACGTCGGCGCGCACACGCCCCGTGGGGCGCGTTTCTTGCGCTTTGGGCCGCTGCGCTTCGCCGTGCAGCGACAGATCGACGGCGAGGTGCGGCATATCAAGGCTTCGATGGAGGCCCTTTCGGCTTGTCAAGTTCGACAGGATTGACCGGGTGAACAGGTAATCCTGTCAATCTTGTTCATCCTGTCTCAATTGGGTGATTTGATCCAGGGCGCACTCATAGGCGGCCCAGGTCAGCTCGGCAGTGCGCGCCCAACTGAACTGCGCCGCTTGAGCGGCGCAGTTTCCGCGCAGTTTTTCGTATAGACAGGAATCCTCGACCAATCTCCGCATTGCTTCGGTCAGAGCCTCGACATTTTCCGCCTCGACGCACAACCCCGCCTCGCCCACCACCTCCGGCAGCGAACCGGCATCCGAGACGATGGCCGGCGTGCCGCAGGCAATCGCTTCCAGCGGCGGCAGGCCGAACCCCTCGTACAAGGACGGAAAGACAAAGGCCAGCGCCGCGCTGTACAGCGCCGGCTTGTCCGCCTCGTCGATCCAGCCGGCCAGATGGACGTGGTCGGCGATACCCAGTTCGCCGGCGATGCGCTGCGGGCCGGGGAAAAAGGCGGTGTCCCGGGCGGGCGGTTTTCCGGCCAGCACCAGGTCGATCTCGGCCCGTTTCAGGCGGGCAAAGGCGCGCAGGATGCCCGGCACGTTTTTGCGCACGTCGAACCCGCCCAGGTAGAGCAGGTAGCGCGGCGGCAGGCCGTATTTGCGCCGCACGCGGTCGATCTCGTCCGCGTCGGTGACGGGCGCAAAATGCGCGTCGGGGGCGAGCAGCGTCGTGTCGACGCGCCCGGCGGGGATACGCAAATGTTGAATGATGTCTCGCCGGGAAGCCTGCGAGTCGGTCAGCACGCGCGTGGCTCGCCGCGCCGACGCAGCCACCAGCCGCGTGTACAGCCGGCCCAGCGCGCCGCCGCTGTACGCGGGCAGCAGCAGTGGGATCAGGTCGTGGATGGTGACGACGGCGGGGATGCTTGCGCGCAGCGGTGAGGCCCAGTAGGGCACGTGGATCAGGTCGGCGCGCCAGCGACGCGCAGCGCGGGGAAATGCGATCTGTTCGAACCACACTTTGGCCAGGTGCCCATGCAGCCGGTCAAAGGGCGTACGCAGCGTGGACCACGTGCAGCAGTCGGACAGCGGAATCGGTGGTTGGGGCTGGGGGCCACACAGCAGAAAGGTGTGGTTTGAATATCGGGCGCTGTACTCGTCAAGGAGGTGGGTGAGGTACTGCCCGCTGCCGGTGGTCGGGCGGTCGATGAACCAGGCGTTGAGGGCGATCTTCATCGGTTGACCTGGGCCAGGCTGAGCAGCAGAGCGATCAGCAGTGCGCCGTTGATCGCCGCGGCGGTGACATAGGCCGTCGTGGTGCGCGCAAACAGGGCGGTCAGGATCAGCCCGGCGACGAGCAGCATGGTGCAAAAGGCGGCCGCAGTTCGCCAGCGCTGCGACTGCTGCCGGCGCAGGCGTTCGCGCCCGCGATGGCGTTGGGTGTGGTTGGCCGCCGGCTGGGCGGTCGCCGGGGCGGGCAGCGGCTTGTCGTATCCGCGCTGGCGGTCGTATTCGGCGCGGCGCTGCGGGTTGTGCAGCACCTGGTACGCGGCATTGATGCGCGCCATCTGCTCGCGCGCCCAGTCGCGTTTTTCGGGGGGCATCGTGTCGGGGTGATAGTGCTTGGCCAGGCCGCGGTAGGCGCGTCTGATCTCGTCTTCGCTGGCGACGGGCGTCACGCCCAGGATGCGGTAATAATTCGGCGATTTGGACACGGCGGTTCTCATTGCGTGGAACGCATACAAAAGTAATACTGGCACTTGTCGCCGCGCACGATCGATTTGCTGAACTCGAAAGGCGCACCTTGGCCATCCAATGCAATGACTTCCATCAGCATCGCCGGTGCGCCGGGAGACGAGTGCAGCAGCTCGGCTTCGTATTCGGTCATCAGCACAGGTTCCAGGGTCTGATCGAGTTCGTGGACGTGGACGTTGTATCGCGCAGCGATCACTTCGTACAGCGAGCGCACGGTAAAGTCATCTTGCAGCAAATCTGGAAAGCGGTCGAGTGACAGGTAAGAGGTTTCGATCATCAAGGGTTCGTTATCGACCAGTCTCAAGCGCGAGAGGCGCATGACCTGGGCGTCCTCGTCGATGTGCAGGCGGCGCGCAATGGACGGCCTGACCGGCTCGGCCTGTTGGACCAGCACCTGGCTGCGCGGCAGGTGACCGCTCTGGCGCATGCGCGCGGAAAAACCGAGTATGGTGGGCAGGTTTTGGACCACCTTGGGGCGGGCGACGAAAATGCCAATGTCTTCAACCCGGTAGAGCAGGCCTTCCTTGATCAGTTCGGCGATGGCCTGGCGGATCACGGTCACGTGTACCCCACACTGACGGCTTAACTCGCGCTCGGCCGGGAGCAGATCGTCGGGGCTGAGCCGTTCGTTGGCAATCGCCTCGCGCAGGCTTTCCTTGACCTGGTGTTCGAGCGGGATGGGACTGTTTGGGTCGATCTGGATGCAGGATTCGGACAAGCGCAGCTCCTTGTGCTCAAGTGCGGGTTATTCGAGCGCAATTACGAGTCTCCTGAAAAAAGTCTCTCACGCCAAGTCGCAAAGACGCAAAGATTGTTAAAATAGTCTTTGAGTTCTGTATTTATACCAAAACTTGGCGACGCCAACCATTGGTTGGAGGCGCCTTTGCGTGAGTTCTTTCAGTGGAGTCAATTATGACTCCCCTGAAAAAAGGGACACAGATGAACACGGGCTAACGCACACTGATAAAAACATAAAAATCAGCGTCAATCAGTGAAAATCAGTGTCCCATTTTTCCAGTCGTTTTTAGTTTTTTCAGTGGACTCGATTATACCATATCGCGCGCGGCAGACAAAAAATGGTCCTTGCTCACCCTTGCGAAGGTTCCAAACCTTCGCAAGGGGATGTTTCAGGCCTCGTGTGAGGCGCGGCGGATGAACTCGCGTACCTGCACGGCAGATGGGATGCTGCTCGTCCCACCGACCGTGGTCACGGCGGTTGCGCCGCAGGCGTTGGCAAAGCGCAGCGCGTCGGGCATGGGCTGCCCTTCGACCACCCGCGCGTGGATGAACCCGGCATTAAAGGCGTCGCCTGCGCCGGTGGTATCGACCGGGGTGACGTAAAAGCCGGGCATGCGCCACATCTGAGCGCCGGAGCGGGCCAGCGATCCTTGCGCGCCCAGTTTGACCACCACATTCTGCGCGTAGCGACCAAGTATCTCACTCGCCTCTTGAACGTCGGGCTGACCGGTCAGGTGCAGGGCTTCGGTTTCGTTGGGGATCAGATAATCGACGTGGGGCAGCACCTCGAAAATATCCCTGCTCCAGCTTTCATCGGGGTCCCAGCCGATGTCGAGCGAGGTGGACAGCCCGGCTTTTTTTGCTGCTGCGAATAAGGCCGGCAGGCCGGGGCGCAGCTTGTGCTGCAAAAAGATCGATGCGCTGTGCAGGTGATCGTAATGTTCGAGCCGGCTCAGATCGAGGTCGTCCAGACCCAGATCGGCGATGGCGCCGAGGTAGGTCATCATGGCCCGGTCGTTCGGGTAGGTGAGCGAGATGGTCGCCCCAGTGCGGATGCCCGGATCGCGGAGCACGCCTTGGGTGTCGACGCCCATGCGCGCCAACTCGCCGGTCAGAAATTCGCCCAGCCCGTCGGCGCCGACCTTGCTCCACATGGCGCAAGTGCTGGCGATGTCTGCATCGCCGGCGCCCAGGCCGGCCAGCCAGCAGGCGCAGATCGACGAAGAGCCGCCCATCACGGTGCGGAAATCGTCGCAGAGCAGCTCTTGCCCCAGCACCGGCAGCGAAGGCAACCCGCTCATGATCAGATCGGCGTTCAGTTCGCCGACGACGAGCAGTTTTTTCATAGCTCAACCACAGCCTTGAGGTTGTGCGGCCGGTCAGGGTCGAGGCCGTTGGCGATGGCGCGGTGGAAAGCGATGCGCTGCATGACCGGCAGGCACAGCGCGCCGCGCGCCCATTCGTCCAGGCCGCTGCCCAGTTCGACGACGTGGTCGGGTTTGGTGCTGCCCAGTTTGCTCGAATCATCGATCAGCGCCAGCGTCCGCCCGCCGAGGGCCTGCATGTCGCGCAAGACCTGGAGTTCGTAGCGCAGCGCCGTGTCGGAGAGCAGGCCCACGATCAGGCTGTGTTCGTCGACCATCGACATTGGCCCGTGGCGAAATTCCAGCGGGTGAAAGGCCTCGGCGTACGAGAGCGACATTTCTTTGGTTTTGAGCATTCCCTCGCAGGCCAGGCCGTACAGCGCACCGTTGCCGAGGAAAAAGAAGCGCTGAATGTCCATATCGCGTCCCAACTGCTCGGGCAGGTCGTCCAGCCGTTCGATCAGATCGGTCAGCGCGGCGGGCAGTTGGGCGACCTGCTCGGACAGTTGCTCGTCGTCGGCGAGCAGCCCGCCCAGGGCCAGTGTGAGCAGGTACATGCTGCTGAAGGAGCGCGTTTGCGCCACCGACTGTTCTTGCGCGTCCGGGCAGGCGAGGACGTGGGCCGAGGTGCGGGTTAGCGAACTTGACGGGTCGCAGGTGACGGCCAGCACCGGGCGGCCATACAGTCCCTTGAAGCTTTCGGCGGCCATCAACGTTTCGCTGGTCTCGCCGGAGCGCGAGATGGCCAGCAGTATCGTGTTGTCACTGACCGGCATGTCGCCATAGAGCCACAGTTCGGAAGCGGGCATGGCGCGGGCCGGTACGGCGACGCGATAGTTGAGGGTGGCCGCAGCGGCGCGGGCCAGGTAATAGGTCGAGCCGCAGCCGATGGCAATGATGTGATCTGGATCGTACATGCCGATAAACAGCTCGAGATGACTTTGTGCGGCATTGAAGCGATCCAGTGTGGCCTGCCAGACCAGCGGCTGGCTGGCGATCTCGTTCCAGGTGTGTGTGGCGGGCATGGTATACTCCTTTGCATAAAGTGATGGGCGTATTTTATCGGAAAGGGAGCGCAAAGGCAAAAATGCATATTGCGTACTGGGAGCAGTTCCCCAGTACGCAATACGATTGGTCAGGCCGGGTGCTTATTGCCCGGCGACGATCTCGGCCAGGTCTTGCTCGACGGTGGCAATGGGCTTGATGTCAAAATGCTCGACCAGCACCTTGAGCACGCCCGGCGAGACGAACGCCGGCAGGGTCGGCCCCAGGCGGATGTGCTTGACGCCGAGCGAGAGCAGCGCCAGCAGTACCAGCACCGCTTTTTGCTCGTACCAGGCAATGTCGTAGGCGATGGGCAGGTCGTTGATGTCGTCCAGCCCGAACGCTTCCTTGAGCTGCAAGGCGATGTAGGCCAGCGAATACGAGTCGTTGCACTGCCCGGCGTCGAGTACGCGCGGGATGCCGCCGATGTCGCCCAGGTCGAGCTTGTTGTAGCGATATTTGGCGCAGCCGGCAGTCAAAATCACGTGGTCGGCGGGCAGTTGGGCGGCCAGTTCCGTATAATATTCGCGTTCCTTGTGCCGCCCGTCGCAGCCGGCCATCACCACAAAGCGCTTGATCGCGCCGCTTTTTACCGCCTCGATCACCTTGTCGGCGACGCTCATTACCGTGTGGCGGGCAAAGCCGTTGGGTATAGTGCCTTCTTCCAGCGGCGTGGGGCTTTCACATTCCAGCGACTTGGCGATGATGGCGCTGAAATCCTTTTGCCCGCCGTCTTGGCGCGGCCCGATGTGCGGCACGCCGGGCCAGCCGACGTGGCCGGTGGTCCACAGCCGGTCGATGTATTCTTCTTTGGGCGGCACCAGGCAGTTGGTGGTGAGCAGGATAGGGCCGTTGAACGGGCCAAATTCTTTGTCTTGCCGCCACCAAGAGCCGCCATAATTGCCGGCCAGGTGAGGATATTTCTTGAGCGCGGGGTAGGCGTTGGCGGGCAGCATTTCGCCGTGGGTATAGATGTTGATGCCTTTGCCCTCGGTTTGCTGGAGCAGTTCGTCGAGGTCGCGCAGGTCGTGCCCACTGATCAGGATCGCCGGGCCGGGGCGCACGCCGATGCTGGTTTGGGTGGGTTCGGGGTGGCCGTAGGTGCCGGTGTTGGCCGCGTCGAGCAGGGCCATGGTCTTGACGCCCACCTCGCCGCATTTGAGCACCCAGCCGACCATGTCTTGCACGGTCAGCGTGTCGTCGAGGGTGGCCGCCAGGGCTTCTTGCAAAAAGACCAGGATGTCGTTGTCGGCGTAATCGAGCACGTAGGCGTGATCGGCGTAGGCCGACAGCCCCTTGAGGCCAAAGAGCAGCAGGTGACGCAGCGAGCGTACGTCTTCGCCGGCGGCCTCGTCGGCGAGCAGGCCGACCTCGATGCCTTTGGCGAGCAGTTCGGTCTGATCGCCGGCCTGCGACCGCCAGGTGGCCGCCTCGGGGGCGTTTTCGATCTGGGGCACTTGGGCCTTAAGCGCGTCACGGCGGCGAATCGTCTCGTGGGCCAGCCCGACAAAATAGTCGGGGTCAAAGTTGACGTTGGTGATGGTGGCAAAGAGCGTCTCGGCGACAAAGAGGTTGGTGTCCGGGTGCTCGATGCCTTGCCGGCGGGCGGCGATCCCGTACCAGGCCACGCCCTTGAGCAGCCAGATGGTCAGGTCTTGCAGCGTGGCGACCTCGGCGGTCTTGCCGCACACGCCGCGCCGCATATTGCAGCCCTGGTTGCGGGCCGTCTCTTGACATTGGTAACAAAACATCGTCATTCTAGTCTCCTTTCCTTAGAGTGAAATAGTTATATCACCGGCGCTTGGGTGTTGGCCAGTGCCGCGCTGAACCCGCTGAGCAGCAGCACGCCTGTGCCCAGCATCAGGTTGGACAGCAAAAGAGCCATCTTGATTTTGGCCTGTCGCGGGGTGGGCTTGCCCTTGAAGCCCAGGCTGCGCGTCAGGGCGACGGCGATCATGAGCAGCACCAGTATGTGTTTGATGCCCAGAACGAGCGAATAGGTATTGTTGAACTGAAACAGGCCCTGGAACTGCGGCGCGCGGCGCGACAAGAGCAGCCCGGTGACGAGCAGCCCAACGATGCTGATGTAGACCAGCACGCTGAGCCGTTTCTGGATCGCCTCGGTCAATTTATGTGTGTCGGGGCCCAGGCCCAGCACGGCCTTGAGCGAAGGCAGCACGACGAGAGCCAGGCTGAACAGCCCGCCGATCCAGACGGCGGTGAACAAATCGTGCAGAAACGTAATCAATGCGAATACACCTTGTTGCATCAAAACCCTCCTTATAAAATCTGGCTGGACGCGGTTGGCCGGGGCGTTTTGACCACCAGGAAGCGGAACGGCGCTTTCCCCGGGTTGCTGAGCCGGTGCGGGATGCGCGCCGGGCTTTCGATCAGCATGTCGGCCGAGACCGGGTGCTGTTCGTCGCCGATCTCAACGATCCCGGCCCCTTCGAGCACGTAAAAGAACACGTCGACGGGCGTGATGTGCTTTTTAAGCGATTCGCCGGCTTGCAGGGTGATCATCATCACCTGGGCGTGCTCCATGTCGAGCAGGCGACGCACGCTCACGTTGTGTGGGGTTGAAACCTCGGTTGCTTGCAGTGCATTGATGATATTCATATCCTCATTTCCTTTCTATCCGTGAATCAGTTGCGGCAGGCAGCGTGTGCAGACCCACAGGCTTTCGCCCGCCTTGCGGCAGGGCATCAGCACGCGGCTATCCTCGCCCGCGCCGCAGACGTGGCAGACCTGCTCGATATAGGTTGTGCCTCGTTTTTCCATTTCCTGGTGCGCTGCATGCGGATCGAATGCCGCCGCCTCGCGCTGTTCGATGGTCAGCGCGCCGGTGGGGCACACGCTGAGACAAAAACCCGCGCCGTCGCACAATTCCTCGCGGATCACCCTGGCCTTGCCGTCGATGATTTGAATCGCGCCTTCGGCGCACGGAGTGACGCACAAGCCGCAGCCGTTGCACAATTCTTCTTCGATGCGAACGATTTGTCTGAGCATAGTGTCTCCTGTTCAATGATGCTTGGGGTTCAACGGCGTGATTTCGTATATCAGTTCGATTGCGCCGGCCGGGCAGACCTCTTCACAGTCGCCGCAGTAGGCGCAATCCTGGGGGTGCACGATCTGGGGTGCGTTCGCCACCAGTTCAACCGCCCGCGTGGGGCAGTGCCAGATACACAACCCGCAGCGCGTGCAGCGATCGAGGTGAATTGTGGGCAGCGTCCACTCGGTCATCGCTCTCACTCCTGATGATGATCCAAGTATAGCACAGGGGCAGAGAACAAGATGTGACAAAAGTTACATCGAACTCGGGCCGAAAGGCCCGAGTTCGTCAGGCTTCGATTTCCAGCGCTTGCGGATCGCGGATGGTGATTTGCTGGCGGTTGATTTCGATCAGCCCTTCACGGACGAACGCGCGCATGGTGCGGCTGACCACTTCGCGCACGGTGCCGATCTGGGCGGCGATGGCTTCGTGGGTCCAGCGTGGTGCGTCGCCGGACTGGGCCTGGGCGAGCAGGAATTGGGCCAGCCGACCGCGCACGGAGCGCAAGCTGAGATCGTGGGTGAGGTTGGTGAGGTGGACGAGTTTGGTTGAAAAATCGCGCAGCACAGCGAGGGCGATGTCCGGCGTCTGGCTGGTGATGCGCCGAAAATCGGCCTGTGCGATGCACAACAGCCGGGTCGGGCCGACGGCGGCGGCGCTGATCGGCGCGATCTGACCGGGGGCAAAGGCGGCTGGCATGTTGAATGCTTCGCCGGCGGACAGGTGGATCAGGTTTTGCTCGCGCCCGTCGAGGTTGGTGCGAAAGGCGCGTACAGCGCCTTCCATTACAAAAAAGACCGGTGCGCCGGCATCGCCTTCGATCACGATCAGTTGCCCGTCCTGGTACGCGATCGGGCGGGCGGCCCCGGCGAGGCGTTCCAGTGCGCATTCGGGCAGCGCGGCGCACAACGCGACCGTTTTCAGTTGTTCGAGCAGATCGCCGGAGCTTGTGCCCATATGGTTTGCCTTTTCAAGGCTTGCGGTTGGCAGTCACCCAAACACGATCATACCATCGTTGGCCGATATTTTCAAGTTGACTTTTTCCCAAAAATTTGGTACTATGGACATGTGGTCTGACCAGTTGACCCGTCAAACCAGCAGGAGCCAGCCATATGAGTGAAATGTTTGATTTTTCTTTACAGCGCGATAACCTCTACAAACAGGTGGCCGATCGTATTGAAGAGCTGATCGTTTCCGAGTCACTGCTGCCCGGCGACAAACTGCCCGGCGAGCGCGAGCTGGCCGAGCGCATGGGCGTCAGCCGGACGGTGGTGCGTGAGGCGATCCGTGTGCTCAGCGTGCGCGGGCTGGTCAAGACCAAGTCGGGCTGCGGTACCTATGTACGCGAGTTGAACGCCAGCGATGTGTCGGCGCCGATGGCGCTTTTCTTCAAGCTCAAGCAGTCCAAGACACTGCTGCGTGACGTGTACGAGGTGCGCCGGCTGATCGAGGTCGAGGCGGCGGGGCTGGCCGCCGAACGCGCCACGGCCGACGACCTGGACGCAATCCGCGAGACCATCGATGCGATGTCTGCTGCGGGCCAAAGCGCGGAGCAGTTTGTCCAGCTCGATCTCGACTTTCATCTGGCGCTGGCGGCGGCGGCGCACAACGACTTGCTGGCGATGCTGCTCTACCCGATCACCAACCTGTGGCAGGAGGTAATTCGCATCTCGTACCAGGTGCCCAATGCCGTCCAGGACGCCATTTTTTATCACCGCAGCATCCTGGAACAGCTTGTCGCCCGCGATGCCGGCGGCGCGCGGCAGGCGATGCTGGCGCACGTCCGGCACTCGCAAGAAATGGTCGAATCCGTTTCCGACCATTGAGTACAGACAGGATTAACAAGATTTACAGGACAAAAATGCCAAGAGGGTATCTTGTTCATCTTGTAGTCAAAGATTATTCCTGATAATGTCCAATAGCTAAAGGAGGTTTTTTGCGATGGAAAAGCGACGATTGGGAAAAACCGGTGAAATGCTGTCGGTGATCGGCTTTGGCGGCATCCTGGTGATGAACGAGACCGCCGAAAAGTCCAGCGAGTACGTCCACCGGGCGATTGTGCGCGGGATCAACTATTTCGATGTCGCGCCCAGCTATGGCAACGCCGAAGAAATGCTCGGCCCGGCGCTGGAGCCGTACCGCAAGGATGTGTTCCTGGCCTGCAAGACCGGCAAGCGCGCTGCCGGTGAGGCGCAGGCCGAATTGGAAGCATCGCTCAAGCGAATGCGCACCGACCATTTTGACCTCTACCAGCTCCACGCGGTCAAGACCGACGAGGACGTCGAGACGATCCTGGGGCCGGGCGGCGCGCTGGAGACCTTTGTCAAGGCGCGCGAGAAAGGCCTGGTGCGCTACCTGGGCTTTTCTGCCCACTCGGAAGAAGCGGCCCTGGCGCTGATGGAGGCCTTTGATTTCGACACCATCCTCGCGCCGTTCAACTGGGTCACCTGGTTGGAGGGCGGCTTTGGGCTGCGCATGCTGGCCGAAGCGCACCGGCGCGACATGGGCATCCTGGCGCTCAAGGCGCTGGCCAAGCGCGCCTGGGCCGAAGGCGAGGAGCGCCGCTGGAGCAAGTGCTGGTATTCGCCCGTCGACACCTACCAGGAGGCGCGGCTGGCCGTGCGTTTCACCCTCTCCCAGCCGATCACCGCCGCGGTCAGCCCGGGGCACGAGGAACTGCTGTGGTGGGCCTGCGACGCGGCCGAGGAATTTCAGCCGATCACGGCGGAAGAAGAAAAGACGTTGAAAACGTGGGCCAAAGGCCTGGCGTACATTTTCCCACAATAACCACATCAAAAGGGCGCAGTGAGTAGATGAAATGCATCCACGCTGCGCCCCTGCTTGCAAAATTTCAAGAGGAGTCCGAATCGTGAAATACGTTCCATTTGGCCGCACCGGCGTCGACGTGTCCATTCTCGGCTTTGGCGCGATGCGCCTGCCGCAGCGCGAAGACAAGAGCTGTGACTATGACGTGTCGGTCCCGCAGCTGCGGCGCGGCCTCGACCTGGGCATCACCTACATCGACACCGCGTATGTCTATATCAACGGCACCAGCGAGGTCGCCGTTGGCAAGGCGATCAATGGCTACGACCGCGCCAAATTGTACCTGGCGACCAAGATTCCAGTCGGTAAGCCGGAGGAGGCGACCGCCGAAGTCTGGCGCGCCAAGCTTGAAGAATGTTTGCGCCGTTTTGACACGCCCTACATCGACTTTATGCACTTTCACGGCCTGACCTGGGCGGCGTTCGAAGGTTGGGTGTCGAAACCCGGCATGGCCCTGGAAGCGGCGCGCCGGGCGCAGTCCGAAGGGCTGATCCGCCACGTCAGTTTTTCCAGCCACGACAACGAAAACAACATCGTCAAACTGATCGACAGCGGCGAGTTTGCCTCGATGCTGGTGCAGTACAATTTCCTCGACCGCCACAACGCGCCGGCAATCGCCCGCGCGGGCGAAAAGGGGATGGGCGTGGTGATCATGGGCCCGGTCGCCGGCGGGCGGCTGGCCATGCCGCAGGGTGTGTTCGTCGACCAGGAAGGCGCGCTGGAGGTCAAGACGCCCGAACTGGCGCTGCGTTTCGTGTGGAACAACCCCAATGCCCACGTCGCCCTGTCGGGGATGAACGAGATGCAGCAGATCGAGGAAAATGCCGCCGCGGCCAACCGCGCCGCCGGGATGAGCGCCGAGGAAAACGCCCAGATTTTACAGTTGGTCGACAAGAACCAAAAGCTGTCCGAGCTGTACTGCACCGGCTGCGGCTACTGCATGCCCTGCCCGAACGGGGTCAACATCCCCGAAAATTTCCGCTACATGAACTGGTATCGCGTGTGGGGGATGGAAAAAGAGGCCAAAGAGGCTTATGCCGCTCTCAGTGAAAAGGGCGGGTGGGGGCCGTGGGCGGGGCGCATCGAAGGCCTCAAGGCCGACGCTTGCGTCCAGTGCGGCGAGTGCGAACCGAAATGCCCGCAAAACATCCCCATCATCGATCAACTGCAAGAGGTCGCCGAGACGCTGGGCGCATAAACTGAGAAACCCGGTGTTTGTCAAACACCGGGTTTCTTGGACAATCAGTGGAGGGAAACATGCAATACCGCAAATTTGGAAAACTGGACTGGCTCGTTTCGACGCTGGGCATGGGCTGTATGCGCCTGCCCGCGTCGAGCGAGGATCGCTCCCAGATCGACGAAGCGGAAGCGATCAAGATGATTCGCTATGCGGTCGATTGCGGGGTTACCTATTTTGACACCGCCTATCCCTATCACGGCGGCAACAGCGAGCGGGTGCTCGGCAAGGCGCTGCAAGGCGGCTACCGCGACAAGATCAGGCTGGCTACCAAGCTGCCCATGTGGGCCGTCGAAAGCGCCGACGATTTCGACCGCATCCTCAACGAGCAGTTGGCCAAGCTCCAGGTCGAACACATTGACGTGTACCTGTTTCACGGCCTGCGCGGGCCGCGCTGGGAGATGGTGCAAAGCCTCAACCTGCTGGCCAGGGCCGAGCGCGCCGTCGCCGACGGGCGCATCGGGCACATGGGCTTTTCGTTCCACGACAATCTGGAGGCGTTCAAGACGATCGTCGACGGCTATGACCGCTGGGCCATGTGCCAGATTCAATACAACTATATGAACGAGACGCACCAGGCCGGCACCGAGGGGCTGGAATATGCCGCCGCCAAAGGGCTGGCCGTGGTGGTGATGGAGCCGCTGCTGGGCGGCAAGCTGGTCGATCCGCCGGAGCCGATCCAGGCCTTGTGGGATACCGCCCCGGTCAAACGCGCGCCGGTCGAGTGGGCGCTGGACTGGCTGTGGCACAAGCCGCAGGTCTCCGTTGCGCTCAGCGGGATGAGTTCGATGGCGCAGTTGGTTCAGAACGTCGAGCTGGCGGACAAGGCCAGCGTGGGCATGCTCAACGACGCCGAACTGGCGCTGGTGGGTCAGGCGCGCGCCAAGTACGACGAACTGTGCCCGATCCCCTGCACGCAGTGCCGCTACTGCATGCCTTGCCCGAACGGAGTGGACATCCCGCGCAATTTTGCGACTTTTAATACCGGGGCCATGTACAACAAGGTCGGCGAGGCGCGGCGCGGATACCAGCGCATACCAGAAGATGCGCGGGCCAGCGCGTGCATTCAGTGCCGCGCCTGCGAAGAATTGTGCCCGCAAGACATCCCGATCAGCGAGTGGATGCCGCTGGTGCACGAGGTGCTCGGCGAGGGACGCGATTACGCCGAGTGCCAACTGCCGGGGTGACTTGCCCGATCATTTTGTAGGGGCGCAGCAGGCAACACGCAGTGTTGCACGCGCTCCTACTACCTTTTCATCAGTACTTGCGTCGGATCGAGAAAATTACCTGGATGGCGGAATGCCCCACAGACGTGTGACGCCGTCTCCCCCAACGGATAACAACAATGTGCCGTCGGGAGTGAAAAATATCCTGTGGACGCTATGCTTTTCCATCACCGGCACACTCAGCAACTCGCCTGCTTGTACATCCCAAAGACCGATCAATGGCCTTGCGCGGCCAGACTCCACACAGGCAGCTGCAATGGCACCGTCGGGAGAAAAAGCGACGCTGACTATGTCTCCGGCAAGACCTTCCAGTCTGCGAATGATCTTACCTTTTTCCAGATCCACCAGGTGAATGACACCCTCAGTGTCACCTGCGGCGGCTAGTTTGTCATTCGGTGACACAGCCATTCCTCTAATGCTGCCACCCGGAAGGTTGATGTAGACCAGCCTTTCTTCTGCTGGCGCGTCCCACACATCGATCCCGCCGCTTGGGCCAGTGATCAGCCTTTTGCCGTCGGCAGAAAAGAGCAGACTCGACCCGCTGCCGATGATGTTAAGTCGTTCTCCGCTTTGCACATCATATACCCAAGACGTTCTATAGGTTACCGCGACGGCGACCAGCTGTCCATCCGGTGAAAGTCCGGTTCCCCAACAATCGAACCCAGTTTCGATCTGCGTCCAGGTTTCTGTGACTAAGTCCCAAACCCATACTCCCCGGTATGCTCGTTCGCAGGAAGCCAGCGTCTTGCCATCCGCAGAAAGGGCAAGAAAGAATATATCATCCTTATGTCCTTTAATCGTTCGTTCTTGACGGCCCGTGTTGATATTCCACAGTTGTATCTCGTTGCCCGAAGTGGCAAAGACAACATTGGCAGGCGAAATGACTTGCGCCCATACTTCGCCATAGTCTACAAGAGTTTCGACAGGTTTACCCATCCCCACATCCCACAACTGCACCGTCTCATCAAATCGTCCGGAAGACGCCAGCACTTTGCCGTCGGGTGTAAAGGCCAACGTTTCCACAAATGATATGGAGTCTGCTAACGTATGTATCAGGCTCCCTGTTTCCACATCCCACAGCTTGATCGTGCGATCCTGCGCGCCGGAAGCCAATGTCTTGCCATCGGGGGAGAAGGCCAGACTGCTCACAGTCGCAAGATGTCCTTCCATAATGTGCACAGGCTTGCCGGTTCGGGTATCCCATAGCCGCACTGTCTTGTCGATGGCGCCGGAGGCCAGGAATCTTCCGTCGGGTGTAAAAGCCAGGCACTCGATCAGGCTGCCATGTCCGGTCGGGATGCTCAACACTGCATCCGTCTGTATGTCCCAGACCTGTATGGTTTGATCCCTTAACCCCACAGCCAACAGCGAACCATCAGGCGAAAAAGCAGCCACAAAAACAGCATCGGCAAAGCCACTCTGTGCTTTTACAAGCGTTCCGTTTTGCATATTCCGCAACTCAACTTGTGGTTTATCACCGGATATAGCGACCAGCGGAACGTCACCAATACGGTATGCTTTGACGGTGTCTCCTAGATCTATCCAATGTACCAACTTGCCGTTGGCAATCTCCCACATGGCAATCGCTGTGATGCCCACTCGGGCAAAGAGCTGACGGCCATCCGGTGCAAAGATCAACCGATCTGCCCAGGAATCGGTGTTGATAAATCGGATCACCTCGAACGTCTCCGCATCGTACAGCCAGATGCCGATCGTCGTCCCCACGGCCAGCAGCTTGCCGTCGGGGCTAAAGGTCACGTGTTTTACAATTGTGACACTTGTCACATACCCCCCAAGTGGCTAAAATGAGGAAGCATCCCCA
>CAYRXM010000046.1:0-8345 GCA_964428175.1 uncultured Anaerolineae bacterium
GTGGGACGTCGACGCGCTGAGCGCCGTGCTGGACGTGCCGCGCATCCAGGCGCTGGCAGCAGCAGCGGCGCTGCAGGACGCCGGCTGGGCGCACCCGTCGGCGCTGGCCGCCAGCCGGTCGGAGATGCACCGCCTGCAGCACGCCTTCGCCGCATCGTTGGGCGAACAAGACTCAGAGCGGGAAGCCTATGCATTGCGCCACGCGCAGGTCTATGCGGGGAGAACCAGAGCGATCCGCGAGGGGCAAAACGAACCGGACTGGCCCGTCCGGGTGGCGCAGCTGCGTCCCGACCTGCCCCAGGTCTATCGCGCGCAGCAGTGGTCAGCCGGAGCAGGGCACCGGCTGGCCGTTCGTTTGTTCCTGAACCTGGCCCCATACCTGATCGTCTTTCACGACCTCGACCGCTGGCAGACCTGGGGCGAAGCGGCGCGGGAGATCGTCGAGCGCGATCCAGGCGCATTCGAGGCAGAGGATCGCTATTCCTTGTATGCCCAGTTGGGCTGGATGCCGCGTCCATTCGACCAGGCGCTGGCCTATACCCGCCGGGCGCGCGAGATCGCGGCGGCCGAGATGGCGGCGTGGAACGAGGTCTACGCGCTGGGCAACCTGGCCTGGCTGTACGGCGACGCGGGTTGGTTGGTTGAGGCGGAAAGTGCGCTGTTGGAAGCTTGGCAGGTCGCTCGGGCCGGCGGCGAGCACGCGCCGGCGCTGGCCGCCTGGGTGCTGGGCGAAGCGGCAGGCTATTACGCGCGCACCGGCAACCTGACCGGCTGTCGCGCGCTGGCCGACCTGCTTGAGCAGTCGCCGGTGACGGATGTGGGCGAAGGGCTGCACGCCGCCTATGGGCTGGGCAGCCGGGGCGAGGCGTACGCCCGCGCAGGTCGCTGGGCAGAGGCGGCGGAAGCGTTTCGGATAGCGACCGTTTTTCACGAGCAAGCAAGTAACCGGACCAAAACGGGCGAGATGGCGGCGCAAATGGCGCGCAGTCTGGCCCACCTGAGCCGCGTAGATGAAGCGAGAGAGGCGCTTGCCACCGTCGAAGCAGACCTGGCCGAGTTGTCACCCGATGTGATCGCACTGTATTGGCTTGCGGCGGGTGAGGTCACCGGTTTGGCCGGTGATGTGCAATCGGCGATCGCTCGATTCGAGGCCGCGCTGGTCGCTTGCCGGGACGAGGCGACGTATGACTGGGCGCTGGAGCTGGAAATCCGGCTGGCGTTGGGCGAGGCATACCGGTTTACAGGCCAGGCGCGGCAGGCAGCAGCGGCATTGGAAGGCGCGCGCCGGCTGGCCGGATCGAGATTCCAGTCCTTCTGGGCCTGGCAAGTGGAGCGATGTCTGTCGATCTCGGAGAGCGCCGAACCGCCGCAGGTGTCGGCGTTGTTAAGTCACCTGGCGTCCCAGGTGTGAAGGCGCGCCTTCTTGATTCACCTACGCCGGTTTGGGCGGCGGTGTGGGCGGTCGCGGCGGCGGCTTGGGCCGCGGCGGCTGCGGCGGTTTGGGTGGCCTGGGTGGGCCGGAGATCGTCGCCATCGGGTTCACCTCCATCGTTGCGGTTGTCAAGGAGCGATGGCGCCATCATTCAAGTTTGGGAGGCTGATCAGCCCGGTTCAGGTTTGTCGCGATCCGGGGATCCGTTCCCCACTTCGCGTTGAGTGGATGGTATCACACTGCGTTGGAACGGTGTGACGGCCTTTCCCCTCGATCTCCCCATCGTTTCCCATCGCAGTGGATGGGATGAGGCTGTCGAAAGGAGAGGCAACGATGAGGACGGTCCAGTATGATCGGTTGACGGTCAGGCAGGTACGCGACGACCTGACCAACCTGGCCGACTGGCAGCGCTTTGCGCGTTCTCCCCTGACCTGGTATTCGCTGCTCTGCCCGTTGTGCGGCCTGGCGGTCGAGGAGTGGCGCAGGCTTGGTGAGGAAGGGCGTTGGGTCGCGCTGCGCGACGGGTTGGAAACGCTGCTGGCTGACGGGGTGACCGGGGAAGGCGACCTGTGGCGCGCTGCGGCCTGCGGCTACGTCTGGGTGCGCTACTTTCGGGCCGCGTCTGCCGCCGAAGCAGCAACGCTGCTGGCGCGGGAGGAGACGATCGAGGCGGCGCTGGCCTCCCTGATGAAAGGGGGAAAAAACCGCCTGCCGTCGTGGTGCGCCGGATACACCGGTTGTTCTCGAACATCGCCCACAGCGAATACAATCGCCGGCAAGGGCGCGCGCTGGCCGAACTGACCGGCTGGCTGGCGCAGATTGAGCTGGACTACCGGCGGCGTCACCCAGGGGGATTGGCGTACACGATGAAGATGGACAAGCTGCCGCGCTGGTACGTGGCGCGTGAGGCGCTGTTGGACGAGATCGAGGCCCGGCTGTTGGGATCGGGCCGGGGCGCGGCGCTGTGGGGGATGGTCGGGAGCGGCAAGACGCTGCTGGCCAGAGCCATCGCCCTGGACGAACGGGTGCGCGACCATTTCCAGGGCGGCATCCTGTGGGCCGATCTGGAGGACCGGCTGGCGGTCGAGTGGTTGTGGGACTGGCTGAGCCTGCTGCGGCTGGAAGCGGGGCCGTGTGAAAGCGAGCGGCTGCTGGAGGAGCGGGTGCGGCAGCGGTTGGCCGCCAGGCCGGAGCCTTTCTTGATCGTCCTCGACGGCGCGCGGCGGTCGGACGACCTGCGCAGCCTGCTGGTGGACGGCGAGAAGGACCGGCTGCTGGTGGTCACGCGCGACTATCATATCGTGTCCCGGCTGGGGATGGAAGCGGAAACAGTGCACGTCGGGATGATGGAACGGGCGGAGTCGCTGCGTCTGCTGCGGGCGCGGGTGGGAGATGCGCTGTGGGATGGCGAGCGGGCGGATGCGTTCGCGGCGCGGGTGGAAGACCTGCCCCTGGCGCTGGCCCTCGGCGCGGCGCGGGTGGCCCGGCGGCGGACGCGCGGCCGTCGAGGGTGGTCCGACCTGCTGGGCTGGCTGCAGACGGAGCAAAGCGCGCTGGATGTGCTGCGATTGCCGGGGGCAGGAGGGCGCGAGGCAAGCCTGCGTGTGACGCTGGATGCGAGTTACAACGAACTGGACGAAGCAGGACGGCATTTGTTGGGACAGATAGTGACTCACTACCCGGACGGGTGTTTCTCGGTCGAGGATGCGGCGCGCATTGTCGGTGAACAGCAGACGATGTGGGCGCTGGAGGATGGACTGTACGATCTGGCCGATCGGTGCTGGCTGCAGGAGAGCGTCAGTAGCGATGGCGATCTGCGGTTCCGCTTCCACCGGCTTGTCAGGGCGTATGTGGTGGGACAATTACATAGAAAAGGTGAACACAGCAGAAACAATTGACTTCTGGAGACTGCTGTTTTTTGATCGTCATCGACGACGTGTGGGATCCGGAGGCGCTGCGCCCGCTGATGGTGGATGGCCCACAGTCGCGGGCGTTGATCACCGGGCGCGAGAGGCAGGTGCTGGATCAGGCCGGCGTGCTGGCAGAACGGATCGCAGTGCCGGCGATGACCGGAGACCGAATGTTTGTTGCTTGTCGAAAGACAAGTCGGATCGTTGGAACGAGACAAATCAAAGGCGACTGAATTCATCGAGCGGGTCGGTCACTTGCCGATGGCAGTGGAAATCGGCGCAGGACAGGCGCGAGATCGCGGCTGGGACTGGCTGCTGGACAGCACAAGGGAGAGGATCGTGCCTGCACTGCAGCGCGGGCGAAGACCTGGACGGCACGATAGCGTGCAGGTGGCGCTGGCTTTGAGCTACGGTCGGTTGGACAAAGCGGAGCGGATGATGTTTGATCTCTTGAGTACGTTGCCGCCAGGAGAGCCGTTCGGGGCACAGGATGTGGAAGCTATGTGTCCATCATCTGTGCTTCAGGAGATCGCGCGGTGCAGGATGGATATCCCGGTGCTGCTGCACAGGTTTTACGAGCGGTCATTGCTTCAATGTGAGAAGAAAACTGCCTATCGCCTACATACTGTAGAGTATTATTTGATGCTCCATAGGCTCGGCCGTCGAGTACAAGACCGGTAATCGTGGCAAGGAAGTAATTCAAGCAGGTTGCTGGCTGCACCTGCAATTGACAAAAACAGGTGCAGCCGCACTTACCGTGGATCGGTGAGGGATGTACCTCAGTGTACGGATCGATCCAGTCCGTTAGTCGGTATGTGTCGCCCATCAGCACATCGTAGAAAGCTAATGGGCTGAACCATCAAGACATCGAAGAATCATGTAGCTTGATAACCGTCAGAACATCGTAGAAAACAGCTACTACATCTGGTCGTCAAGGCTGATTTTGCTTACGAAATGCCACATTTAGGGGCATCTGCCTCAGCTACCATTCTTCGATGTGCTGATGGTGCACCTGCCAGTTAAGAGGGCTCAGTTCTCTTCGATGTCTTGATGGGCGACAGGTATGCTTCGGTTGTTGTTTTCAATAAGCCTCTTCAGGCACACTTGATGAACGGCATCCTGTAGCGGCTTGCACAGAATGCGCGAGATGTGCATCGCCTTGAGCTTGCCGCCCGTTACCTTGTTTATGACCAGCGCCACGTCAGCACCGCGACTGCAACAACTTATTCTCATTCTGCACAAGATCGGCGTTACCAGCCATCAGCAGGATCTCGATATAGACCGGCGGATGAACTGCATCTGCATATCTCCCGGCAAAAGGTGCAGATGCAGTTGGCATCCGCTTTGTGGATATTGTCGAGCTGCGTGCGGCAACCGACATCCTCAACTGGAGTGGATTGGCTTGGCCAGAGTATCCGCTGATTAGTGGCGATGTAACTAGCGCTATGACCGCTCTGTCAACTAATTAAACCGAAATAAGTCGTGACCATTTTCTAGCCGGATGTCCACGCCGTTATGAATCTAAACTAACGCAGAATATGCTAGGACTCGGTCAAGTGTAATCAATGCTTGTAAGCAAGCGGGCAAGATCTATTGCGGCTTAATTAGGGGTCGCTGCTTCGGACTTTCTTGGTGCAGAACCGCTCATAGGCCTGGTTGACTTCTTGCATTCTTCGGTTCAGTGCCTGTCTAGCAAATCGATCCAGATATGCCCCGAGCATATCGGGATGGTAAGTAAGTGCAAGATTACGCTTGGCGGCGGCTGCATCACCTTCCGAAGCTCCGGGATCTATGGCCAGGATTTCATCATCTGTCGCCTCCATACGATGGTTGTGTACCTCCTCACTGGGTATCTCGAGTATGTGAGGCCAGGGATCAAGAGGCCAACGAGGAGGGACTCTGATGTTCAGTCTGAACCTGTGGCCTGTTTTGAACGTTGTAGCTACGGTTCGGTGCTCCATCGTTTGCCAAACCAGCTTGCGTCTATGTGCGTCATAGTACAGGGCAGTGCTTCCAATCAAGCAGTCAAGAAAGTCTGTCCCAAGGTACTCTTGCAAGGGTTTGCCGGCAGGACAGGATTGCTTCACTCCTTTGGATCGGATGACCTGGTCGATGGAATAGGCCTGGAACTCGTTCGGAGTGTAATTTAGTACAAAGGCGGCTTCTCGCCATGTCGAAAGCCTGAGGCACTGTCCGAGCAGGGATGGATCTCGTCTCCAGTCGTTCTTTGCCTGGAACAACAGGGACTTGCGGTCAATTGCTGCTCGTCTATCCAAGCGCAGCTCAAAAATACCGTCGGCGCCGAGAATACGCTCCGTCGCTCCCGGCCCACGGCCACGGAACTTGTGGTAGTCGATGGACCATCTCCAGACGCCAGGAAAGTCAGAACCTTGGATCTCAACATTCTGGGTGTCAATCCTTAGCCGAGCTCCAAGGTGTCCCGTGAGTGTGTCCTCGTCCTCGCTGGCGGACAGATATCCGGAGACAGCCCGCGGTATCTCGCGTTCCAGATGTGCACTGATGCACTGTTTCACCTGGTCGGGAATGTAGAGTCGTCGTGCCATATTATAGGGTCCCCTTCTAAAGATCATACACTTCTTGCTGCCAACCGATGCTGAGCGTGACCGTAGGCGCTGTGCTTGCCGGTCTGTGGTCTGTTCACTGACCCCACCAGTAGCTATCGTCTTCTTCGATGTCCTCGTCGACCCATAGCATGGTCAGCACGGAATCATAGGAGCGTAGATACCAGGACTCTTCCTGGATGGTGACGTCTTGGGCGTGGGGGCCAGATTCGAACCAAGCGAGGGGGTCGACACTTGTTATTTGACGTGTTGAGCTTGCCATTCCCTGGACAGTGGCTGCCTGCGTCGATGGATCGAGAGAATCTCGGACCTTGACCCAAAGCCCGAGTTGCTTGAATGCCTCGCTACGCTCAAACCAACGGATTCTTCCCTTTTCTGAGAACACTAGCGCCGCAGGCGCCTCACAGAAGCGCATGTAACGGATCGCGGTCGCAGTCCAAGATGTGTCGAACGTGTCAGACAGCTCAGCAACTAGGCCCAGGCAGGGATCCGTGTCCTCGCAAAGGGGGCCGAGGAGATGGTCCGGGAGAAGTAGTGCAGCGGCAAACTCGTTGGCCTCCTGTTCCTCAGGCTGCTTTGCCGAGCGGGTCCGCCCATCGTCGATGTGACCACTCTTGCACACCCACAGATCACTCTTTGTGCGATGTAACTCAAGGTGTCCAAGCTCGTGCGCGATGCTGAAGCGCTCTCGGCAGGGATTGTCTTCGCCTGTAGAGATGGTGATAATGGCTTTGGCCCCCACCGCTAGCAATTGCGCCTCGGCCCCACTGAGAGGCCGGCGCCGCACAACCGCTCCACGCGCGTAGACGACGAGATCGAGGTTTAGAAGATCACTCGGCCTCGTAATCTGTAAGTCGGACAAGACGCGGCACGCCGCAGATGCAGCTCTCGACATAGCTAGCCCCCGTCGTCGGATGTGTCAGTCTGGGAGGACAGCAGATACTCGAGATCGGTCAGGACTGCGGCAAGGTCTGTATCTGACAAGCTCTCCAAGTTGCGATGTGCGAAGGTTACGGAGAGGGATCTGGCCTCTGCCTGCGCACGCAACTCTTGTATTTTGGCGACAACCCATGCCCTGCCCTGCGCAAATGGTTGTTGAAAGGTGGCAAGTTTTTGACGCTCAGTCTCTAGGGCGGGTGCCCGATTGCGCCAGTTTAGGGGAGACTCAGCCAAAGCTTGCTTGGCAACCTGCGCCATGCGGCTTGCCAGTTCATCCGGGTCATGGCCCAGCTCGCGTAGAGCGGCATCCACTTCCTCTTCACTCTCCTCCAGCTTGGTGTTCTCGAATAGTTCTGCTAAGGTCTGTACCAGTTCTTCTTCATCTTGTGGTGCCCTCCGCCTCTTCATAGATTCACCTCCTTCAGAGCGAGCCGGCGCAGTCGTTTCAGACAATTGTTGATATCATTGATTGGCACGTTGAGCCACTCGGCTAGGAAGCGGGGCACCGGTTCACAGCCCTCTATGATTGCAGTCAGGACTGCCTCATCCTCTTCTCTCCCGGAGACGAGCTCGAACAGCCGCTGTATCCGTTCCGAGTAGGCCTTGAGTTGCTTGAGGAAAAGAACATCTTCGGGGTTGTCAGGCAGGTCTGTTCGGCTGACTTGGATCCCGATTCTCTCTGCAGATACAGTCATCGATTCGAGCAGGTCGTCTCCTTCTTCACTGAGTAGCGTGCCCCTTTCACTTTGGGCAGCAACAGATTCAGCAAGGTGGTCGATCATACTGTCGACCTGTTTCTTTAGCCATGGCCATAGCTCAACTCGTGCAGGATCCCACGTCCTCTCTCCTGTGAGGGCCTTCACGATCACATCCTGAACGATATCCTCGGGCGTTTGCCCTTTGCCAAGATTCCAGCTACCACCAATTCGCCAAGGATAGATTCTGGCTCTGTACTCTGCGTACAACACCAGTCTCTTGCCGATCCGCCCCCAATCTGCCTCCTGCAGCAGTCGAAATCTGTCCTCTGACATTCGTCCCCTCCACGTTCCCGCATATATAGTACCGGAAATCCCCACATTTTTTGCCACGCGTGGCGAAAAACGGCCTCTGATTCGGTATTGTATGATAGAGGGCAGAGCCCAATCCCAGCGAAAGGGGGTGAGAAGTATGGCCAAGACCGACCAGGGCAAGAAGATTGTCCCAGTCAAGCCGCACAAACGCAAGCCAGCAGGCGGCAAGCGCAAGACAGTTCCGGTGAAGCGTCATCGCCGTTCGACGCCGAACTAGGCAACAACACGGGGGGAGCAGATAGGAAGTGCTGAGGCTTCCGCTGCTCCCATTCCTGGTGTGCTCTTACACTGGAATGGATCGGGGTCCTTCAGACCAACTGTCGTCACCAAACTGAATACAAGGAGTATACATATGGCAATGAACGAGTACCAAATCAAACAAGAGATGAAGGCACACATTGACAAAGAGGGT
>CAYRXM010000046.1:8355-31457 GCA_964428175.1 uncultured Anaerolineae bacterium
GGTGGCCCATGCCGAACCTGGTACGTGGGCATCACCAGCGATGTCGAACGCCGTTTGTTTCAGGAGCACGGTGTACCCAGGGAGAATGCCTGGTACTGCTATAGGACAGCCTCCAGCGCAGCGATTGCACGCCGCGTGGAGCAGTACTTTCTCCGTCTCGGCCTGGATGGAGGGGGAGGCGGAGGCGACTACAACTCGAAGACGGTGTACGCGTACAAGAAGACGCGACACACGAACCCGTAACAGACCGCCATGACGACAGTGGTCTTAGGACCAATACTCTTCAAATAAGGTGATGCTCAGACTTCGGAAGTCTCGAAAGCACACCGTGCCGGCAGAACTTGCCAATTGAGGCCAATTTTGTCCCCGGAAAACTGCTACCAGACTTCCGAAGTCTTATTTGAAAGGTATTGGTCTTAGGACCCCTTTGACGATCGGAGTATGCAATCAGAGCATAAATGTGCTCTGCAAACAGACATACGAATTCCGCCTCATAGTCCTGAATGAATTCTCTGACGGTCTGGACCTCATTTCGATCGATCTATCGTTCGGCAAATCTAGTTTGGACAAGTCGATTTATATGTCGCCAGAAACCCAACTGTGCACCACTAAACAACTCGACCTACTCTTGCAGTAGGTCGTCACCAATGTCTAGGGTGGTTGCACTACTTGACTGAAATAGACGGTATATGAACTCGTCAGTTGTACCGTCTACTATAGTCGATCGAGCCATTGAAAGTATCTCCCATTACCGATGAAAATGGTAACTGTCGAAGATGACTCGGATGCGTTTAAACTGGCTTCAGGTCTGGCCCAATTCCTCACCCAGGGTGTCAATCAACTTCGCGAGATCTTTCTTCAGATGAAGCAGATAGTCATCTGCTTCAACAAAATTAAGTAGTTCCAGTATGAAATTGCCTGCTGCAATCACCGAGTGTATCGCGGACTTGGATTTGTACTGCTGGTATATGTCTACGTTCCCGTGCATTATGTCATTGCGGGGACCATGAACATACTGAGCCCATGCATTGTATATCAGATCGCTGTACTTGAATCCAAGAATGTCACCCACCAATAACTGGATTTTGTGTTTGATACTGTAGAGGATATTGGTCTCTCGAACATATTCTCTGATCCTGCCCGAGTCCCAACCTTTGACGGCATGTAACTCTTCCTCTAGGAATGCATACAGGAACCACTCAAATGCGATGGCTGACATCAGTATAGCAACAGGGTGATCCTCGTTTTCGATGTGGAACAGACTTTCCTGCAGCAGATAGAACCAGAAGGGCTGAGTGACTAGACCTTCCCACGTTCTCTTCTCAATTCCCCATATCTCACCAGTCACCATGACTTGTTCAACTGGACGTTCTTCTGAGGTCCAGCAACTGAGGATGGAGATCGAATCACCTTCGAGTATACCAGAGAATCTTGCGTAGTCTCTTGCCTCGGGAGGGTCGATCGACAAGTTGACGGCCCAGACTCGCTCAAGATGCAAATACGAGACATCGACTCGCCCGAGTTGTCCTATCTGGACGCTTATGGGCTGCAGTTGCGTACTACACAAGAACAAGCCGTAAGGCTGAAGATACGCTTTCTCTTTGAAGCTACTCAAGGGGCTCCTCCGCGCTTTCTACAAGAACACGGTCTGGATTTCTTTCACATTATCGGCAAAGACCTGCGCCGAAAGTCCATCTTCAAACACGCTTGGACACAGCGAATCGACACCCTTTGACCAAGGATTATGATACACGGCAAACCTGGGGACACTTGGCGTCTGCTGGAGAAACTTCCAGTACGCGACTGGCCCTTCGTCTTCTGGCGGAGGGGTGCCATCAGGCACCCAACGCAGATGCGCAATCGCGCTCAAGCCGGGATGCTCTCTCAGCCAGTAAGCGATGTATCCTGGCAGGGTTGCTCCTTCAAACCCCAATCCCTCTGCGAAGGCCAGTGCGATGACGCGTGGAAGTCGTGGCCCCCTTGCTTCGGCCGATCTTTTCAGTTGTCTTACTGCCTTGCCCACGTTCGAGTCTATCGCCTCAAAGTTGAGCTGGCCGTAGCCAAATGCCTGGACGTCCAGCTTGTTTCCTCTCCATGGACCGTGTACCATCAAGGAATAGCTCGAACCGGCATCGTATTCACTTTGAGGACTGCGAATCTGGTAGTGCAAGTAATAGGCGGGCAGGTTATATGGTCTACTGTCTATGGTCCAATACCAGTCCTCACGTGCTCTGAGGTGGTCGTGGGCTGTGGCTACCAGTTTGGTCAGTGCTTCAAAGAACGCCCGGCGATGCTGTAGCGGCACTGCCTGGTCGTCGGAGTTGTAGAGCATAACACGATAGAGGAGATCACGCATATCGAATTCCACAGAGGAGTCAGTCTGTATGATCTTGCCGAGTTCCCGCAGAGCCTCATGGAATCTGTGGTCGATAGTCTGCAACTCTCTCTCAAGTTGCTCGAAGAACCTATCTCTTTGGGGCTTGGGAGGGGCGTAGCAGTCGTCACTATCGAGTCTCACCAGGTAAGGCAGGCTGCGCGCAGACGAGTTCCCAAAGTATTCTTGCATCGCGTGCTTGAAGCCGTTGAACGTTTCTTTCGTATACCTTGGTCGATGGCGGTGCCTTGCACGGAATTCGGTCTCGCTGCCAAAATAGTATTCTCTCTCCTCTTTTGGCATGACCAGCCTTTTGTCTGGGTTGCCATTCATCCATTCTTGCATCTCATCTCGACGACGGTTCCGCCTGTCGGCGAAGTAGTCCTCAACGGGAGCATAGGGTATGTTGGCTGTGACAGATCGAATCGTCTTAACCTCGCACAGAAAGCAATAGCCTTCATGGCGGACCGAAAAGTCTGCATTGCTTGAGCTATTGTCCAGATCCAGCTTCTCGACGTTCCAGCCTCGTGACTCAAAGTAGGTCTGCACGATTTGCTCATTCTGTTGTGTGATGTCTTGCTGACTGTCTGGCATTTCCAACGCCTCACGCCTGATCACAGTTTGAGATTCGCCGGCTACTACTCCACCTCTGCCTCATTCCCCAACCCCAACTCCTGCAGTGCCGAGCGTGTGGCCTCGATGCTCTGCTCAGATATGCCGCTCTTTGGCGCGATCTCGACCTGCACGCGCAGTGTCGAACCTTTGCCCGTGGCGTATTCTGGAAGGACCTTCATGTAGAAATTCATCCACTTTTGCGAGGGAACCTCGTTCGGCACCCCGTCGCGGCCAACAAAGACCGTCCCTACGTCGACCGGGCTGCCAGCGACGTAGGGGTTGGTTGGATGAGTTTGTAGAGGCATATTGCCCCCTTCCAAAAGCAGAATCACTTCACAACTTTGCGCAGAATGTGCTATGGAATAGCCTGTCCAGTGCACCGGCGATCTCTGTAGCTGCTTTCCCCTCAACCAGCAGGGCCAGTTCGTGATTGGTCACCATACCGTGCCAGGAGAGATTCGACGACCCGACCAGCGCCAGCCGCCGGTCGGCAACGATAACCTTGGCATGGAGATCGCCTTTGTCCTGCCCCTCAAAACGAAACAGGGTAAAGTGAGGATAGCTCGCGGCAAGACGCTTCAGGCGGTTGATGGCAGCCGGAGGCTGTTCCTCGCTGCGGTTGAGAACCATGCGCACGGCCACTCCTCTGGATAGAGCACCTTCCAGCCATGTCACGACACTGTCTGGATTTGTGCCAAGCGCATAGACGGTCAGGGAGATCTCTTGCTTTGCTGAAGCAAACAGACGTTCTATCGCCGACTCGATTGAGCCGACGCCCGCCCCCATCCAGGCCAGCCCCGTAACCACGACGCTGGTCTTGCTCACGGCATTTGCTCCAGCAGCAGGTTGCGATCCAGCGACATGTTGCGATGCTCACAGGATGTTTCTGAAACCAGGGCGCAGGCATAGCAGGCCGCGCCGTTGTATTTACCCGGGCCGAATTCCTCTTCACCGCAGAGCGGGTCGTTTGAGCAGGTATCCAGATTGTGTAGAGCGCGATCCAATACACGCCTGAACTCTGGCACCAGGGCAATCAGCCCTCCCAACGTTCCATCGCCCCCAGGTTGAGCGGTATACAGCAAAAGGCCGCCATCGGCTCTGCCAGTCGCGGGATCAACGTCTATAAAGATGCGCTCGCGAATGGCAGCAGAAGAATAGCCTGAATCCACCGCCAGGGCGTTGATCAGACGATGTGCAAGCGTATGCCACCAGACAAAAACCGGGTGAAACTGGTGGCGATCATGCGCCATCAGGCTGCGCCCGGCATATTCATCAGGCTTCTGCCAGGCTCTCCACCAGGTCCCGGCTGTCTGGCCGGTCAGTTCGAGTCTGTTCTCTGGATGGCGAGCGGTGTCAAGGTCAATGAATATTCCTTCTCCTGAAAGTTCCACCCCCACATACCACGATCTGCCTTCCGTATCCTGAAAGGCACAGGGCACTGGCTCTGCATCGGCAATGTCTCCCGCTGGAATGCGGCGATAACTGGTTTGTACCATCGTCACCCGCAGCCGGCTGACGGGTGTCACTCGCAAAAAACGGTTATCGCGCGTTGGTATGGTGAGCACATCGCCCAGATTGACCTCAAACTGCGGTGGATCGCCCGGCCTGTTGGGGGGAACAGGTGGATGCCCTACCGTTGCAGCACTCTTGAGAGCCAGGAATTCATCCTGGCGCAATGTCAGTGAATCAGTGGGAATTTTAGCGCCTGTGACATCCTGGATGGCGTTCAGAATATCATCCTGATCATAAGCGCCGATCTGATCGGCAACAGCCTGAGAGATAAGGCGTTGTCGCACCAGATGGGACAGACGGGCAAGAAACTCTTGCTTGTCCGTGGGAATTGAGAACAGCGTGGCGCGCACCGCTGTCATTTCCAGCAAACGATGGAGTTTTGTGTCACAATTGGGAATGGTCAACGCACTTTGGATCTCCACGACCCGCAGGTTGGCCGCACCGCGCTGGATGATGCGTGCATCTTCCTGGCAATCATTGGGGCGAAGAATGCCCCCACTCTGTGCCTCCCGTTCCGGGAAACGACCTGAACAGACCCAATCTCTGGAATAAGCTGTCCCCAGGTTGATGGAGGCATGGCACAGTGGACATTCGATCTGGATGTTGCGCAGCGCGCCGCTGCCTTTCCACAGCAGGTAAGAAGGTCTGCATCCATCACTTGTGTGTTTAATGATGCCAACCCAATCCACATCGTCCAGGTGTCCTGATGGGCAGGCGCGCACAAAACGGATGGCCTGTCGGTTGGCCTGATCCCAGGCGTCTGATGCGTCTTCGAGTGGAGGACAGTTTGGGCAGGCTTTATTGTCATTTGCGAACTTGTGGTAGAGAATATGATGCCGGGTGCACAACGACCAGGAGGGGAATCGCCGGGTTTTGTAGATCGCTCTTGATTCAGGCAATCCCAGTTCTGCATTGGAAGGCAGGCGGACAATGCCTGCACCTCCTAAAAGCGCATTGGAAAGGCGCTGATCGGTGATCTCGAAATCGGTCATCTGCCGCCCCTGAAAAACCCCTGACAGGTCAACCGTGCGAATAACTTTGGGGCCATTTTTTCCTTCCAGGATGGCGCCTGGCCCGTAGGTGGTGATGAATTGCGAACGCCTGATCTGGCTCATAGTTTACCCCTCAAAGGTCGTCGTTTCTTCCACATCTCGCAGAGATTGCGGCGCGTTTTCAAAGGCTTCCTCAAAGCGCAGGTGATGTTGGGAATCGCCGAGGATGACGTGGCGCTGTGGCTCACGCAACATGGCCGGTTCTGAATAGACCAGTTCATTTTGGTCTGAGTGGCGGGTGGCAATATTGTGCCAGCGATCCAGCTCCGAAGCCGTTTCCTGAGTCACGATACCGGCAGAAGGCACACGCCCCTGAGGCTGACTCACAGCGCGTCCTTCAAACAGATCCGGGATGATCTCCACTTCAGGCTGATGACGGCAACCTTTCATCAGGTAAGCTCCTGCGACGAAATTACTCCCAGGCCGCTGCTGGACGCGCCACATCACCGGTAACTCGACCCCATTCAGTACGCGCGCCTGGCGCAAAAGCACTACCGACAATGGCCCCAGACAGCGTTCCCGCGCCCGCGGAGAGAAAGGCGCCACCGTGACCGGCTCGACATAGCGATACAAAGCTCGATGATATCCGGTAAAGAATTCGTAATGATCCAGGTCGCGTGGGCGGCTGGCACGGAAAAAGACCACGACCAACCCATTGATTTTGCGTCCCACGCGACCGGTGGCCTGGATGTACGAGGCTGTTGTCTTGGGCTGGCCATGCACGACCATCAGGCTCAGACGATCCACATCCACACCTGTGCCAAACATTGATGTGGCAAACACTGCGTCCAGCGCAGAGGGCAGCGGCTCTTCCAGTTTTTTCAGTAACGCCGGCAGGTCAGTAGAACTGGCCCGGCTGGAGAGTTCCATCTTTTTGTAATCGTCCAGGTCTCTTCCTGCAGACCCAGTGTGGTGTTTCAACCATTCCGGGATGTCCTGACGGTAAAGCGATAGTGCGCCAGCCAGTTCACGGATGGCATTGAAATAGCCGGTCAGTGTCCAAAACGGATCAAGTTCCCTGGCTGAAGCCGTACCCTTGAGCAGTTCGGCCTGTTGCAGCAGGGCCGACCAGATGCGCACGATGGGCGTTTGTGCGCCCTTGCCAGGAGCGCAAAGTCCCACATATAGACGCCCGGAGCGGGTGATGTCCAGTGGATGCGATTCCTGATGGGTGGCAAAAAAGCGTTCATCGGCCGAGATGGCAGGCGGCGGGAACTGGAGCAGGCGACGCTCAAATAATGATTGCACCTGGGCCTCGGCCCGTCGTGCGGTGGCTGTGGAAGCGATGTATTTGGGGATGATAGGCTTCCCGTCCACCTCACGCCGGCAGAGCAAATCTACGGCCATTTCGTATAACCCGACCATACTTCCCAACGGACCTTCGATCAGGTGCAGCTCATCCTGGAGGATCAGATCCGGCGGCGCAAAGAGCCTGACCTCACAGTGCAAAACATTGTGCGCATCACGGCCCTTGGGATGAGCAGCATATCCTCGAGGATTGGGGTGCTCTCCTGGCGGGCTGCCTTCACGATAGTATCCAAAACGGCTATGATAGTGCGAGACGTTTCCGAAAAGCGCAGCAGCATCGGCTTCAAACGCCAGCCGGGCAAATTTATCCACGGTGGCAATGACCAGTGACGGGCAGTGGTGGTACACCTGATCGTCCACCGTGCAGGCCGGAATCGGAACGGACCAGGACTTGTTTTTGGATCCTGTTTGCCGGAACGGCGCGATGATCTCCTGCCAGTTCAGACTCTCTCCGGTAATAACAGGCAGTCCATCTTCAGACTGAAAGGAAAGGCCCAGCATTGCATTTCGTGCTGCCTTCTTGCTCTGCCCCATGTATTCACGAGAGAGCGGCACCTGCTCTGCCCATGCGTGCTGGTTGAGATCGCAGGCAGGATTGGGGCAAAGTACCTCAAAATCCGCTGCTTTCAGAGCTCCCTGGATGTTCTTATAGAAGATGACAAAATAGCCCGGCCGCGAGGGACGCGCTGACTGTAAAACGGCTTCATTTCCTGATGCACTCAGCACGGATTTCAGTTCGGTTTCCCACCACCGGTCCACTTCTTCTGCTTTCCACCGGGCGCGCGACGAGAGCGATACGGTTAACGAAAGCGTGCGATAGCCGCCGTTTACAGAGATGGACATGTTTTCAATGGTGATGCCTGTCTTGAGAGACGAGAATCTGAATCCCTGCGGCGATGTCGTTCTGCCGCCCTGATACACAAAGTGCAGCGTGTGCTGCCCTTCGCCCAGGCCATCATCGGGGATCGCCAGCAAAGTGGCGCAGGCAGGACATTGGGTTACCTGGGCCGGCTCACCCTGCATCTGTATCTGGTTTCTGGCCAGCTTTTTCAGATCATCATGAGGCCCATCATAGCCATCGCGCAATCCGCGCAGAATGTCCAGAGCTCCGGCATAATAGATGTATCTGCCGCCTGAACTCTGGGGAACCGGGCCAATTCCGTGCATATTGTTTGGCGTGACGCTGCCGCCCACCCATAGACCAGCCGAAAAGCGCACCCCGCCCCATAGAAACTTATCCTTTCTCTGGCACTCACGCGGCCGCCAGCCTGCCGGCTCTCCCTCTTTCAATCCCCACACACGCAGCAACTCGCAGGCTGTGATCACGCCCAGCGCGCGGCGAAATTGCTGGATGGTAAGCAACCGCAGGGTATAGCGAGAAATCACGGCCACTCCGGCGCCTGTCTGGTCACCATCCACGTTCTTTGTCGCTTTCAGGCGGCGCAGGGCGAGTACAAAAGCGGTCAACCCCAGGTAGGCCTCGGTTTTGCCGCCGCCGGTGGGGAACCAGAGCAGATCGCAGACATCACGATCAGAGTGAAACGAGTCAACCAGTGGCGGGATGTTGAGCAGGATGAATGCCAGCTGAAACGGACGCCAGATCAGAGGACGTTGCGGGTTTTTCCAGCGCGCCTGAATTGCAATGGCTTTGTTGGCAAAGCAGAATGCCAGGCGGGCACCTTGATCGCGGCAAAGTACATCAATGGCCCCTGCCATACGATCGGCTGTCCAACGGCACTGCTCAATGTTCTTTTGGGCCACCTGACCAAACCTGACATCCAGAGATGGGATCTTGCTCTCCTGCTCTGCGATCCAGCGTCGGTAGCCATCTACCAGCGGTTGCAGGGATTGTCGTACCTGTTCAGGTTGCCAGGTTTCAGCCAGGATAGCCGGATCGAGCACCGGCGTTGGGCCGTATTCGCTCACCCAATCCATCTCTGGCGACTGCACGAGATACATCGGCAGCATCTCGCTGCGCACGTCTGCCGGGGCAAACTTGGGGCGTTCCTGCGCGGGCACACTTTCAGCGTCGGTCCAGGCAAAGGGCGCTTCGACGGGATGTTCGCCGTCTTCAAAAGGACGTTCCGGGTCAATGTCCTGCCACATTGCCGCGCACATGTGTCCCCGCGCCAGTGCAGTGCGGTGGCGGTACTGCATCGCCATAGACTGCTCTTCCTGCATTTCGGCCTCCAGTTCACCGGCTGGACTATCGGCCCCGCCAACCTGTACCGGTACCAGCCAGGTCCCAGGGCAGAGATGCACGCGAATCTGCGGCTGGAAAAGGTAATCTCCTGTTGAGGGAGGTTTGTCGTCAGGAACCACTGCCTCATTGACAAGAAACACCGTCACGCGGCGGGCACCGCCGTCCAGTGAGCGAGATCGCAGGTTCACGCGCACTCCGGCGTCCAGTCGCCAGTTTTGACCATCCTGCAACGCACTGACCACGCCGCTCAGAAAACCAGCCGGCTGGCGATGCCAGCCATCGTTGTGCTGTTCGTAGTGCGCCCAGGTCGCGCAGATTTCGATCTGCGGATCGTCTGTCTCAGCTTCAACGGTGAACGAAATGCCGATCGAGCGCGGCAAGGCGCGTGGATCGAGCGCAGGGGAAAAGATGCCTGTCGCGGCGACATAACCCTGTGTCTCCTGGTCCTCTTCGCTGCTGGTCTCCTCAATGACCTGATCCACCATGTCTTCGCCGCGCTCATCTTGTGTCCGGGCATTGCGCGGTTCCAGCACGCCGGTAACATATTCCTGGCGTGGGTCCTGTTCTTCTGGCAGAACCTCATGTGCGCCTTCACGAGGCCCAAGCACTTCTCTGACCAGGGCAATCAGCATTTCATTGCGAACGTTCATGGATTTCTCCCTCTTGCGAACCTTCGTGACACCATGCCAGAAGCGGGCACTGGCTGCAAAGCGGCGGCTGTCGTTTCAGACAGACCAGATGCGCCAGGTCGAGCAAGGCGTAATTAAAGGCGCGCGGCTGTTCTGTATCGACCAGCGCCTCAAGCGCCTGGCGAAAACGGGCGTTGCGGCGCGAAGAATCTTTGACCGGCCAGCCCAGCAGCCGGCCGGTGATGCGCACTGTATTGGTATCGACCAGCGCTTCCGGCAGATTCCAGGCAAAACAGCGCACGGCCGACGCAATGTATTCGCTGATCCCGGGTAACGAGAGCAGAGACTCTTTTCCCTGCGGGATCAGACCGTCAAATCCGGTCTGAATCTGCTGCGCCATCTCGTGAAGCAGGTCAATGCGCCAGTGCAATCCCAGCGAAAAAAGCTGCGCCCGCAGAGTGTCTCTGCCTGCCGCAGCCAGCGAGGGCATATCCGGATATTCGCAGATCAAACGCTCATACAGTGGAACGACCTGTTTGACCTGAGTGCGATGGAGCAGGATTTCGGCCATCAGGATGTGATATGGATCGTGTGTTGTGCGCCAGGGAAAAGGGCGAAAGTGGCCTTCTCCCCAGCAGATGAGTGCCTGACGCAAGGCGCTTATCTGCTCCAGGTCGTTCAGATGCTCACTCAGGAACACCGTCGGCCTCCTGAGCCTGTTCCCGGGCATGCTCTTCCGTCAGCGACCTGACGATGGCTTCCATCACCGGCGGGCAAACCGCGTTGCCGAGCAGGTGGATCTTGTCCCTTCGAACACCGTGTTCCAGTTTGAACCCGGGCGGGAAGCCCATTGCCGTCTGCAACTCGGGAGGTTGCAGCATCCGCATTTCGTGGCCGCCATTCCTATCTGGACGCACCAGGGCAAAGCGATCCAGCGTGGTCACAGTGCGCAGCGGTGCATCCAGCAGCTGCCAGCCGCCGGCCGCATCTGTGCCGTAATAGACCATCAGGAAAGGAGTATCGCGCCCAATTGCATTAAATGCTCGTTCAGCCCGCGCCAGGGTCTTTGCTGCCCGACCAGGTTTGTCCAGCCGCGAAAAGGCATACTGCCCGTTCTGGTTCAGTACCTGTCGGGCGGGCGCTTCCTGTTCCACCGTCACGGTAACAGGCTGTGGAGGTTGTTCCCGGTCGCAAAGAATGTACAGCCGTTTGCGACGCTGCGGCACGCTGAAAGCGCTGGCGGTCAATGACTGCTCCAGACAATGATAATCGCCTCTTTCACGCAGAACGGACATAAAGTTTGCATAGCGCGACCAGCTCTTCATGGCGGTTACATTTTCGATCACGATCCAGCGCGGTCGAAACACTGCAGCAAAGCGCCAGACACTCCAGGACAGGCGCAGGCTTTCTTCGTCTTTGGGTTTCCCCCCTCGCGCGACGCTGTGACTGGTACATTCCGGCGAGGCCAGGATCAGGTCAACTGGCCCGATTTCCTCCCGAATCTGGCGCAGGTCGGCGCGTTTGAGTTGAGACAGATCCTGCGAGTAAAAGCGCGTGTTGGGAAAGTTGTCTTTGTACACCTTCCCGGCCAGATCCCATTTATCAAATCCGGCGACAATCTCGACGCCCGCCTGCTGCGCGCCCCACGAGTTGCCACCGATACCGCAAAAGAGATCAATCGCTCGCCAGGTCATAGACCTTCATCACCTCGTCGCCATAGTGGTTGATCACCTTGACCGCGATTTTGCCGCTCTGGGGCCGCTCAAAGGGGCAGGACGTCGTGGCATAGAGCGCGCTCCAGGCCGCCTCGTCAATGTCGGCGCGCAGGGCGCGTTGCAGTTTTTTGTAGGGTTCGTCCGCGCCGGTAAAATAGGCATGGCGGACGATGAACAGTTCGCCGTTATAGTCGGTGTCGATGAACCAGCAGGCAATGTCGTCAGTGTTGTGCGAACGCAGGTCGCCAGTGGTCGGGTCGTACACGTCCACGCCGTGAATGGTGACGGTATAACGATCATCTGCCTGACGGACAAGGGAAATATCCGGTTCGCCAAAAACCATGAACAGGTTGCCGCTGCCGGTCTTTTTCAGCAGATCGCCACCCATGGCCAGGTCGGGATTCATGCGCACCGGCAGCACGGTGAGCCGCCCATAGCGCTTTGCTTCCTCGCTGACGTGAGGGTCAAAGGCAAAACCGCAAACCAGCAGCAGGTCAAAGCCGAGGCCCTGCACCGCTTCTTTGGCTGCTTCTTTGACATATTCCGGGCCGACCGTGCCCAGTTCCGGGCCGATGCTGACTGCCACCCGGCGGGTGACGCCCTCACCCCTGATCGGCTTCCCCCCACCAGCGGGGGGATTGAGGGGGGTCTCGGTGTATTCCCCGGCGGCGTGAATCCAGACGCCGGGGTGTGGCTCCAGATAGTCGAATTTCAGACGTTCGTTCCTGACCGTGTTTTGCACGCCGGCGGCTTTGAGGTTCCCCAGGATCAGATGCAAAAAGCCCTGGCTGGACTGACTTTGCGCCTGCACCTCGGATTGCGGCAGATCCTCATCGACAGCCAGAACGCGGTGCGGCGAGAGGCTCTCGACGGTGAAGGGGCCGCTGACGCGGATACGTTTCCTGTCTTCGTAAGGCTGGTCGTAGAGCAACTCCACGTCGGCGCGGCGGGCGATGGTGGCGTCGATCTCACCCTGACGCTGGCGGCGGGCCTGCTGCCATTCTTCCAGCCTGGCCCAGACCGGCGAGCTGGGGACGATGCCCAGGGCGCGCAGCGATTTTTCGGCGTCGGCGCGCTCTTTGTCGCTCTGATAGGGCGAAGGCAGGCGAGGAATCTCCCATTCCGGCCAGTTCTTGCCCGCCAACTGGTTGATTTCGGCGCGCAGGGCATCCAGGCGCGGCTGCCAGGTCTCGTGGATCAGGTCTATTTCTTCATTGTTGGCGATCGATTTGAGGGTGATGTGCGGCACGCGCTGGTAGACAAAGCCCTTTCTGATGTCGGACAATAGCTGATCGCCGATCGCTGCCGGGCGTCCGGTCAGCCCGGCCTCTTGTTGCGCGCCTTCGGGCGAATCAGCGAGCAGGTAATAAGGATAACGAGCGGCCATCAGCCGGGTGCGGGCCAGGGCCAGGGCGACGCGCGAGGTGTCAACGGTGATCCAGCGGCGGCCCCACTGCTCGGCCACATAGGCGGTGGTGCCACTGCCGCAGGTGGGGTCGAGGACAAGATCGCCGGGGTCGGTGGTCATGAGGAGGCAGCGTTGAATTGCCAGAGTGATAGTTTGGACCACATAGATTTTTTCTTCAGTTCTTAAAAATCCGCCCAGTTGTGTATCAGTCCATAAATTCGCAAGTCGTTCGATTGGAAAGTCATCAAAGTATTGCTTGTAGAAAACATTGTCTCCCTTGACAAATAATCGCTCTGCTTTACTCAAAACTTCCAAACCTTTTTGACTTGTGCGCCACCCTCTACCACCTTTTGGAACAAACTGCTTTTTTTGAAAGCTGAATATCTGTTGAGAAGATGCTCCACCTGTTTGTGAGGTTAGATCGCTTAGAGACAGAATCCGGCTATTCTCAGGTATGAGATACTGTTTGCGTCTTTCCGTAGCTCTTAGCTGGCGTAGTTCACCATCTTGTTCAATGTTTCCGTATGTAGTCTGAATCAAACGAGATCTATCAGACTCAATAAACAAAGCCCTTGCTTTTATGACGCTCTTTTCTTTTGCATACCACAAAATATGATCTGTTACATCAGCTGGTAAAGCACTGGTCTGTCCAGCAGTTTTTACAAAGTCAATCGTAGCACAGAAATTCTCGCTTCCAAACACCTCATCCAGCAGGCAACGCACCAGATGCACGTTCTCGTCGCCGATCTGTACGAAGACACTGCCGCTCTCGGTGAGCAGCTCGCGGGCCACGGTCAGGCGGTCGCGCAGGTAGGCCAGGTACGAGTGGATGCCCAACTGCCAGGTGTCGCGAAAGGCTTTGATCTGCTCCGGCTGGCGGGTGGCGTCTTGCAGTCTGCCGTCCTTCACGTCGCGCTTGCGGGTGCTCACCTGCCAGTTGGAGCCGAACCTGATCCCGTAGGGCGGGTCGAGGTAGATCATCTGCACCTTGCCCTTCAATCCTTCCTTTTCGGCCAGTGAGGTCATCACCAGCAGCGAGTCCCCCAGGATCATGCGGTTCGTCCACTGCTGTTCGTGGTGGTAAAAGTCCACCCGCTCCTCAAAGGAGAGGCCGTTAAAATCGCCAAACAGCGAGAGTTGGGCAGGCTGGTCTTGCTGTGCTTCGGCGCGCACCAGCTCGACAATCGCCTGCGGCTTGATGTGCTCCTGGATGTAGACCGGCACAGCCGGCACAGCCAGATCGGCGGCATCCTGTTCGTCCTTGCCCGTCCAGACCAGTTGCGGATCGAGCGAGGGATCGCGAGGGTAGAGCAGTGTAGTGGGTTCGCGCTCCTCGTCGGCCACAAAGTCACGCAGCTCCTCGGTGGGAATGTTGGCGCGTTTGTCCTGGTGGGTATGAGATGTGATGGGTGTAGAAGACGATTTCCGTCTGGTCATAATCTCTCCTGATATTTGGGCTCAAAGATCCATCGGCAGATTGTGCAGATCTCGCAGACTACCGATCTCACTCCAACGGGATCACCGCAAAGCTGTCTATAGCACCATCTATTCCGCCAATTCCTACTTTTCCGATGGCATGGTTTTCATCTCCAGTGCTTGAGAGGACTGTCTCATTATCAACAGAAACAGCAAAGCGGCTACCTTTCACCTTAATGATCAACGTATGAAAGCTCTTGGTCTCAAAATAACTCCTTCTATCACCAAGGGAGGCAATGGTCGAAATCTTTTGAGCCTGACCGGCCCCGTAGCTCACAAGATCGAATTTCTGCCAAAAACATTCGGCTTCTGAGCAGGAAAAGCTATAACCTTCGTAGTAACGATCTCTTACTACTTCTCTCCTAAAGAGAATGTCGAAGTTGGAACCCTGGATCCTTGCCTTAATTACGTAATCATTTGTACTTGGTTGATATAGTATAATAAACCCGTCGCCTGTCAGCAGGCCATTGGAGATATTGTACCCAGCGGCGGCTATCTCCCACTCTTCTTTCAGTTCGCCGTCGAAGTTGTCAACAAATGAACCAGGAACCTCTGGTTCAGGTGTATTCGTTGGTGTACTGGTTGGGGTATTGGTCGGCGTGTGTGTAGGAGTGTGAGTGGGTGTATTTGTCGGTGTGCCAGTAGGTGTATTCGTTGGTACAGGTGTTGATTCGGGCAGGGCTGTTGATGTGGCTTGGGGCAAAGGTGTTCCGCTAATGGCGGCTCTTTCCCGCTCTAACGCCTCTTTTGTGCTTTTCAGTTGGGCCAGTTCTTGAGCAACGGCCGTTGCTGTCGGCGGGGAAAGGGCCTCAGATGCCTGTGCCTGGCGAGTCGCCATGTGTGTGTCTACTATTAACAGTCGTTCCAGAATCGCGATTAGCGTTTCGTCTGTCTTGTTTTGCTGCAAAAGCGCGATGATGCCTATAACTGTTCCAACGATAGTCGCCAATGCTACTAACAAAGCACCGATTTTTTTCCATAGAGGTAGTTGTGACATCGTTTTCCACAGGTCCCCTTGAGATCCTTTGGCAGTTTTCATTGGCCCTTTTCTCCTCCAGCACACAAGCCCCGTTTTTTCCTTTTCAGCATAGGGGCAAATATTCTGCGCCATTTGTGGTTAGCAATCTGCGGATCGTATTCTTTGCATCCCACGGATCAGTGATCTCGACAAACGCCCAGCGTCCCCAACGTCCATCGTTGTTGACCGCCGGCGTCCACAGGTTGCGGGCGGCGGCCACTTTGGCTGCCTTGTCCTTGCGCGCTTCGCCGCTTACTTCCAGGATGAGATGCAGCGGATCGTCCGTGCTGTGACCGTCGTCCAGATCGATCAGGTAATCCGGCAGGTAGGATTGTTCCTGCCCGTCCAGCGTGTAGGGAATGCTGAAGCCGAGCTGATAGTTCTTGACATAGCGCAGCACCTCATCCATCTCTTCCAGCGTTTCGGCCAGTTTGGCTTCCCAGCCGCTATCCAGCACCACGTGCGAGACGTGACATCGCTCCGGCGCGGTGCGGTAGACCTGGCGGGTGGTGTCGAAATCGACATGGCGGGTTGAGCCGAGCGTATCGTACGGGCGGGGGATGGGCAGCAGGGTGCGATTTTGCGCCGAGGAAAGGGCGATGGCCTGGTAAATCTTTTCTGCCGCCGTGTGCGCCAGTTCAGCCAGCAAGAGCATCTGCGGAAAGGCATTGTCCTTGCAGGTCAGGCAGGCTTCGCGCCACTCGCGCACAATGCGACGCAACTGCGGAAAGAGCCAGGGACGTGCGGCCCCCTCTGAATCGCGGAAATAGCGCTCCAGCAGCAACGCCGCCAGGCGGAAATCCACTTCCTGCAGGCGGCGTTCCTTCAGCCCGTACAGGGTGTGAAACTGTGACTCGCCGAGGATGGAGGCCATCTCGGTGCGGGTGGGCACATCCTGCGTAGACAGGGCCATCTGCGCGTCGGTGGTGAATGTGGCTTGCAGGCGATCGGTTTCCACCTGGTAGCGATAGCCGGTGACGCGTGGAAAGACGATCTCACAATCGATGCGTTCCTCCAGGGCGCGGACGCGCGTCGGCGTGGGGCCGGGTTTGGGGTCGGTGGCCGATCCCGCGCTGGGGATGAACGAAAAGGGCACGCCATACACTTCGGCATATTCGGCGTCAAACATACCCTGCTCATTGACGGCGTAGCTGCGGCGGCGCAGGCCACGTCCGACCACCTGCTCGCACAATAACTGCGTGCCAAACGCGCGCACCCCCAGAACATGCGTGACGGTGCTTGCATCCCATCCTTCGGTGAGCATGGACACCGAGACCACGCAACGCACACTCTCGCCCAGTTTGCCAGCTTTGCCGACGGTATTCATCACTTCGCGCAGGATATCCTCGTCGGTCAACGATTCGGCGTCGCGGCCGGGGAAGCGGGCGCGATATTCCTGCTTGAATTCTTCAATCTCGGTGGCGGCAATCCGCTTGAACTCGTCACTCATCGCTTCGCCCGATTCGAGCTGCTGGCTGTCAATCAGAATCGTGCGTGGTCGCGCCACCCACTGCTCGTGTTCGACGTTGCCAAAGAGCGGCAGTTTGCCCGGCACCAGCACGGTGACCTGTTCCTCTGCGGGGACTGGCTTCCCTCTCTTCCTGGAGGCAGGGGCAAGAACCTTTTCCCAGCCGGCAATGTAATCGAAGACCAGTTTGGACACATTGGTATTGTTACACACCACAATGAACACCGGCGGCGTGCTGCCCTCAGTGCGTCCATCCTGGTTTTGCTCCCACAGGGCAAAGGTTTTCTCATAGTTGCTGTACAGACTGTGCAGCGCCCCTTCCAGTTCGGCGGGCAGCCCGGCTGTATTCAAGCCGGCGGGGTCGCCACTCAACGCTCCGGTTCTGCGCCCTTTTTTGGGCAACTGGTCGCGGATGCGCAGCCACAAATCACGATAGGTGGGCTGCTCGCCGTTCATGGCATCGTCGGCCACCGGCACGCGCGGCACCTTGACAATGCCCGATTCGATGGCGTCGATCAGCGAGAAATCGGAGACCACCCAGGGAAACAATGTCCCTTCGGCGTACCCGGAACCGCGCAGGAAAAAAGGTGTCGCCGACAGGTCGTAAATCACCCTGACCCCGATCTTGGCCCTGGCTGCTTCCAGGCCGGAAATCCACACCCGCGCTTCTTCCTCGCGCTGTTTTGCCTCCCGGCGTTCATCCGCCGTCAGCCGCTCTTCTTCCTCGTCCGGTTTGCGGCGGTAGCAATGGTGCGCCTCATCGTTGATGACAATGACGTTCTTTTTGCTGCCCAGTTCGCGGCACACGCGGCGCACCATCTGGCCGGGTGATTCGGTTAACGCGCTGCTGCTCGCGCCGCCCGGCATGTCTCCGCCACTCAATATGGCTTTGGTCAGCCGGCCGGCGGCCACTTTTTCTCGCAGCTGAAAGGCGTGAAAGTTGGTGATCACCACTTTGGCTTTGCCCAGATCAGGCAGCATGTCGGGCGGGACAAGATCGTGCAGACGATAATCGTTGTTCGGATCAGCGGGAAGCAGTACACGCAGACGGTCGCGGATGGTGATGCCGGGGGTGACGACCAGAAAGGCGTCCGCAAAGCGGGAATCCTGGGGGTTGGCGATCTTGTTCAGGGTGTGCCAGGCGATCAGCATCGCCATCACCGCCGTCTTGCCCGAGCCGGTGGCCATCTTGAAGGCGATGCGAAACAGACCGGGGTTGGCGTCCTGGTTGCCGCGGCGGATGGTCTCCACGATCCAGGCGTCGCCGTAACGTTCAGCCACTTCGGTCAGATAGATGGCCGTTTCCAGGGCTTCGATCTGACAAAAAAAGAGCCGGCGCTCGCGGTCGGAGCGCTTCCAGTATTCCAGCAGTCGTGCTGTGACGCGCGTGATGCCCTGATACCCGCCTTTGCGCCAGAGCGCCACTCGCCCGCGCACTTGATTGATGAACCTGTTTTCCTGAAGGCGGTCGGCCGTCCATTCCGTTTCAAAGGAGAGCTGCCTGGGTGAGCGTTTTTTCGCGCGTGGAATGGGGATGAAATACTCACTGATGCGCCGTCCGATGACAATCTCATCAGTGATGCCTTCATCGGTAAAGCGGAAATGGCGCTGCGGCTCCGCGAACGGGGAATTGATGACCGGATTCTCAATGACTGTCTGTTTCATGCTCTTTTATGGCTCCCGACTGAACGCACGTGCGCTGGCTCTTTCCTCATCAGTAATATACTGGCAGTGTCAAACCACCGTGCTGCTGGCCTGTCGGCTCGGGCAGTTGCCTGCCTGTGTAAATCCACGTTGCGTAAGGGGATCCGATGTTCCCGCTTATGTTACTATGAGTATTATACCATTGCGCCCTATTTCCGGCAAAGGGATGTAAATAAGGTACTATTTTCTGCACGCGCAACCCATTTTGCCATCAATGCCCGGCAGGGTATAATCGGGCACATGGCAACGCGACAAGAACTGACCTTTGAACTGTATCGCACCGAACTGGCCGACCTCGCATCGGACGATCCACTGCGCCCGGCTGCCTGCCCTGAGCCTGTCGAAGGGGCAGTGGTCCACGTGACGGGACGTGACGGGCGTGACAAGCATCACGCTAAGCAGTGCTATGACGCCGTTAAAGAGACAGTCACCCTCTTTCGCGTCGGGCGCGGCGACATTCCCGGTGGGTACTTTTTCGTCGCCACGGCAGCCGACTACCCGGCACTGCGAGAAGTGCTGTATCCCTTCTGGCCGGACATGCCGGCCGCGATTCCCAACATCCCCGCACCATTCGGCGCCACCTATAGCCAGGAAATGTCGGATGTGATGAACTTGCTGCGCTTCGAGCCGCGTCCCGATCCGGCCTTTCGCCGGGAGCTGCACGAGCGTCTGCCCGGTCTGGTACCCAGACAGCGAGAAAGGCAGATGATCCTCGCGTTGACGTGGTTGAGGGAACACGTGTTTTCGATCAACAACTGCTTTATGTTGTCGGCAATCGTGACCCGATGTCTCTGCCATGCCGGCGGGCATGCCGTCTATTGTTCCGGTCGCGTGACACTGCAAACCTCTTCCGGACCGGCCCGCATCGGGCACGCCTGGGTTGAGATCGGCGAGGGGGAAAAACCGGCCATCATCGACATGACGATCGACATGCAAAGTGCCTGGGGAGAGGCCAAATCAGACGATATCGCGCATATCCGGCCTGGCGATGTTCAGGATGAGCGCATTCATTACGAGGGGCAGCGGGCGGATCTGGACGCCGTATGGCGGCAGTACACGCCGCCGTCGGAAGGCAATCCGTACACCCGTGCCAGCCAGAGACAGCAGCAGCACATGGCGCGGCAGGTCGTGGCCAGGCAGAACCGGGCCTGGGCGATGTTTGTGCTGGAATACGGGCTTTGGAATGGGACATACCGGCTGCTGCAGGACATGATCGACGCACCGGTGGAGAACCGGCAGAAACGCCAACGTAGACGGTGAGAAGCGATGGGCATTGGGCAGGTCTTGCCAGTCTGATATTGCTCACTTGCTTTCTCGATCGCGGAGGGGCTTTCCACCATCGTCCTCGATGAACGCCCACTGCAGTAGCGGCTCATTCATGTGCAGGCTCGCTATGGGTTTTCGAGTGATTTTTGCCCAATTTGGGGTCTGGTTAGTGTCGATCACAGGGACTCGAGAAACCTGTTTATGGCCCGCATCGCTGCTTCCGGCTGTGACTTGAGGATGGCGTGTTGGGCCTCCGGGATGCTCACCAACGTGCCCTGTGACAAAAGTGTCATCGCGTGGGCGGCCAGTTCGTCATCCACGAGACCTCCCAGTGCAGGGTCCGCCTGCAACAACAGGGCCGGGCAAGCAACTTGCCCCAGAACTGCGTCCATGTCATAGCCTTCCGCCAGACGTCCATCCCACCCAAATGTGTACACTTCTGGATCAAGCTGTATCAATGTCTCGGCCTCCAGTCGGATTTCGGCATCATCTTCCAGCACCCCTCGTCGCACCAGTTCGTCGTGCCCTGGCAACGTGACAAGCTCATTTGTCAGGGCCGTGATCATCTCATCCAGGGAGTGAGCCGAAGCGACGAGATCTCGGCGATAGAGCAGGAATTGTCGTTGGTCTTGGCTTGTTTGTAAGTCTAACCAGGCATCTTCCAGCACAAGTGCGCGGACGGTATCAGGTGCTTGTGCCGCTACGCCGGCAGCGATAGTGCCACCCAATGACGAGCCCCAGAGAACGACCGGTTCCGAGAAGTGATGGCGCAGGAACGCGGTCATATCCTGAACATAGTTGATCCACCGGTAGGCTCCCGGCGCCCGTCCTGACCGACCGTGTCCGCGAAAATCAGGCGCATAGATGTGCCAGCTGGAAACAAGTTTGGGAATCACCGTCAGGAAAGAACGCCAGGAGCCAGCTCCTCCGTGGAGCAAGACGAGAGGCAAACCGGAAGGTGGTCCTTCGGCGTAGTTTATGGATACGGTACCGGTATCAAACGTGTGTTCTTTAAGCATCTCTTCTTGTTCCAAGACACCTTTCGTTCAGTTTTCCACGGAGAAACGTGCCGGAAGCGGCCTGGCGGTCCCGAGAGTGGTTCATCCCTTTTGCTGACCGGTCTGCTCAATCGAGCCAGCCAGGCGGCTCCACCAGGTTGTAGCCTCGTTTCCGGCAGTGTTCTTCGAGTTCCCCGACTGCGGTCTCGAACTGCTCCCGGTTCGTTGCACCCAGGATGTCGAGGCGGTGTACTTCACCGCAAAGATCGGCGTGTCTTTCGACGGCGACCGGGCGACGAGCACGTCCAATGCGCCCAGCGCCTCGCGCATGGTCTCGCTTGCTCCCAGGTCGGCCCAGTGATAGATAGCTGCCCGCGCTTCAGGCAATCCACTCATGTCGAGGCTGGCGATGAAACCGGCCATCTCGTCGGGCAATGGCTCCGTCTGACCATGAAAGAACTCGCGCAGGGCAGCCTCGGCGTGCGGCGACGGGCCGTGCTGGCTCCAGTCTGTCTCCGGGTGCAGACCAAAGTCACTTTCCAGCAGCCAACGTTTGACGGTCTCTTTGAACGCCTGTAACTGCGCGCCGGCCTCCCGAACGGCCTGGATGACCCTCGGATCGGACAGGTACTGTCCGGCGCGCTCGTCGAGCCCGCTCTGCCCGTTGAGCACCCAGTCCCAGCATTGCTGCGGCGTCCATCCCCCACGCCCGGGGACGCCGCAGAATTCGAGAGGCCGGGCGCGGCGGCAGGGGCGGCAGAGAAGAACCATACGCTCGGGGTTGTGCCACTCGTCATAGATCATGTTGACGATCTGGGCATCCACGCGGCTGCCGCACTTGCGACACCGTCGTCCATCGCGTTCCCGGACGGTCTGGTTGACCATTCTGCGCTCGCTCTTGGCCAAAGTGACACGCACAATCGGAATATCGCCTGCCGCCCGAAGGCGGTCCGCCTCAGCATCGATCTCGTCCGGTGTGGTAGCACTCGCTTTCCAAACAAGCCGGTGACCAACGTGGATGGTCGCTTCCATTTTCCTGCTCTCGTTCTTTCGCCTCTCGGATGGCATTGCAGAAGCTATGCCGGTGCCCGAGGTTCCTGGGTAGCTTCCTGCGCTTCGAGAGCAGCCAGCACTCGTTCGCAAAAGGCATCAGCCTCTTCCGGTGGCAGCGCACGCCATGCTTCCCTGGCCTGCTCAAGCGCCTCCGGCGAACGCGGGCCGGGCCAGGGCAGTGGGTGGGCCTCGATCTCGTCGAGCATGGCGCGCCAATCCCAGCCCGGCTTCCAGATCAGGCGCAGCCCCTCGCCATCGGGAAAGAGGTACAACATCCAGCAGTTCCGCAGCGAGTCCTCGGCTTCGTGCAGACGAACCATCGTCATCCCCCGGCGCAGGTGTGTGCTGGCCCGGTCGAAAGGCGTCGGCAAGCCATAGGCAAGCGCCGCGACGATCTCCAGCGCCTCTTTCTCAGTTTTTGGCCCGCCCTTGTAGAGCAAAAGCAGGTCGACGTCCTGGGGGTCTGGCCTGTCGGTCAGCACGCTGCCGAACAGGTACAGCTTGAGCGGGTGGATGTAGAACGTGTCCGGATCGAGCGGCATATATGCCGACTGATCCAGGCGTTCACAGATGGTTCGAACCTTGCGCAAGGCGTCACGTCGTTTCATTCTGGGATCCTCTTTTCTTGTTGGTGTGTGGCGCGCGGTCACAGTGCGCCCGAGTCGACGATGTCGCCGTCCGACCGGCGATTGACCCAATGCAGGTCAGGGACGTAAACGATAGGAGATTTTCGCCCCTTCACCGCACCGGCGACGCGGAATTCTGCCGCGTCCGCTCGACGATCCAGCGCTCCAGTGCAGCGAGGTCTATACGCCACTCGCGACCGACCTTGCAAGCCGGAATGGTACCATCTTTGAGCAACCGGCGCACGGTGAGAGCGTGCAGATGCAGGTATTCGGCGACTTGGGCGACGGTCAGCGTTTCGGGGTTTGGGTTCTCGCTCATTTCTCCTCCAAATCAGTGGTTTTTGGCTGTGCGACGAGACGCACACGATGTAAACAGTGTACCATTGCCTTGCATTTCTGGCAAAAAGAACGCAAGGGGTCGATGCACAAATCGCGCAGCGAACCGTTTACCGGCGCGCCGTCTTTGCCGGTGGGTTGGGGGAAGGCGTGAAGATCGAGAAGGAGGATAGGTTTCGCGCTCAATCGCCGAGGAGAAAGAGGATCGGATAGTCCTTGATGGACAGATCGCAGATGGCCAGGTCGCCATTTCTGGTCGACGCTACACACCGTGCCCGCCCGCGCCGTCGCGCGACCAGATCGGAAGAGCGTCGTGTAGGGAAAGAGTGTAGGATAGGGTG
>CAYRXM010000047.1:0-31323 GCA_964428175.1 uncultured Anaerolineae bacterium
CTCAAGACGGCACGGAATACCCTTTTGAGAACTCCGTGCCGTCTCTGGTTGCCGTTCTGTCGGGAAGGTGGGATTTGAACCCACGACCTCACGGACCCAAACCGTGCGCGCTAGCCAGCTGCGCTACTCCCCGAATCACTGTGCGATTATAGTGCAAAGCAGCCATTTTGTCAAAAAGAACGCGATTTTGCTTGACAACCATTTTTGAGTGCGGTATATTTAAGCCATATTGCCGGTTACATCAGAAAAGAGGACCCTATGGCACAACTTTCCAATGGAAAACCCCTGCCGGGCAAGCTCTTTGTCGTAGAGGGCATCGACGGATCGGGCAAGAGCACGCAGCTCGATCTGCTGACCAAGTGGCTGATCGGCAAGGGGTATTGTGTGGCCTTTAGCGAGTGGAACTCGTCGCCGGTGGTCGGCACCACCACGCGGCGGGGCAAAAAAAAGCAGCTCCTGTCGCCGACGACGTTCAGCCTGATCCATGCCGCTGACTTTGTCGACCGCATGGAGCGGCAAATGCTGCCCGCACTCCAGGCCGGAGCCATCGTGCTGGCCGACCGCTACATGTTTACCGCCTTTGCGCGCGATGTGGCCCGCGGCGTCCATCCGCAGTGGGTACGCGGCGTCTATTCCTTTGCCATCCGGCCAACGGTGGGCTTTTATTTTCGCGTGCCGCTCCAAGAGTCACTGCGACGCATCCTGAACGGGCGGCCGCAGCTCAAATACTATGAGGCCGGGCTGGACATCGGCCTGAGCAGCGATCCATACGAGAGCTTTGCGCTGTTTCAAAAACGCATCTTGCAAGAGTACGACAAGATCGTCGACGAGTTTGGCCTCACCGTGATCGATGCCACCCTGCCGCTGACCGAGCAGCAAGAACTGATCCGCGAGATCGTCGCCCCCCATCTGGAAGGTGTGCTCCGCTCCGAGCGCAGCGCCTGGCGCGACGCGCTGACCAAAGAACAGTTATATGGCCGCTACCTCAAAGAAATCGGCGTCGAAAGGGGGCAATGATGACCAAGGTTAAATTTTACGGCCACGGACTGCCGGGCAAATACCCCAAAGAACTCCCCGGCCGGCTGATCGTCCTCGAAGGCACCGACGGCGTCGGACGTTCGACGCAGGTGGCCCTGCTGCGCGAGTGGCTCGAATCGAGCGGCTACGCCGTCACCTCCAGCGGCCTCAAGCGCTCGCTGCTGGCCGGCAAGGGCCTGCAACTGGCCCAGGAAGGCAATGTGCTGAGCACGCGCACCAATATGCTGTTCTATGCCACCGACCTGGCCGACCGCCTGGAGCGAGAGATCATCCCGGCGCTGCGGGCCGGCTTTGTGGTCATCACCGACCGCTACATCTATTCGCTGTTCTGCCGCGCGTTGGTGCGCGGCATCGACCGCGAGTGGCTGCACAACGTCTTTGGTTTCGCCCTCGTGCCGGACAAGGTGCTCTATCTGCGCACCGACCTCAATCACCTCATCCCGCGCGTGCTCAACGCACGCGGGTTCGATTACTGGGAATCGGGGATGGACTTTATGCGCAAGGGCGGTTACTATGAAAACTATGTCGAATATCAAAGCCGCGTGATCGCCCAGTTTGACGTGATGGCCGAAGAGTTTGGCTTTCTGACCATCGACGCGACGCGCAGTGTACACGAGGTCTTTGTCGATCTGCGCGGCGGCATTCGCAAACTGATCAAGGGCATGAAACCCGGTTCGCCCAAGATACCAGACTAAAAGACAATGACCCTCATTTCTCATATCGCTACCAAACTGCTTGTTCCTACCACGCGATCCAGGCTTCTGCGCCGGCCCAGGCTGAGCCGCAAGCTGAACCGCTGCATCGAAGCCGGGCTGACCGTGATCGCCGCGCCGGCCGGCTTTGGCAAAACCACCCTGCTCGGCGAATGGTGCGAACGCTGTGAATGGCCGGTGGCCTGGATTTCGCTGGACGAGGCCGACAATGACCCGATCCGCTTCTGGTCGTACATGGCCGCCGCACTCGACAAACTCGACGCGCGGGTGGGCGAAAACGTGTTGCAATTCATCCACACCCCCAATCCATCGCCCATCGAATACCTGATCCCCACGCTGATCAACACGGTCACGTCGATCCCCGATCATTTCGTCCTCGTGCTGGACGATTATCACTGCATCGCAGCGCAAGACATCCATCGGGGCGTGGCCTATTTGCTCGACTATTTGCCGCGCAACATGCACCTGGTCATCGCCAGTCGTGTTATGCCGCCGCTGCCCCTGGCGCGATGGCGTGCGCGCGGCCAGTTGATCGAACTGAACGCTGCCGACCTGCGCTTTTCCCAGACCGAAACGGAAGGCCTGCTCAACGAGATGCTCTCACTCGATCTGGACAACGCCGCACTGGCCGCGCTGCAAGCACGCACCGAAGGCTGGGCGGTCGGGCTGCACCTGGCCGCACTGGCCATCAGCGGGCAGCCGGCGCAGCCGCCGCAGCCGCCGCTCGACGCCTTTCAGGGCGATCACCGCTACGTGGTCGATTACCTGGGCACAGAAGTGATGGCCCGATTGAACCCGGAGACGCGCGCGTTTCTGCTGCAAACCAGCATCCTCGACACGCTGACCGCTCCCCTGTGCAACGCGGTGACGCTGCGCTCGGACAGCCAGGCTCTGCTCGACGACCTTTACCGCCGCCAGCTTTTCATCACTGCCTTGAGCAAAGGCGCGTATCGCTACCACCCCCTCTTTGCCGACTTTTTGCGCGCCCGTCTGGCGCGCGAGGCCGCGGCAGCAGTCGCGGCACTGCATGAACGTGCATCGGCCTGGTACGAGGCGCAAGGCGACCTCGACCGGGCCATCAGCCATACGCTGGCCGCCAACGACGTTGAACGGGGAGTGCAGTTGATCGAACAGACGGCGCGCGTGTACCTGATGCGCGGCGAATTCGTCACCCTGCGCAGGTGGTTCGATGCCCTGCCCCAAGAGGCCATTTTCGACCGGCCGCTGTTTTGCCTGGTGTACGCCTGGGTGCTGACCAACGCGGCTCAACTCGACGCGGCCGGCGCCTGCCTCGATCACCTGGAGGCGCACCTGCCCCGTGGCGACGAGGCCAACCTGCTGCGCGGCGAAGCGTCGACGGTGCGCGCGCGAATGTCGGCCATGCGCGGGCAGGCCGCCGAAAACATCCATTTCTGCAAGCAGGCGCTGGCCCTGCTGCCCGAGTCGGCGATGGTGCAGCGCAGCGACGCCTATCTCGACCTCAGCTTTGCCTTCAGCGCCCGGCAGGCCTACGAGGAGTCGCTGGACGCTTTTGAGCAAGCCATCGACCTGGCCCGGAAGGCCGGAAACCTGCGCACGGCAATGATGGCGATGTATTACGCCAGCGACATCCGCCGGGTGCGCGGGCAGCTCCAGCAGGCCGCACAAAGCTACCAACACGGGCTGGATTGGTGTCACGAGGGGCACACCGATTCGCCGTCGCCGCTGGCGTGCTGGGCGCGCGCCGGGCTGGGGCTGCTGTCCTACGAGTGGAATGACCTTGACCAGGCCATCGACCAATTGCAGCGGGCAGTCCAGGAGGCCCAACAGTGCGGCGAGATCAAGGTACTGATCTATCCACGCCTGACCCTGGCCTGCGCCTTGCAGGCGCGCGGCGAATTCGACCGGGCGCACGACGTGCTGGACGCCGCCGCCGAGGTCACCGCGCAGATGCACATCGCCGATTTTGTCCAGCAGATCGAGCTGGCCCGCTTGCGGCTTTGGCTGGCCCAAGGGCAAAACGGTCAGACCGCCGACTGGCTGCGCCGGCACGGCATCGGCGCGGCCAATGAGACGCTGTCGGCGTGCCAGTGGGCCATGTTGGCCTGCTATCACCTGCATCTGGGCGGGCAGCGCGATCCTGCCGCGCTGGAGCGAATCGCTGCCTGGAGCGAAACCGAGCAGCAGGCGGCGGAAAAGGCCGGGCGGCGCGTACACGTCGTCCAGCACTCGGCGCGCCTGGCCCTGCTCGACGACGCGCTGGGGCGTCGCGCGCAGGCCCGCCAGCGGCTTGCCGACGCGCTCGAACTGGCCGAGCCGATGGGCCTGGTACGCACCTTTGTCGACTATGGTCTGCCGATGGCCGGGCTGTGCCGCGATCTGGCCTCGCGACGCCGCGATACGGGCTATCTCAACCGGCTGCTGGCCGCCTTCAACCCCGATCCGGCCCGCCGCCAGCCGCGCCCGGCCTCTGTGTCAACCGCAATCTCGCGCACGCCATTGGTCGAGCCGCTGCGCCCGCGCGAGATCGAGGTGCTGGAGCACATCGCCGATGGGCGCTCCAATCAGGAAATCGCCGACGAAATGATCATGGCCCTCAGCACGGTCAAGTGGTATCTGCGCAACATCTATGACAAGCTCAACGTCAGTCGGCGCACGCAGGCACTCGCCCGCGCGCGCGAACTGAACTTGCACTGACTACACAGAAGGGCGAGTTGAAAACTCGCCCTTCTGTGATTTACCCTCCTTTCGGACGGTGACTTTTTTCCCCTGATGTTTTATCATAATCAGGACAAGCAACAAGCCTTCGATCCGGTTGGATCGAGGGCCATAGCCTTTTGGGAGGATACAGAATGCGTTATCGAAAATTGGGTTCTTTGGACATCGAGGTTTCGGCGCTTGGCTTTGGCTGCATGCGCCTGCCCACGCGCGACGGCCAAATCGACGAACCAGAAGCGACGCGGATGATTCATTACGCTATCGAGCGCGGCGTCAACTATATCGACACCGCCTACCCGTATCACAACGGCCAGAGCGAGGTCTTTTTGGGACGCGCGCTGCAAGGCGGCTACCGCGACAGGGTCTGTCTGGTCTCCAAGATGCCAAGCTGGCTGGTCAAGACCGCCGACGATTTCGACCGTTTTCTGGACGAGCAGCTCGCCCGTCTGCAAACCGATCAACTCGACATTTACCTGCTGCACACGCTCAACCGCAGCCTGTGGCCCAAACTGCGCGACCTCGGCGTGATCGCCTGGGCCGAAAAGGCCATCGCCGATGGGCGGTTCAAGCACCTGGGCTTTTCTTTTCACGACGATTACGATGTATTTCAGTCCATTATCGACGATTACGATCATTGGGCGCTGGCCCAGGTGCAGTACAACCTGATCGACGTCGAAAACCAGGCCGGAACCAGGGGAGTCCAGTACGCAGCTGCAAAGGGCATCGCCGTGGTGGTGATGGAACCGCTGCTCGGCGGCAAGCTGGTCGATCCGCCGCAGCCGGTGCAGGCGATCTGGGATGAGGCCACGCACCGGCGCAGCGCCGTCGATTGGGCGCTGCAATGGCTGTGGGATCAGCCCGAGGTGTCGACCGTGCTCAGCGGGATGAGCGCGATGCCGCAGGTCGAGGAAAATCTGGCCAGCGCGGAGGCTTCCGGCGTGGGCATCCTCGACAACGGCAACCGCCCCCTGTTCGAGCGGGTGCGCGCCCAATACCAGGCGCTGATGCCCATCGGCTGCACCGGCTGCCGCTACTGCATGCCCTGCCCCCAGGGCGTTGACATCCCGGCCAATCTGGGGATCTATAACGAAGGGGTAATGTACGGCAAACCCGACGCGGCGCGCGGCCAGTACGACTGGTTCCGCCAGGCCTTTGAGGTGGTCGGCACCAACGATCACGACATCCGCGCCTTGCAGTGCGTGCAGTGTGGCGCGTGCGAGGAAAAATGCCCGCAGAAAATCCCCATCAGCCGCTGGATGCAGACCATCCACCGGGTGCTGGGCGAAGGCCAGCCCTTTGTAATGCAGGTCTGAAAAAACACGCCGCCCCGCGCTTGAGCGCGGGGCGGCATTTGTTTGACACGATCATCCTCATAAGCTTGGTCTTCCGGTTTGATTTCGTCTTCTCTCAGTAAGTCGTTGTTCGCCTTGAAAGTTAGTTCGTAGCGGCGACCTCGTAGTGATCGTCCACCCAGGTGTACAGAGCTGTGACCGCGTCGAGCATGTTCCGGGTCATCTCGCGCGTGCGGATGGTCTTGAAATAGTAGCACATCTTGACGGGCTTGCCGCGATAGACCGCCGGGATGGAATTGAACGGGAGTTTGCGGTTGGTCTGGTTGCAGAACCCACAGGCCCGGCACTCGCCGGTAAAGTGGTACACGAGGTCTTGCAGCGGCTCCGGCAGGGCGTCGAGTTGTCTCAACAACACCTTGAACGCGGCCTTGTCTTCGACGAACGTGTAGAGAATCTGGCGATGGTAGCGCGACTCGAACTGCGTCATGAACCGGAGCCTGAAAGGCTCACCCTCCGGTCCGGCGTAGGTCTTGGTGAACGCCAGGGTGATGAAATTCGTGACGTCAAGCCCGCTGCCCCAGTCGGAGCTTTGCTGGAATCCCTGGGCGAGAAGCATACTCGTGAACTGTCGGTAAGTCTCGGGATCGTCGCTGAGTCTGCTCATCATGTCCAGGGCATAGTCATAGGTTGGCTCGAACAGCGCGCGTTTAAAGATGCGGTTCTTGATCTGATCAAGGTACCGGAGGTGGTTAAAGATCTGCCACTGCTTGAGATTGGCCTCGTCCCCGACCTCCTGACGCCACCGGGCGTCATAGGCGGCGGATTCGGCGGCGGCGAGGGTGGCGAGCAGCGTCCAGGCGTCGCACATCTCGGGATACACCGGGTTCGACAGGGACAGGGTTCCACCGGCATCAGCGCAGGACAGGCCCAGGGCCGTGAGGTTCTTGACCAAAGCCGCACACGCGCGCTTGTTGAACCCAAGATCGTCTCGCTCGACCACCAGCGTGCCGTCGTGGATCGTGCCCAGCTCGCCCAGGCGTTGCAGACTGTCGAACAGGCCCTCGATCATGTCCTCGTTCTTGCGCCGCAGCTTGCGGGCCTCCAGGTACTTTTTCGCTTCGTCCTTGTAGACCCTGTCCGGGTTGGGGCGATCCTCCGTCTCGTCAGGCTCCGTCGTCATCCCGATGAGCGTCGGGTCGTGGTACAGCGCGGTATAGATCCCGGCGATAAAGTCGTACAGCTGGCGCTGCGCGGTCTCGCTCGCCGCGTCCGACGGAGTGGGGCGGAAGTCTGGCTGGGTGGCGATATAGTTGTAGACCAGGCGTTGTGAGACATTGTCAAAGTCGGTACCGGTACGGTTCTCGAAGTTCATTTCGTTCTCCTACTCTCTGAGAGTGTGATTGGGTGAGTGCTTGCGAATGGCTCTATGGCTACTGCCGATGCGCACTTATCGCGTTGAGCACTCGGATGTCGTTTTGCTTGATCCTGTCAAGCGTCAGCTCTACCATCTCGCCCCAACCGCACGCATAGTGTGTCGACCAGTCCGCCCGCTCATTCAGTCCGATCAACGCCCACGCAAGATCGTGCGTATAGCCATAGCACGGGCCGCCGATCTCCTTGCAGATATCGTCGAATGCCGGGTTCTGCAGTTCTTCAATCTTGCGGTAGCGGAACACCTCCGCAAAGTTGTGGCAGTTGAACGTGTACCACATGGTATCGGACACCCGCTTCATCCGCGCTTGCTTCTCTGCCAGGTCTGCCTTAGCTAATCCGTCCGGCTGATACCACCCCATTTTCCCGATATAGTCGTCCCAGAGCTTCGCGTTGAGGTTGTGTTCCATGACCTGCCGGATACGTTCCAGGCCATCCTTCAGCGTATAGCGTGGTTGCACCTTGTCTCCGATGATATACAGCGTATCAAGCTCGTCATAGGAGGGCGCGCTATGTGGTTTTCGCTGCGCGTTGGTATAATCGGGACAAATCAGTGCGCCGTTGTCGTATCCGATTATGACGCGAAAGCGCCCTTCGCCTGTCTTGACCTTGGCGATTACGGGTCTGCCCGCGTCAATAGAGGCCTCGATCGCGGCTTTAAACGATTCGGGAACGGTCAGCTTGTCGTAGGTATAGCCCGCAAAACCGAACAGAAAGTCAACCGTATAATCGGTACCACAACTGTTGGCCTCGGTCTCGCCGATCAACTTTTGCATCTCGGTCGGCACGCCATCGAAACGGCAGCGCAGAGAACTGCGCCCGCACATCGTGTCAAACACGAAGAAAAGCTGTTCCTGTACACCGGCTGTCGAGTTGCGACAGTTTCCGCAGCCGTCACATAGCTGCCCATTCCGTTTCTTACAGTCGTATGCATCGTCGCCGGTGATTCGCTCAAGGACCATGTATGTAGAGGCAAAGCAGTTGATAAAGTCTGTGGTCGTGAACCCGCTGAACGGAACTTTGAATGCCAATTTATTCTTCATGTGTGTCTCCAGAGTCACTGGCTTGGATCGGGAACTGCTTTACTCCCATGGTGATTCCCATCAGGTTGTGCGGCGACTCAACGCCCAAAAAGTAGTAGTTCCATTCCTGGCATTCTCCGGTGTGCTCCAATCCTGCTTCCTGCATAGCTTTCGTCAGCGCTTCGTATGCCTCTACGATGTACGCCAGACTTCCCCAGAGAAGCAAACTTGCACAGCGATAGGGCGGCAGCACTTTGACCTGCGCCGCGCCCGCGGGCTGCATCCCCGGCTTGACCGGAATCCCGACCTCCATCAAGAACATATCCGGCTCGCTTGTGTTAACTTTGTAATAACGAGTGATGTCCGGCCCGGTCTCGCCAAGGTTGGCCTGCGCTTTGGCTGCATAGAGGCTTTCCAGCAGGGGATCGAGGTACTTGTCGAGTTCGGTGAACGGTATCGGCGGGCTGGTGACGTAAAAGAAGGTGATTTCTGGCAGCGTTTGCACGCGCATCGGGCTGATAATGAATTCCGGGTTGGCTTGTGGTTCCATCTTTTCCTCTTGATCCCAGCATAATCCCTGTTCTTGTCATATACCGTCATGTTCTGGCAAGAAATCAGAAAATTTGTTCTGTGACTTGGAGCACCACTCTTTTCAATGCAGCCATTCGCCGGCTGCGCGACCACCGTCGATCACCAGGACATGCTCGATGTGGCATCGTATCACCTGAAAGTGATCACCCCAGATTGGCCAACGCTCGCTCCAAATGGTCTATGGCTTCGGCTTCCAGATCTCTGGCCGCTCGTACATGTCGAGCCAGGGCGCGGCGCGTGCGCGCATCGGCAAGGGCCTGTATCGCCCCAGCGCTGGGATCGATCGGCCACGGCCACAGCAGGGTGACGCTATCTCCTATCTGGTCATAAAGCGTGGCCGCGGCCTCCAGGTGATCCGCTGCCACCTGCGGAGCGACACGCTTCATTCGCCGCAGAAAGCGCGCCGCCTCGTGGCGCTCCTCGATCATGACGTATTGATCGCCGTGGATCATGATGCGGGCGCCCATCATCCCATCATTATTGACCGGATAATCGGCATCCACTTCCAGGGCGTCAGCCCAGGCGTCGTAGGCCGCCAAACCGCTCAGGTGTTCAGGCAAATTGGGCCGGCGGGCGGTGTGCGCCAGGTCAAGCGCCCATCGTAGTGAGGCAGCAAGCACCTCATAAGCGGCAGGCCGGGCCAGCAACCGGTCGCCGACGAGGATCAGACTTTTCCGATCCTTGTTCATACTCATCGTCTCGAACCAGTCGCGCTGTTCATAATAGCGCTCCCGTTGATCCTGAAAGTAACTCCAGCCATAAAGTACTGCGCCATCTTCTGCGTACCCCGCAACCAATCCAGCCTCCGGTGGCCCGATGATGCCAAAAGTGATGGCCGGGCGCCCCTGGGCCAGACTCGCCTTGATCGCCTGGATCATCGTCTCCTTTTCGGCTGGGACTTGGCGCCATGCATATCCCAACGCATCAAATACCCGTCGAAATGGCTCGTCGCCCAGGTGCGCAAGGTCGATGTTGCCACCGTCGTCGCGGTTCCAGAGGCGACGAAAGGCCGCGCCACTGATGCCCATCAGGTAATCATAGTCCTGCGGATCGCCGACATACTTGAGATACGCGTCCAATGCGCCCAGAAAAGGGCACAGATGAATATCGAAACCGATGCGCGGGACGCCAGCAAGTATCTGTCGTTCAGGGTAGGTCTTGGAAGAGGTTATCATCGGTCATCCCCTCGTTTTCTGTTCGGAACCAGTTTTCATTTCTGGCTTTTGCTCCTGGCCAGGATGTCGTCGACGCCAACCTAGAGTACCGACATTTGCAGTCACCTCGTAGCGCCGTGCGCTTTCAACTGTTGCCATCCATGGTTCTATGACCATCTTGACCTTCTCATCTATTCTGCGAACCTTTGTTTGTTGTGGCTCCAGCATACCATAAAGGCTGCATTAGCCGCATCTGACAAACGTATTAACGACGTATTATTCCGAGATTGGAGAAAAGCAGGTTGGCGGGTGAGAGAGGCTCAGCCAGGTGCCAACATGCCCAGCGCTCTGGCTCGAGCGACAGCTTGCGTGCGATTGTTCACCGCGAGCTTGCCATAGATGTGAGAAGTATGCACACGCACCGTGTTTGGAGAGAGGTAGAGTTGCTGGGCGATCTCGCGGTTGGTCAGCCCTTCCGCAAGCAGGTACAAGATATCGAGTTCGCGCGCGCTCAACGGCTCGACGAGTGCGCTATCGAAGGCTATGCTCTCCGGCGTCGGGGTAGGGGCAGAATGGACAGAGGGACGTACCATTTCTTGCTGTGCATTGTGAGCAGCGCCAGAGATGCGTCTGTCGAGGCGCTGTAGTAGCTCGCGGTAATCGTCTCGGCGGGAGGCATCTCCCATCCGCGAGAAATAGGTCAGGTTGGATTCCAGGTAGTGTCGGGCCTCGTCGAACCTGCCCAATTCCTCAGCGATCTCGGCTGCCACCCGACGCGTCATCATCGCGCGCCATAGGTCGCCCATTCGGACATAGGTGTCCAGGCTTTGGCAAGCCATCCGATATGCCTCCTCCAGATGACCTGTACGCCGCACGATGTGCGCCAGTCCGGTCAGACATAAAGCTTGCCCCCAGTCGTTGCCCGACGCTGTAAAGCCTTCCAGGCTGGACTGATAAGTACGCCATGCCAAATCAGGGTCTTGATTGCTCCCAAAGCCGGCCGCATCGGCCAGAGAGAGCTGTGCCAGCGCTGTGCCCCAGGCATCGCCCAGCCGCCGAAAGATGCCGATACATTGCTGGCACAGATCCATCGACTGCTGAGCAGACAGCATGCTCGGGCCCAGACTGTCCAACAGCAGCGTGAAGGCTTTTTCCTGATTATCGGGCAGCCCCTGGGCGATCTCGATGCTTTCCCGTAGGTAGGCATCTGTTCGTGCTGCACATTCCAACGTCTGGTCGAAAAGGCGCAGAGCCGCCAGCGTAAAAGCCAGAAGCCCGGCTAGGGTTGGACTGCTGCCGGAAACGTGATTTAGCTCCAGTTGTGGCGACTGCCGCAAGACATGCAGCATATCGAGCAGCAGGCAGACCACATCCTGAACGCCAGCAGGCCAGCCGCCCATCTCGTGGAACAGGACGATGGCCGGAAGCACCTGATGCAATCGCTCCAGGTCGTGCTGTTCGACGAGCCACCGCCAGGCGTCGCGCAGATTCCCGGTTTCGCCCCGCAGCGCGGCCAACGCTGCCAACTGCTCGCTGCCCTTGAGCTTTTCGTTCATCAAGTCCAGCCACGCGGCATAGTAGCGGGCGTGCCGGGAGCGCGTCTCGGCCTGCACTGCCAGGTCAGCGGCCAGCTTTTCGGCAGCGTACTGCCTCAGGGCCGGATGAATCTCAAAACGCCCCTCAGCGGTGCGGTGCAGAAGGGACTTGTCGATCAATATACTCAGTAGGGAAAGTGAAGCCCCAACGACTTGGGCAGCGGCCTCGCGGGTAAACCCGCCGCTAAAGACCGACAGCCGGGAAAAGGCAGCACGCTCCTCGTTTAAAAGTAGTCGCCAGGAATGGTCTGCAACGGTGCGCAAAGTGCGGTGACGCTCGGGGACCGTGCGCCAGGTCGCGATCAAGGCCAGCAGGTCACGTTCAAGGTCGGCGACAATTTCCTGGCAAGAGAGGACCCTGGTCCAGGCGGCGGCCATTTCCACGCCCAGCGGCATGCCGCCAAGCAGCCGGCAGATGCGACCGATGGCCGGCCAGACGGCGGCATCAGCGGCAAACGAGCCGGCGCGCTTGGCGCCCTCGACAAAGAGCTGCACTGCCGCATATTGAGGGATGTCCTCCCCGCCGTCGCCGTCCGGGAACGGCAGGCCAGCCACCTCCACCACCCACTCGCCGGGCAGGTTCAGCCGCTCGCGGGAGGTAACGATCAACTTGACCCCCGGCGCGGTTGCCAGCAGGGCCGCAAGCAGGTCGATCAAGATTTCAGCGACCAGGCGCTCGTCGAGCATTTGCTCGACGAGCATCTGCTCGACGTTATCCAGCACCAACAGGGCTTCCTTGCCGGCCAGATACTTGAGCAGTTGATCTTGTGCCGCTGCCGGGGAAAGGCCGAAACCGGGTTGGACATAAAAGTGCATGTGCAGCGCGTCAGCGATGGCGGCAACCATCCCTTCCGGCGTCGTGACCGTCGCCAGGCTCACGAAATAGATGCCGTGTACAAAAGCCGTCAGATTGCCTGAATCTGCACACCGCGCGGCGGCCTGGATGGCCAACCGGGTCTTGCCGCTGCCGCCCGGTCCCACCAACGAGATCAATCGACATTGCTTGTCGCGCAGCAGCGCCGCGATTTGGTCCAGTTCGGCCTCGCGGCCCACGAAAGGTGTTGTCGGTGAAGGGAGATTGTGAGGCAGGGGCCCGGCCGTTTTGAGCGGTGCAAAGTCCTCGGGCAATCCGGGGGCAACCATCTGATAGATGCGCTCCGGGTGGATCAGGTCTTTCAAGGTATGTTCGCCCAGGTCGCGCAGGGAAACGCCCTCCGGGAGGTGATCGCGCACCAGGTCGGCGGTTGCCTGACTCAGCAGCACCTGCCCGCCGTGGCCGGCGCTGAGCAGCCGCCCGATGCGGTTGAGGTCGGGGCCGACGTAATCGTCGCCGCGCTCCTCGGTCACGCCGGTATGCAGGGCCATACGCACCTTGATCGCCCCGATCTCACCCCACGGCTCTGTATGCAAAGCGCGCTGCACCGCCAATGCCGCCGTCAGTGCCGATACGGCGGTGGAGAAAGCAATTTGGAAAGCGTCGCCGATCATCTTGTAGACGTACCCGCCGTGGGCGGCCATCGCCTCACGCACGATCGCCTCCTGGCGAGAAAAGGCGCGCCGCATCGCCTCGGGGGCGTGTTCCCATAACGATGTACTACCTTCAATGTCGGTAAAGAGAAAGGTGACCGTGCCGGTGGGAATGGCGGATGAAATGTGTCTGGCTGGATTGCCGGAAGGTAATACCGTTATGTCAGATTGTTCATCACCTTGTTCTTTGCACATCGGTTCTCAACCGGATCGCACCGGATCAACGTTCCAGTCCATCGTCAATTGCTTTGCCGGGTGGGTTGTTTTCATCCACAGCAAAGCCCATCTCGCCGGGGCAGAACGAGGATGGGTCGGCCAACAGATCAATGGTTAATGCCATTATAGAGGCAGCGTGCTGAACCTAGCTTGATTTCTCCTTAGGCTGCCCCTTGACGACCCGAAAGCCAACGTAGGCCGGTGCGCGCGCGCCGATCCGGGCATCGGCGGGCGTATCGGCACTGCCGCCGAGGACAATGCCGCTGCCATCCTCTTTGAGCGCCCATTCGGCGACGTTGCCGCCCAGGTCGAACACAGCCTCGCCCTCCGGCGGTGCAAAGCTCCCCACCTCGGTGAGCAGCGCATCGACGCCGTGGGCGTCGCCGCCGCCGCCCGCAGCGATCTCAGCCCGCAGGCGCACCGCGTCGTCGGGGTTGATCGCATACCCCGCCCAATAGTCGAGCGTATTTTCGCGCTCCCCTTTGGCCTCGTAAATCGGCCCCATTTCTTTGTCGCCGCCCAGCCGGTAGACCTCGCTGGTCAGTGCGCTCAGCCATTCGCAGTAGGCCTGCGCCTGGGCCAGCGTAATCCCGCTGGCGGGATAGTTGTCGGTGCCCGGCGCGACTGCATAATCCCCGTCGAACGCCGCGTACTGGGCGCGGGTGATCTCGAACCGCCCCAGTTCGATGCCTTTGAAAGAGATCGTTTCGGGAATCAATGTGCCCTGGTGCAGCAGTCCGTACCGCCCATCGACCCGGGCCGCCTTTCGGAGCTTGAGCGCCACGTCGAGCGGCGAGCCGGGCTTGATTGCTTCGTTTTTCGCCTCGAACGTCTGGAACAGGTAGCGGTCGAGCCAGGCCAGCTCTTCCTCGGCCTTGCGCCGCTGCGAGGTGAGCTTTTTGAGGCCGTGCTCCTCGCCGGGGAAAAGCACGAAACGGACGTCGGTTTGCTCCAACTGCTGCAACGCGCGAAAGTGCATCCAGCCCTGCTGGGTGGGCACAGAGCGGTCTTCGCTGCCGAAAAAGATGATCGTCGGCGTGCGCACGCGGTCGAGCCGGTAAAAAGGCGATTTGTCCATGTACAACTGCGGGTCCTGATAGGGCGGTTTGCCGAAATAATAGGTGTCGAATGCCGCACCAAATGCGCAGTTGCCCCAATCGCTGGCCCAGTCGACGTCGCCCGCGCCGGCCGAGGCGACCTTGTAGCGCAGGGTGTGCACGGTCAGGGCGATGGTCAGGATGCCGCCGTTCGACCAGCCCATCACACCGAGCTGCTCGGGATCGACCAGCCCGCGCTCGATCAAGGCATCGACGCCGCGCTCGATGTCCGGCACCTCGAGGTCGCCATAGCTGCCGTTGCCGATCGACTCGACCCAGTCCAGGCCATAAAAGGCGCTGCCGTGATAATTGGGCCGCAGAATAAACGCGCCGCGCTGGGCGATCAGGTTGAGCGGGCGGCCCCAGTCCTCGTTCCAGGTGTCGAGGTCGGCCCAGGCCGGCCCACCATGGATGGCGACCACCAGCGGGTACCGCTTGCCGGCCTGGTGGTCGTGCGGGTAATGGAGCAGCCCTTCCACCTCGTCGCCGCGCGCGCCGATCCAGCGCACGATCTCAGTCTTGGCTAGCGGTTTGCCTTCAAACGATTTGTTGAGGTGGGTCAGTTGGGCGGCCTCCCGGATCGCCGCACCGTCGAGCCGGGCGCGATACCACTGCGCCGGCGTGCTGGCGGTGGTGTGTAAATAAACCAGCATCTGGCTGTCGTGCGACAAAGCAAAGCCATAGAGCGTTTCAGCATGATCGCCACTGAGCCATTGGCGCGTCCAGCCATTTTCCTGGCGCGTGTATCGCGCCGCTTTGGAGCGCGCACCGTGGGCCAGTAGGCACAAGAATCCGTCACCGGTGGCAACCAGGCTTTGATCCAGCGGCAACAGCCCGTTGGGCCAGTCGAGGTCGATCGGAGTGATTGCGCCGCTTGCCAGGTCGTACTCGTACAGCAGGCGGATCGAGGCCATGGTGTATTGGGGGTGGCGGCTGTAGGCGCTGACTGCGTAAAAGCCGCTGCCGTCCCGCTTCCACTCGATATGGCGAACGTTGAACCCGGCCGCGGTGAAAATGGGCTGTCCCTGCCCGGTTTGCAAATCGTACAGACAGACGACGGGCTTGATCTTTTCATCGTACTGGTGGTGCAGGCTGCGCTCGTGCAGGGTGACGGCGTGCCGACCGTCCGGCGAGGCCCACAACGCTTCGATGCGATCGACGTTGTCGGTGAGGCGGGCGACCTTGTTCTCTTTCAGATCGACACGGAACAAACGCACCGGCGGGGCGTGAGCCTCGTCGTCGACGACCAGCGATTTGTCTTTCTTGTCCTTGCGCGTCTTTTCATAGAGCGCCGGCTCTTCCTGGGCGGCGAAAACGAGCGTCCCGGCGTCGATCCAGGCAAAGGCCGCGACGCCGCGCTCACCCTCGGTGAGCGGCCACGGTTCGCCGCCGTGGGCCGACAACACCCACAAGTGCGGCTTTTTTTCATCGTCCGGCTTGGCCTTGGGCAGTGGTTTCCGCGAAATAAAAGCAATGTGCGCACCGTCGGGCGACCACTTGGGCGCATAGCTGCTCTCACTGCCCCGCGTCAGCTCGATCTCGCGCTCCCCGGCCAGGCTGGACAGGATCAGGTTGGAAACGCGCTCGTCTTTGTCCTTGTCAGCGACTGTCTTGACCCATGCCGCCCACTGGCCGCAGGGCGAGAGGTCGAACTGGCTGGCACTCTCCTGATTGATCAGATCATCGACGGTCCATTGGGACGGAGTAATGGATTCTGGCATGGTCATAGCTCCTGGTAATGGCTCATATCAAGGTGGTACATTATTGTACTATGACCGCCCGGCGAATGCAAAGACAAGCACGGAGAATATTTGCCTGCTCTCCGTTCCGGGAGTACAATTTGCCAACGCGCCGGGAAACAAGCCTGCCTGTCCGGCCAATCCATACACTCATCACGGAGCGACAATGACACAACCCCCACCGATTTTGGTCGGCATCGCCGGAGGCACGGCGTCGGGCAAGAGCACACTGACCCGGACACTGGTCGACGCGCTGGCCGAGATGGCCCCGTCGCTGCGGGTCGAGGCGATGAGCACCGACCGCTATTTCCGGGTCGGCACACCCGAAATGCCCACCCTGGTCTCGCCATCGATGAACGTCGTCCTGCCCGATTTCAACCGCCCCGACTCGCTCGACCTGCCCCGCTTTCTGGTCGATCTGGACGCACGGACACTGGCCGCCGACGCGCCGGACGTGCTGCTCATCGAGGGACTGATGGTGCTGCATTGGCCCGAAATCCGCGAGCGGCTGCACCTGCGCCTGTTCGTCGACCTGGACGACGACACGCGCGCGCTGCGCCGCCTGGTGCGCAATCTGGGTCACACCAACGATCCACTCCCCGACCACAGCGCGCAGACGATCGCCAACTATTACCTGGAATCGGCCAAGGTCGGCCACGCACGCTACGTCGAACCATCGCGCGTCCACGCCGATTTGATCGTGCGCGGCGACGCAGATTTTGCGCGCATCGCACCCATGATTGGCGCTGTGATTCGATCCAGGCGCGACACACCGCCCGATGGATCGAGCGGAGCGTAACCGTTACTCGAACCCGTTGAAAGGACAGGCCATGAAGATCACCAAACTGGAAACATTTCTGGTCAAACCGCGCTGGCTCTTTTTGAAAATTCACACCGACGAGGGACTGGTCGGCCTCGGCGAACCGATCCTCGAAGGTCGCGCGCTGACCTGTGCCCAGGCCGTCGCCGAGCTGGCCCCCTACCTGGTCGGCCAGGACCCAACCCGCATCGTCCATCACTGGCAGGCGATGTACCGCCACGCTTTCTATCGCGGCGGGCCGATCCTGACCAGCGCGCTCAGCGGCGTCGAGCAGGCGCTGTGGGATTTGTCGGGCAAGGCGCTGGGCGTGCCGGTTTACAGGCTGCTCGGCGGCCCGACCCGCGAGCGCATTCGCATGTACAAGCACGTCAGCGACGCCCAAGGGATCAAGGAATGGCTGGCTCAGGGGTTCACTGCGTTCAAGACAGGCGTGCACGGCGGACGGCCGGCGCGGATCGTCGAGACGCCGGGCTTTGTCGACCGGGCGGCGGCGTACTTTGGGTCGCTACGTGAGGCCGCCGGGCCGGAAGCTGATATTGCCATCGACTTTCACGGCGCGATCAGCCCGCAGACGGCCAAACTGCTGATCAAGGCACTGGAGCCCTACCAGCCGATGTTCATCGAAGAGCCGTGCCAGTGCCAGAACGTCGACGTGATGGCCGACATCGCGCGCGGCACGCACCTGCCCATCGCCGCCGGAGAGCGCATCTTTACCAAGTGGGGCTTTCGCGAACTGCTCGAAAAAGGGGCCGCCAGTGTCCTCCAGCCCGACCTGTGTCACGCCGGCGGCATCCTGGAAGTGCGGTTGATCGCCGGGATGGCCGAAGCCTATTACGCCGGCATCGCGCCGCACAACCCGCTGGGGCCGATCTCGCTGGCGGCGTGCATCCAGCTCGACGCGACGATCCCCAACTTTGTCGCCCAGGAACACGTCACCCTGGGCGAGGGCTATCTCAAGAATCCGTTCGTAGTCAAAGACGGCTTCATTGAACTGCCCACCGCGCCCGGCCTGGGCGTCGAACTGGATGAGGACGCGCTGGAAGGCCAGATCGACCATGACTGGCGCAACCCGGAACGCTATCTCGAAGACGATGGCTCGGTGACGGATTGGTAACCTCGAATTGCAGCACAATTCGAATTGCGCTGCAATTCGAAATTGACCCCGGACCCGAGTCGGTGTATAATTGAATCAACAACACAATAGACAATTTTCTCCGGGAAGAGTAGGCGGTTCAAACCTGATAGAGAAGGCGGGCCATAGGCTGCAAGCCCCCGCAGGTTGCCCCCACCGAACGTCGCCCGGAATGGACTGCCGAAGAAACCGGCGATTTGGTCGCCGCGAGTAGACCGGCACGGAATGCCCGTTACAGCAAAGCCCTGATGATGGTCGGGGCGACGAGTGTGGCGCTGCGGCAACGCGCGCCAAATCGAGGTGGTACCGCGAATGGGAACGCCCTTTCGTCCTCGGAAAGCTTGTGCTTTCCCGGATGAAAGGGCGTTTTTGTTTTGAACAGGAGGACACGATGAGCATACCCAAGCGTTATAATCCGCGAACCCAGGAACCTGAACTCGACGCATTCTGGCAGGAGCAAGGCGTTTATCAATTTGTGCTCGGCGACGACGCACCGGTTTACACTATCGACACACCGCCGGCGACGGTGTCGGGCAAGCTGCACCTGGGACACACCTATTCGTACAGCCAGACCGACTTTGTAGCCCGCTTTTGGCGAATGATGGGACACAATGTCTTTTACCCGATGGGCTACGACGACAACGGCCTGCCCACGACCCGGCTGGTCGAAAAGCTGGAAGGGATCAGCGAAGCCGGCGTGGGGCATGAGGCATTCATCGAACGCTGCCGGGCGGTGGGGCTGAAAGTGGGGCAGGAATACGAAGCGCTGTGGCGGCGGCTGGGGCTGTCGGTCGACTGGCGCTACACCTACCGCACCATCGACGCCGAGAGCACCCGCATCGCCCAGTGGTCATTCATCGATCTCTACCGCAAGGGCCTGGTCTATCGCAAAAAAGCACCGGCGTTGTGGTGCACCGAGTGCCACACGACCTTTTCCCAGTCCGAACTGGACGATCTGGAACGCCCAAGTACCTTTTACACGCTGGCCTTCGGGCTGGACGGCGGCCAGACGCTGCCCATCGCCACCACGCGGCCCGAACTGCTCCCAGCCTGCGTGGCCGTGTTCGTGCATCCCGACGATCCACGTTTCGCCGGCCTGCACGGCCTGGAAGCGACGGTGCCCTTGTGGGGGCAGCGCGTGCCCATCCTGGCCGACCGGCGCGCTGATCCGGACAAAGGCAGCGGGGCAGTGATGTGCTGCACCTTTGGCGACGTGACCGACATCGAGTGGTGGCACGTGTACAATCTACCGCTGATCGAGGCAATCACGCCGGATGGGCGGATGAGCGAAGCCGCCGGGCCTTTCGCCGGGCAGCCGCTGGATGAGGCCCGGCGAAACATTGTCCGGGCGCTTGAAGAACAAAGAATACTGCTGGCCCGCCGCTCGATCGAGCAATCGGTGCGCGTGCATGAGCGCTGCGACACGCCGGTGGAATACATCGTGCTGCCGCAGTGGTTTGTGCGGGTGCTCGATTTCAAAGCGCAGTTGATCGACGCCGGCGAGCAGATCGCCTGGCATCCCGACCACATGCGCGCGCGCTACCGCCAGTGGGTGGAAAGCCTGAGCTGGGACTGGTGCATCTCGTCGCAGCGCGCCTTTGGCGTGCCCTTTCCGGTGTGGTACTGCCGGGCCTGCGGCGCAGTAATCGTGGCCGATGAAAACGAACTGCCGGTCGATCCGCTGCGCAGCCAACCTGCCGCGCCGTGTTCGTGCGGGAGCCGGGATTTTTCGCCCGAGACGGATGTGTTGAATACCTGGGCCACCTCGTCGATGAGTCCGCAGATCGCCGGGCGATTTGGGGACGACCCGGCGCTGTACGGCAAGGTCTGGCCGATGGCGCTGCGCCCGCAAGCACACGACATCATCCGCACCTGGGCCTTTTGCACCATCGTCAAGTCGCTGCACCACTTTGATCGGCTGCCCTGGTCCGACATTGCCATTTCGGGCTGGGGCATCGCCGGGGAAGGGATGGGCAAGATCAGCAAGAGTCGCGGCGGTGGGCCGATGTCGCCGCAGGAAATGATCGACAAATATTCGGCCGACGCGGTGCGCTACTGGGCGGCGAGCACCGGCCTGGGCAAAGACGCGGTGATCAGCGAAGACAAGATCGCGCTGGGGCAAAAACTGGTCAACAAGCTGTGGAACGTGGCCCGTTTCAGCGAACCTTTTTTACACGATGATCAGCCTGCCGGAATGCCGGCCATGCTTTCGCCCGCCGACTGCTGGATTCTCGCGCGCGCACGGCGCTTGATCGAAACGACGACCCGGCTTATGCAGCAGTACGATCACGCCGCGGCCAAAAGCGAAGTGGAAAATTTCTTCTGGACCGAGTTGGCCGACAATTACCTGGAAATGGCTAAACTGCGGCTCTACGACGAGCAAGACGCGAGCCGCGCCGGGGCGCAGTATGCGCTGCGCCACACGCTGCTGACCGTGCTCAAATTGTTCGCGCCTTTTTTGCCCTACATCAGCGAGGCGATTTACCGCCACCTGTTTGCCGGCCGCACCCTTGAGGGCGCGGAGACGGCCTCGATCCACGCCGCATGCTGGCCGATTGCCGACGAATCGTTCTCAGAAAACGCGCCTGGTAACGCCGAGGCCGAAACCCACGGTGAAATCCTGTGCCAGATCGCCACCGCCGTGCGCCGTTACAAAAGCGAGCACAGCCTGTCGCTGGGCAGCGAGCTGGCCGGCCTGCACATCGCCGTGCCCGACCGGGACTTGGCCGACATGCTGTGCGCTGCCCGCGCCGACCTGACCAGCATCACCCGCGCGCGGATCGTGCAGGTCGCCGAAAGGGCCGAACGCGCCCCCGACGCCACGCTGTCCGAGTGGAACATCGAGATCGCCATCGATGCGGCCTGGTCGAGCCATTAAGCCATGTCGACGTGCATCATTTTGCATTGTTTTGTTTGACAAGAGCGGGGTTATATGATACTCTAATAAACAAAGGAGCCGGATCACGTTGAATGGATGACCAGGTGTGAGAGAAATGCAAAATTCATCCCAAGTGACTATCCTGATCGCCGATGACGACGCAATCGACCGCGCCACACTGCATCAAGTACTCAAACATCAAGGGTATACGACTCTGGTGGCAAGCGACGGCAGTGAAGCGATCTCGCTGGCGCAGCAGTCATTCCCCAATCTGATCTTGCTCGACATTTTTATGCCCGACATGAGCGGCTTTGAAGTGTGCGAGATGCTCAAAGCCGTCCCGCAAACGCGCGACATTCCCATCCTCTTTGTCAGCGGCTCGGACCGGCTGGACCACAAAAAGAGAGCCTTTGCCGCCGGCGGAGTGGATTACATCACCAAGCCCTTCCAAATCGAAGAAATCCTGACCCGCATCCAGACCCACCTGACCATCCGGCAGCTTCAAAACCGGCTCGAACAGAAAAACGCCCAACTTGAACAGGAGCTGGCCGACCGCCGCCGCCGCGAAGAGATTTTGCGCAGCTTTGCCGTGCGCCTGCAAACCCTGCACGAGATCGACCAATCGATCCTGGCCGCGCATTCGCCGGAAACCATCGCCGTGGCCGCCGTGGGGCGCATCCGCCAGTTGGTGCCCTGCCAGCGGGTGATCGTGATCGAAATGTCCCAGGACGGGGAGTGCAAGACGCTGGCCGCCGAGTCCAGCGGCGACCTGGCCCTGGCCAGCGATGTCCAGGCCCGCCAATGCGTGTTGGACGAATCGCTGCTCCGCCAGGGCAACGTGCTGGGCGTAGGCAACCTGGAGACCGTAACCAACCGCTCGCCGATGCAGCAAATCTTGTTCCAAGAAGGCGTCTGCTCTTATGTGATCGCGCCGTTGATGGCGCGCGAGGAACTGGTCGGCACGCTGCATCTTGAGGCCCGCACGCCGAACGTGTTCAATCATGAGCACATCACCGCGATCATCGAGATCGCGGCACTGCTAGCCATTGCCATCCGCCAGGTGCGCCTGTATGAACTGGCCCAGCAAGAAATTCTGGTGCGGCAGGCCGCCGAAGAAGCGCTTCGCGCCTACACCGCCGAATTGGAAGCGAGCAACAATGAACTGGACGCTTTTGCCCACACCGTTGCCCACGACTTGAAAACGCCGCTCACCGCGCTGGTTGGCTACGGGATGCTCCTCGAACACCGCTACGACCGCATCAACCCCGAACAGGTACGCGACGGCCTGCACGTGATCACCCAAAACGCGCAAAAAATGTCCAGCATTGTCGACGAACTGCTCTTGCTGGCCAGCGTGCGCAAGCTGGATGACATTGACATCGGCCCACTAGATATGGCCGCCGTGGTCAGCCAGGTAACAAAACGGTTGTCCCCGCTGATCGATGAGCACCAGGTCGAACTGGTCTTGCCCGAACACTGGCCGGTCGCACTCGGTTATGGCCCGTGGATTGAAGAAGTGTGGACCAACTATGTCAGCAATGCCATCAAATACGGTGGCGAGCCGCCCTGCATCGAGCTGGGCGCCGATGAGACCGTCGAACAGACCTCCGACAGCGCCCCGGTAGCGCGTTTTTGGGTGCGCGACAACGGCGCAGGCATCCGCCCCGAGCAGCAAGAACAGTTGTTTGGTCTCTTTACCCGCCTCGGCCGCGACGCCAAGATCGAGGGCCACGGCCTGGGCCTGTCCATCGTCAAACGCATCATCAACAAACTGGGCGGCGAGGTCGGTGTCGAAAGTGAGGTCGGGCGGGGCAGTCTGTTCTACTTTACGCTGCCGGTCTTATGATCCTTGCACTGATCAAGCCCAACATCGGTCGGCTGGAACATAGTTTTTTGGGGCATCCTCGCCGCGCTGTCATTTCAGGGACTATCAATATGACTCCACTGAAAGAACTCGCGCAAAGACGCCAAGTCGCCAAGTTTTGGTATAAATACAGAACTCAAAGACTATTTTAACAATCTTTGCGTCGCCAACCGAAGGTTGGATGCGACTTGGCGTGAGAGACTTTTTTCAGGAGACTCATCAATGCTGGTTGAGCTTGTCGACACCGTCTAGTCCCTGTGGACAAAACTCGTTTTCTGTGATAAAATAGCGCCCATGCATAGGGGCACAGCAATCGGATGCAACGCATTCGCGCTGTGCCCCTTCTATGTGCCTGTGGAGGATACGAACGATGCAAATTGGTATTGTGGGGCTGCCCAACAGCACCAAAACCACCATCTTTAACGCGCTGACTCGCAGTCAAGCCGAAACTGGGGCCTACAACACCGGCCAGGTCGAGGTAAACACGGCCATCGTCCAGGTGCCGGACCCTCGTGTCGACCGCTTGAGCGCGATGTTTAGCCCGCGCAAGACGACATACGCGCGGATTCAATACAACGACATTGCCGGCCTCAAGGCCGGCATGGGCAAAGAAGGCGGCCTGAGCGGCGCGCTGTTTAACGCCATCGCCCAAAACGACGCGCTGCTGCACGTGGTGCGCGCGTTTCAGGACGACAACGTGCCCCATTCTGAAGGCGGGGTCAACCCGGCGCGCGACCTGGCCGCGCTCGATTTCGAATTCCTGTTCTCCGACCTGACCGTGGTCGACCGGCGGATGGAGCGGCTGGCGCACGACCTGGACAAGCGCGGCGCGTATCCCACCCGCCAGGCCGATCAACACGAGTTCGACCTGCTGATGCGGATCAAGGAAAACCTGGAGCAGGAAATTCCGGCCCGTGATCTCGATCTGACTCCGGAGGAGGAAAAACGGCTGCGCGGCTTTCAACTGCTGACCCTCAAGCCGACGTTGGTGGCGCTCAACGTCGGCGAAGGCGGCGCAGCCGATCCGGCGCAATACGTCGATTATCGCCACCGCCGCAGCGAGGTGATCTGTCTGCGCGGCCAGCTCGAGATGGAAATCGCCCAACTGGAGGGCGACGAGGCCGCAATGTTTTTGCAGGAATACGGCATCACTGAGCCGGGGCTGAACCGGCTGATCCGCCTCAGTTACGACCTGCTCGGCTTGCAGTCGTTTTTCACGGTGGGCGAAGACGAGGTGCGCGCGTGGACGGTGGACAAGGGCGCCAAGGCGGTGGAGGCGGCAGGGGCCATCCACTCCGACCTGGCCCGTGGGTTCATCCGCGCTGAGGTGGTGGCCTATGACGATTTGATCCGCGCCGGATCGATGGCCGAAGCGCGCAAGGCCGGCCGCTTCCGGCTGGAGGGACGCGATTACGCCGTGCAGGACGGCGACATCTTGAATATCCGATTTAATGTGTAAGATAAATCCCCGATTTCTTAGAGAAACCGGGGATTTTATTACAACGGCGCATCACCCCAATCCGGCACAGCGAGGATTTCTCCATCGCGCAGCGCCGACTGGTGCGCCGTCACCCCGGCGGCCATGTAACGCACTGCCTCCCAGACATTGATCGCCGGCACGCGGTCGTGAGCCACCGCATCGACAAACTCGTGAACCAGGTAGGCGTGCGACCCCTCGTGCCCGCCGTAGAAATGCTCACCCGCCCCGGCGCGAAACGCTTCTACCACCTCCGGCGGCAGCGGATCGCGCATCTCGTCGACGGTCAGCGGGGTACAGCCCTGCACCGTACACCACCGATCATGCTCGAAACTGCCCTTGGTGCCGTAAATGCGAAACGTCTCCCGCCCCGGAATGCCGATTTCACGGCATTCGCAGATGCGCATCGTCGATCCATTGCGCATGTAAAACAGCGCCGTCTCGTTGCTGAACGCCGCGTCGGCAAAGTAGGGATCGGCGGTGCGATTGGCATAGCCCCAGGCACACGCCTTGATCGCCGGGGCCGCCATGATGCTGATCGGCCCGCTGATCGAATGGGTGGGATAGTGCATTGGGCCGCCGCGCACGCCGCGCTCGCGATACTGTGCTTCCAGCGCCAGCCACTCTTGCCCGGCCTGGCTGTTCAGGCGGCTCTCTTGCACCCGGCGTAGATTGGACGCCGGCCAATCGACATCGTGCAGGTACTCGCCTTCGCTGTAGACGAATGGACCAAAATCCCCCTGCCGCGCGCGGCGGCGGCAGTACATAGCCTGCGGGTGGAAAAAGGTCGTCTCGCCGAGCATATAGTGCTGCCCGGTGCGGCGGCAGGTCTCCACCAGCCGGTCGCACCACCCCAAAATCTCGTCATCGTCGGGAATGCTGATCACCGGCACGGCGCTGTAGACGTGCTTGCCGGCCTCCATCGCCTGGACGCACTGCGGCGCGTGCAGCCAGGGTTGGGTGATGAGGGCCAGCGCGTCGAGGTCGCTGCGGCAGATGTCGTCCAGCGACTCGTACACATCGCGCGGGCTGAATTTGGCTTTCCAGCCTTCCTTTTGCGCAAAGCGGGCCACACGCTCCGGCTCGCGGTCGCACAGGGCGATGCGATCCACCAGCGGGTGGCTGGCAAACAAATCGGCAAACTGGCTGCCGAACGACCCCAGGCCGACCAATCCCAGACTGATGCCCATTGAATGCTCCTTGTCGAATCAACTTTAGCGAAAATAGGCTCGATATCGCTCCAGCGCAGCGCAGATGGCTTCGATGTTTTCCAGCGGTACATCCGGGCCGATCTCGGCCTTGAGCCACAGCCCGCCCTGCGGCGAACCCAGCCGGTCTACCGCCTCGTGGATGTGATCGTCGATGTCCTGCGGCGTGCCAAAGGGAAACATCTGCCGGTCGAGGTCGAGATCGACGCACACCTTGCCTTTACACACCTGGGCCAGGCCGTCGATGCCGTTGGCGCGCACCTGTGGGTTGATCACCTGCACGCCGCAGTCGATCAGATCGGGGATGATCTCCAGGATGTGCCCGTCGCTGTGCATATAAACGTAATACCCGGCCTGGCGAAACGGCGCATAGATTTGCGCATAACACGGCTTGAGATAGCGCCGCCACTGGCGCGGGCTGATCGGCAGGGCATCTTGCATACCCAGGTCGTCGCCAAAGTAGAGGATGCTGCCCGTTTCGCCGCGCGCACGCAGGTCGTCCAGGCGCAGGCGGGCCTGGCGCAGGTTGTAGGCCAGCACTTTGTCGATCAACATGGGCAGTTCGGGCGGCTCTTCGGCAAAGTCGAGCATGGCCTCTTGAAAGCCGCGCAGGTCGGTGAGACGCAGGAACATAAAGCCGTGCGGCAGGCCCACATCGCGCTCCGGAATCTGGAGCGCGTGGACACTTGGGCGCGTCGGCGCGGCGTGCCCGGTGACGATGGCTTCCATGCCGGTGTGCAGGTTGCTCCACACGCAGCCCCACACGTCAACGTGCTCGCCAGCCACATACGTCCCCCCAACCTGGTCATAGTCGCGGTCGCCCCGGCGGTAGTCGTTGAACAGGATCGGATGGCGGGCGACGATCTCGTCCAGCGCGTCGCGGTATTTCATCCACGCGGCGGGCAAAATCCCCGCGCTGATCGGGATGTATTCCGGATAGTCGAATTGCAGTGACTTGATGCGATCTGTTTGCAGGCTCATACACACCTCTTGACCTGTTTTCTCGTTCCCACGCTCTGTGTGGGAACGAGAAAACCCGGCCTGTCCTATCCAACCAGTTTTTCCAGCCGATCCACCAGCCCGGCGAGGACACCAAACGCCACCTCGACCGGCGCGGGTGTGGTCAGATCGACGCCGGCCAGCTTGAGCGCGTCCAGCGGGTACAGCGAGCCGCCGGCCTTGAGGAAGCTCAGATAGCGGTCTACCGCTGAGTGGTCCACCGCTGCGCGGTTGACTGCGCCTTCCTGCGCGGACAAAATGCCCTGGGCCAGCGCGTTCGCGCCGGAAATGCCGGTGGCGTACTGGTAGACATAGTAATCGACGTACAGGTGATTGAACGTGGCCCAGGTGATGCCCTCGCGCTCGCGGTCGGCCTGCACCCCGCCGCCATAGCCCTCGTCAAACAGGTCGGCCATCAGGCCGATCATGTCATCGGCGGTCAGGCCCTCGCCGCGCTCGATCCGCCCGTGCGTCTCCAGCTCAAAGCGGGCCAGCGTGGGCATGATGAAAAAGTAGCGGTGGAAATTGGACATCGCCTCTTCGATCAGCGCCACCTGGAAGGCCGGATCGGGGTTAGTTGCCAGCAGGTGCGCGCGCACCATCGCCTGGTGGAAGTTCGAGGCCACTTCGGCGACAAAGAGCGCGTAGCGGCTGTAGCGAAACGGCTGGTGCTGGCGGGTGAGGTAGGAATGCATCGAGTGGCCCAGCTCGTGGGCCAGCGTGCTCAGGCTGAACAGGTTGTCGTTGTAGCTCATCATGATAAAGGGATACGTGCCGTAACTGCCCGACGAAAAAGCACCGTTGCGCTTGCCCTGGTTGGGATAGACATCTACCCAGCGATCGCGCAGGCAGCCCTGGCGCACTCGCTCGACGTACTCCTCGCCCATCGGTGCGAGGCCGGCGCAGATCCACGCCACGGCCTGCTCGTAAGGCACGTGCGGCTGCGCGTCGGTCAGCGGCGCCCAGATGTCGTAGGGATGCAGTTGGTCGACACCGAGCGCACGGCGGCGGATCGCCCAATAGCGATGCCAGGTGGGCAGGTTGCGGCGGAACGTGTCGATCAGGTTGTGGAAAACCTCGACCGGAACGTTGTGCTCGAACAGAGTCGCCGCCAAGGTAGACGGGTGGCCGCGCACGCGCATCTCGAACACATTTTGCTTGAGCGAGGTAGCCAGGCAGGCAGCCAGCGCGTTGCGGTGAGCCAGATACTCGTCGGCGTAATGCTCCCAGGCCGTGCGCCGCACCTCACGGTCGGGATCGGCCAGGAGCTTGCCCAGCGTGCCCTGGGTGACAGGGTATTCCCTGCCCTCACTCCCCACCGCCGGCTTGAATTTGAAATCGGCGTTGGCCAGCATGCCCGCCATCGATCCCGTGCCGCGAAACGGGTCGGAAAGCATGCCCAGCACTTCTTCGACCTCGGCCGAGCGGACGTGGGCTTGCTGGCGGAACAGGTCGTCGAGGTAATGACCCAGGTGGGCCAGACGCCCTTCTTCGGCGATCCATTTTCGCAGCGCATCCTGGCCTATCGCCAGCAGTTCCGGATCGACAAAGGACACCGCTGCGCGGACACGGCCCATCAGGCCTTGCGCCTGCCCGGCGCGCCGGATCGCCACCTGATCGGTCATATCGACGGACTGGCTCATCGAGGCGTAAACAAAAAGTTTGCCCGTGCGAATGAGCAGGTCGTCAATCGCCTCCATCGCTTGAGCCAGGATCGCCGGCCCTTCGCCGAGACGGCCCTTGAATTGGGCGACCTCGGGCAGCCGGGCGGCGACGGCTTCAAACTCGGCCTGCCACGCCTCGGTCGACGCGAATACGCTCGGTGCGTTCCATTTGAATTGATCGGGGATTTCACTGCGCAGGGGAACTGTTTCTGACATCGTTGTCTCCTTGTGTTGAACGGCAACTGCTCGGATACATAGTATCCGCGACAGTCGTCAGTGGTCTGTCGCCAGTAATCTAGCGCCGGTTTTACCAGCGCTCGTGGTGCACCAGTTCGGCCAGTTCTTTGCGATTCTTGGGCCGCCACTCATCGGCCGGGTAGCCCAGTGGGGTCAGCGCAATCGGCTCCACGCCTTCGGGCAGACCGAACACCTCGTGCGCGGCGTCGGGATCGAACGCGCCGATCCAGCAGGCGCCCAGTCCCTCGTTGGCGGCGGCGAGGATGAGGTGATCCATCACGATCGCCACATCGACATCGACGTAATTCCGCCCATCGCGGCGCACCCAGTTGGCGGCCGGGATGCCGCAGGCGGCGATCACGATCGGCGCGTCGGCCAGCCAGGGGCGACTGTAGACACGGCCCAATTCGTCTCTGCGCCCCTCGGTGTGAACGACGATCAAGCCAAAAGCCTGCCGGTTGGCCGCTGTGGGAGCCAGCCGCGCCGCTTCGAGCACCTTTTGTAACGCCTCGTCCGGCACCGGGTCGGGTCGGTAGGCACGCACGCTGTAACGCTGTTGAACCAGTTTTGTGAACTCCATCGTCAACCTCCTGGTAAATTGCTCGAAAACGTACCCAATCGTTCGAACTCGCGCAAGCATAGCATGGCTGGAAGCGATTGTCAAACGCCCGGCGCGACATACCGCGTCATCACGGATTGACAAAACTCTCACTATGTGTTATTCTTTACATCATAAACAATCTCAAGATGGTACCTTGTTCCAGATTCTTGTTTCGTGGCAAGCGGGGGGACGATCAGCGGCCCGAAAAGGCACAAACCGGGTGCTTGGTCGCAATCTCGTTTCAGAGGCGAGTGCAAACTCGACCTATCATATTTATCAATTTAAGGAGGTTTCACAATGGAATTCGAAGGCTACTGTGTAAAATGTCGTAAAAAGCAAATGATCAAGAATGGTGCCGTCGAAGAGACGGACAAGGGCCGGCGGGTAGCCAAGGGCACTTGCCCAGAGTGCGGCACCAAAGTCAGTCGATTCATGTCGAGCAAGAGTGCCGGATAGTGCCTGACAGTGCCTGTCCCTTAAAATCCTGGCCCGTTGTGCGAGGATTTGGGACAGCAAAACCCGGTTCCATTCCAATTGATTTGGCAAGAGCAGGGTTTTGAACGGCGGTTCCGGGCGATAACGAGCCTGTCACGGACGCTGGATCGTCCGGTCGCCAGGCCGGCGCGATCATTGAGGCCGGCCCCGACAGGCGGATCAAGCTCACCGGCAGGCAAGGTGCTCGCTGTACTCGCACCTTGCCTGCCGGGCCGCATGATCAACAATCCTACCTGGCGACAGCAGCGGCATGCACCGGATTTTGTTCCCCACGATAAGTGAGTGAGAATTCGCAAGCCGGCCAAACCATCCCCTCTGGAGCAATGTTCACCGCTCACACCTCGATTTCCCGCACCCCTGCCCAATGGCTGTCCCCTGCCAGCATGGCTGTAACGAGCTATCAAGTCGCGCTTGACAAAGATACCGAAAAGAACTATACTACGCTAAATCTTTATTAGAATTTTTAGTGACCGGGAGAGTAATTTGCCTGCCAACGAACGCGTCACTATGGCCGAGATTGCAGAACAAAGTGGGGTATCGCTCTCTACCGTTTCTCTCGTCTTGCGTGAAAAACCAGGCGTTGGAACCGAAACCCGACAACGGGTGATGCGCGTCGCCAAAGAACTGGGTTACGTTCTCAACGAGCAAATCTCTTCTGCTACGTCTTTAATAAGCAATATCGGTTTTGTCGTCAAGGTCGATCAAGACGCCATTCCGCAGGCCAATCAATTCTACCTGCACGTCGTAACCGGCATCGAAGCGGCGTGTCGGCGGAAGAAAATCAATCTGTTCTATGCAGCAATAACCGTAGACGAAAACAACTATCCCGTCGAACTGCCGCGTATTTTGCTTGAGACAAGCGCCGTCGAAGGGTTTCTGGTAGTTGGAACGTTCTTGAACAACAGCATGTTGCAGGCCATCAAGCGATTGTCGCGCCCCATCGTCCTGGTGGACGCTTATGCATCGACGGATGTGTATGATGCAGTGTTGTCCGACAACTTGAATGGTGCATACCAGGCGGTGACACACTTGATCCACAAGGGACACCGGCATATTGCCATTGTGGGCAGCTATCGCCAGATGTATCCGAGCATCCGCGATCGCTACGAGGGATACATCCGGGCATTGGCGGACGCGGGCATCGCCGAGCGCTATATCGCCGAATGCCATTTCACCGACATTGAAGAAATCGTCGCCGCCACCACGCTGCTGCTGCAAGAGCACCCACAAATCACGGCGATTTTTGCCGTAAACGACGATGTCGCCATTACTGTGATGGACGTATTGCGCAACCTGGAATGGAATGTGCCGGAACAGGTTTCAGTCATCGGCTATGACGACATCGATCCGGCGAATTGCGTTTTTCCCGCCTTGACCACGATGCATGTGGACAAGACCGAAATGGGCAGATTGGGCGTGCAGTTGCTCATCAATCGAATCGAATATCCGGCGTCCAATCTGGCCAAAGCCGTTATTGCCCCCCGGCTGATCGAACGACAATCTGTAGCACTTGAGAAGGGCCGTGGACACGGCCAGGCCGTGTAGTCTAATAAGGTGCAAGGCCTAGAAGGAAAACCATCTGGCCGCGACACGGGAGTTTTTTGCGAGAAAGCAGTTTGCCACCCATCCTTTTAAGGCCTATCCGCCAAGGTCATTGCCGGCAATGAAAGCGACTGTCAGACAACGATCTTGTGAACAATCCGGTGCAAGCTCTGCATCCGCATTCAGTCCCAGATGATTTGGGATAGGAAGGGAGGTGTTTATCGAGTTAATTCTGTGGTGTTTTAGATCGGAAGAGCGTCGTGTAGGGAAAGAGTGTAGGAGAGGGTGGTGGTG
>CAYRXM010000048.1:0-31268 GCA_964428175.1 uncultured Anaerolineae bacterium
TACACCCTATCCTACACTCTTTCCCTACACGACGCTCTTCCGATCTGTTTTTGGTCGACACGGGCACCACAAGCAGGCTCAGGATGGCCCCCAGCATGTCGACCATCACCGCCGGCGGCGATGGAAAGATGCGCTGCGGGATACGGGCCAGGTGTGCCATGACATTCAAAAAGCCGGACAGCGCAATGTTGCCCACTTCGCCCAGCGCAGAGCGTTCGAGCAGCCCCAACTCGCGCGGCATTTCGTCCATCATCCAGGATACCAGCGTCAAGGCGTCTTGTGGCGATATGAGCAGGATGGCTTGCCCCTCCATATCGCCGTGAATCTGCAAATAGACGCCGACCATTCGCGCTTCGGGGTCGCCGGCGTAGGTGGTGATCTCGGTCAGAGGAACAGTCCGGATGGGTACGCCCTGGCGATGAAGGGATTGGCCGACCAGGCTGGAGAGTTTGTGCGCGATGTGCTCCTGGATCGTGGCCAGCCGTGTTTCGCCGCGCGGATCGGCGACGATATTGTCCCACAAAGATGAACGTCTTTTCACACAAACCCCCTTGAAACCGGTCAGGCCATCACGGTGTTGATCAGCCCGGCAATGTCTGCGATCAGCGCGATCCGTCCATCGCCGAGGATGGTGCAGCCGGAAAGCCCAGCCACGCTGCCGATGATCGGGCTGAGTGATTTGACCACGATCTCTTGTTTTCCGATGAGTTGATCGACGATCAGCCCGGTGCGCAAATTGCCCCAGGTGACGACGACGATGGCCTGTCTGGTCGGATCGACGGGGCCGGGAGACAGCCGGGGATGGGCAAAGACCTGTCGCAGCGAGAGCAGCGGCAGGGCCTCGTTGCGCCAGCGAATCACCGGCCTGCCTTTGGCGCTGTTCAGAACCTGATCGGACAGATAAAGGCACTCGATCACCCCGGTCAATGGAATGGCATACACATCGTCGCCCAGGGCAACCAGCATCGTTTGCAAGATGGCCAACGTCAGGGGCAGGGTGATGGAAAACGTCGTTCCCTGCCCCACCTGGCTTTCGACGGACACCGTGCCCCCCAACTGCTTGACGTTGGTCTGGACGACATCCATGCCCACGCCGCGCCCCGACACGTCGGTGACTTGCTCGGCCGTCGACAGGTTGGGCATAAAAACCAGGTTGACCGCGCGCAGATCGTCGAGCTGGGCGGCTTCTTCCTTGGACAGCAGCCCGCGCCGCACTGCCGCCTGGCGCGTTTTGGCCGGGTCGATGCCGCCGCCATCATCCTGCACGGCGATGACAATGTGCCCTTCGCGGTGCGCCGCGCTCAATCGCACCGTCCCGACCGGCGATTTGCCGGCGGCAATTCTTTTTTCCGGCGGCTCGATCCCGTGATCGATGGCGTTGCGCACCAGGTGCATCAGCGGATCGCCGATCGTTTCAATGATCGAGCGGTCCAGTTCGGTGGCTTCGCCCCGGATTGCCAGATCGACCTGCTTGCCGGCGCTGCGGGCCACGTCGCGCACCAGCCGGGGAAACTTGACGAACAGGTTGGAGATGGGCAGCATCCGCGCTTGCATCACTTCTTGCTGCAATTGATCGACCACGCGGCCCAGGTGCCCGGACATGTCGCCCAGCGCGCCGGTGTGCTCGTTCTTGCCATACTGCTCGCGCAGCATTTCCTCGATCTGGTTGAGCCGGGTGCGGCTGGTCACCAGTTCGCCGACCAGGTTCATCAGCGTGTCCAGCCGCTCGATGCTGATGCGCACAGTCTTGTCGGTATCTTGTGCGGGAGATACGGCGGGCGTTTCGCGCCGTGCTGGCGTCGCGTCGAGCGGGGCCGCCTCGTCTGGTCTGCCGATGGAGGCCGGCGCCCATTCAAATGGACGCACCTCGAATGCGGCCAATTCCTGGATTTCATCCAGGCAGGCCGTGATTTCGGAAGGAGCGGCCGGGGTACATAGAACCAGCCAGAGCGTTCTTTGGTGCGGGCTGTCGACAAGTGTCTGCTGCGTGGGCTGCTGGGCGATCAGATCGCCGATCTCGGCCAGGGCCATCGTGGCTTGCAGCAGTCGCGCCGATGGCGCATAGGCTTCGGGCTGTACGTCGACCTGCACTTCGAAAATCGTAAACCCTTCCGCGTCGCAGCGCTGGACAAAAGCCTGCAACAGCGCATGCTGCTCGGTCGTCAGCGCGTGGCCCGGTAGGGGTTCGGCCGGCGCCGGCGCGTCGTCTTGGGCAGTCAGCGCGCGCAGCCGCTCGACCAGGCCCGCGACGTCGACGCCGCTGGGCTGCAAGCTGATGACCTCGTCGCGCAGCGCTTTCAGGGCATCGAGGGCGGCCAGCAGTTCGTCGCCAATCGATGGCGTAAAGGACAACTGCCCCGCGCGCATGGCCTCAAAAAGCGCTTCCAGGGCATGGGTCAGTTCGGCCATCTGGCGGTGGCTGATGGTGGCGGCAATGGCTTTGAGGGTGTGCGCGGCGCGAAAAACGGCGCTCAATACCTGGGCGTCCGCCTTGCGTTCCAGTTGCAGGATGCCGGTTTCCATGGCCTGCAAATGCTCGTTGACGTCTTGAACAAAGATGGCGATTTCTTCGGCTTCGATTTCAAAGGAAAGCGAGTGATTGTCCATCCTCTATCCTCTGTCTGGCGTGTACCGGCTCGGCCCGGTCGAGCTGCCTCACCGTCCGCCTTTGTCGCCGGTCGAGGCGATGGGTTCCAGGTCGAGCAGCATAATCAGCCGTCCATCGTTGATTTTGGCAATGCCGGTGATGCAATCCGTGCGGCTGCCGAAATCCTCCCTGGCCATGAGCAGCGGTGACGGCGGTTCGATGGCGGCCTGAGGAATGCGCCGCACTTCGATGACCGCATCGACGATGACGCCGACCTTGTTGCCGCCGATCTCGGCAACGACGATGCGCGTGTCCGGCGTGGGATCGAGCGCGTTCAGGTTGAAGCGTTGGCGCAGATCGATCACCGGCAGCACGGTGCCGCGCAGGTTGGTGATCCCTTGCACGAAATCGGGCGCGCGCGGCACGGCCGTAATGGGCTGCATCTTGATGATGCTGTCGATGCGGGCAATGTCGATCCCGTATTGTTCTTGGGACAGGCCGACGATCACCAGTTGTCGTTCCGGCCCGGCCGGTTCGTCGGGGTCTGTGCCCGGATCGAGCCATCCAGCGGCGGACGCGGGGGCGATGACGGCCTGGGCCGTGGCTTTATCTGTGCCCGACGCTGGCGCGGGCGTTTCTGCACCGGCGCGAGGTTTTTTCCTTGTTTTGGGCGCTTGCGGCGGTTTTTCGATGGCTGGCGTCGGCTCTCGGGCCGCTTCCACGCCCGGCCCGCTGTCCGTGGTGGCTTGTGCCGGGGTCGTGCCTTCCGGCGCTGAAAACAAGTCGCTCAAATCGGTTTCAGGTTTCGATTTTGCCATCTCGGTCTCCGCGTCTTGTCCGTGCTGTGGTTTTGAACGCTGGTAAAAATCAGCAGATCATTTTTTCCGGCCTGGGGCCGTGGATACGCCGGTTTCTGCCGTGGATACGTCGTCGGTTGGTTCTGTGATGGCTTGAAGGGCGTCCTGGGCCTGGAAATCCTGCAACTCGGTTTCCTCGTCGCGAGTCAGCACCCTGTCCAGGTCTAGCAGGATGATCAGACGTTCGCCCAGTTTGGCGATCCCGCTGATAAAGCCCGATCTGGGGGTCATGATGATCGGCGCCGGCGGTTCGATGGCTTGCGCAGGCACTTTGACCACCTGCAATACGGCATCGACCAGCATGCCCACGCGCACCCCGCCGAGTTCGACGATGACGATGCGCCGGGTTTCACTCCGGGCGTCTCGGCCTGGAAACGGGCCGTCGAGTTTTTGCCCGGACAGGCCGAAACGCTTGCGCAGATCGATGACCGGGAGCACGGCGCCCCGGAGCGAGGTCAACCCTTCTACAAAGCCGGGCGCGTGCGGCACGCGGATGATCGGCTGCATGCGGATGATGCTGTCAACGGCGAGGATGTCCAGGCCATACTGTTCATCGGCCAGCAGAAAGACGATCAATTGCCTGTCCATTGTTGACGACTTTCTAGGCCGGCAGCTTGAACCGGACCACCAGCGCTTGCAGGTTCTGGGCCATCTCGTTCAACGACTGGGCTGCGGCGGTCACTTCTTCGGCCTGTGCGCTGACCTCTTCCACCGTCGCGCTGACCTCTTCCGTCGAGGCGCTGTTCTCTTCCGAGATGCTGGTGATGTTTTCGATCATCATCGCAAAGTCGCCCGCGCCGGCCGACATCTCTTCGGTGGCGGCGGTGTTCTCCTCGACGATGGCCGAGACGGTGTCCATCGCCCCGACCATCTCGTTGGCCGACGCATTCACCTGCTGGGCCGCCGCCGAAATCTCGCCCATCTGGCGGTTGGTAGACTCGACCGCTTCGAGGATCGCTTGCAGCGCCTCGCCCGACTGGTTCGAGCGCTTGACCCCGGACTCGACCTCGGTCGCGCCGTCGTTCATCGCCTGTGCGGCTTCGGCGACTGTCTTTTGCACCTGCTTGATCAAGGCGGCGATCTCTTTGGTCGCTCCGGCGGCATTCTCGGACAGCTTGCGCACTTCGTCGGCGACGACGGCAAAGCCCTTGCCGTGTTCGCCGGCGCGCGCGGCCTCGATGGCCGCGTTGAGTGCGAACAGGTTGGTCTGCGAGGCGATATAGTCGATGGTCTGCACAATGTCGCCGATCTCTTCCGAGCGCTGGCCCAGGTCTTGCACCTTTTGCACGGCCAGGTTGACCCTGGCGCGGATGGTTTCCATCCCCGTCACGGTCTCGCGCACGATCTCGACGCCGGCGCGCGCGGTTCGGGCGGCGTGGACGGCGCTTTCGGTGCCGGATTGGGCGTTGCCGGCCACTTGCTGGATGGCCGATGAGATTTGGGCGGTGATCTCGGCCGAGCGGGCTACGGCGGTGGCCTGTTCCTGCGCGCCGTGCGCCACCCCGTCGATGGCCCGCGTCACCTGGTCGACCGTGCCCATCGTCCTGGTCATGCTCGCGGTCTGCTCGGCGGTGCCCTGGGCCACCTGCTGGATGGTCATCGCCACTTGCTGCGTGGCCTGCGCCGACTGCTCGGCGGCCTCCGAGATTTGCTGCCCGGCGGTAGCCACCTGGTGCGCGTTGACCTGCACCTGGCCGATCAGGTCGCGCAGGTTGACGATCATTTGGGCAACGGCGTTACCCAGTTGGTCTTGAGTCGATTGGGGCGTGACGCTAATGGTCAGATCGCCTTGTGCCAGGTTTGTCGCGGCAGCAGCCATCTCTTGCTGGTAGATAATCATGCGCTGGAAGGCATTGCTCAATCTGTCCTTTTCCGAGCGCGGCTTGATGTTGGTGGTCAGGTTGCCCTGAGCCAGCAAATCGGCAGCCGCGGCCGTTTCCTGCAAATAAGCGATCATGCGCTGGAAAGCCTGGGCCATGTCGCCGAATTCGTCGTTGCGTTTTATCTCGATGGTTTGTTCGACATCTCCTTGAGCAATGCTGGCTGCGGCCGCGGCCACGGTCTTGGCCTGACTGACGATTTGCCTGGCGATCATGATAAAAACGCCCACGATGGGCGGTACTGCAATGAGCATAGCAATGCCTACTCGCGCCAGGTCAATCCCTTCTTTGCCCAGGAAAAAAGCGATAATGGCCGCGAATGCAATGCAGCTCAACATCATTGCTGTCAGGCGCAGCGCGATGCCACGCCGGTAGATCAGGTACACCACCAGCATGATCAAAAGCACGCCAATCACAACGGCGCCACCGAAAATCAGGTATTCTGGGTCCATTTTTTGCCCTCCTTTGATGAGACGAATCATTTCGGGCCAGGCAAGTCATACTTGGCCTACAGCTTGAACCGGGCCACCAGCGCTTGCAGGTTTTGGGCCATCTCGTTCAGCGATTGAGCAGCAGCGGTCACTTCCTCGGCCTGTGCGCTGACCTCTTCTACCGTCGCGCTGACCTCCTCGGTCGAGGCGCTGTTTTCTTCCGAGATGCTGGTGATGTTTTCGATCATCATCGCAAAGTCGCCCGCTCCGGCCGACATTTCTTCGGTGGCGGCGGTGTTCTCCTCGACGATGGCCGAGACGGTGTCCATCGCCCCGACCATCTCGTTGGCCGACGCATTCACCTGCTGGGCCGCCGCCGAAATCTCGCCCATCTGGCGGTTGGTAGACTCGACCGCTTCGAGGATCGCTTGCAGCGCCTCGCCCGACTGGTTCGAGCGCTTGACCCCGGACTCGACCTCGGTCGCGCCGTCGTTCATCGCCTGTGCGGCTTCGGCGACTGTCTTTTGCACCTGCTTGATCAAGGCGGCGATCTCTTTGGTCGCTCCGGCGGCATTCTCGGACAGCTTGCGCACTTCGTCGGCGACGACGGCAAAGCCCTTGCCGTGTTCGCCGGCGCGCGCGGCCTCGATGGCCGCGTTGAGTGCGAACAGGTTGGTCTGCGAGGCGATATAGTCGATGGTCTGCACAATGTCGCCGATCTCTTCCGAGCGCTGGCCCAGGTCTTGCACCTTTTGCACGGCCAGGTTGACCCTGGCGCGGATGGTTTCCATCCCCGTCACGGTCTCGCGCACGATCTCGACGCCGGCGCGCGCGGTTCGGGCGGCGTGGACGGCGCTTTCGGTGCCGGATTGGGCGTTGCCGGCCACTTGCTGGATGGCCGATGAGATTTGGGCGGTGATCTCGGCCGAGCGGGCTACGGCGGTGGCCTGTTCCTGCGCGCCGTGCGCCACCCCGTCGATGGCCCGCGTCACCTGGTCGACCGTGCCCATCGTCCTGGTCATGCTCGCGGTCTGCTCGGCGGTGCCCTGGGCCACCTGCTGGATGGTCATCGCCACTTGCTGCGTGGCCTGCGCCGACTGCTCGGCGGCCTCCGAGATTTGCTGCCCGGCGGTAGCCACCTGGTGCGCGCCGAACTGCACCTGGCCGATCAGGTCGCGCAGGTTGACGATCATTTCGCGCAGCGCGTCGGCCAGTTGGCCGACTTCATCATTGCTCGTATAGTCGGTCGTCTTTTTCAGGTTGCCCTGGGCAATTTCCTGCGCAATCCCGGTCAGCGATTGAATGGGGGCGACGACGATGCGAAACATGGCATAGAGCACACCTATCGTGGAAGCGATACCGATGCCATATAGGATGATGACATTCAAGACCGAAAGCCCGAGCTGTCCCAGAACAAATGCCAGTTCGACGTCAATGATCACCGCGAGCAAGGTCGCAATGGACAATTTAAAGATAATGCCGCGGCCGATTAGCACCCGGACTATGAGCGCAACCAATATCGCTGCGGGCAAAAGTATCGCAAGCATGATCAAGCTGTTCTGAAGTACTGTGTTCATGTTTCTGTTGCCCTCCTTTGCACGTCCAACACGCGGTCGTCTGCTGGTGGAGCTGTTTTGCGAACGAGTAGATTTGTTCTCATAAGTGTACCATAGATTATGCTCTTTTGACAACCTCTCTTTTTGATTTGGGTGTGTTTCATTTGAGTTAGAGGAGTGCCGCACGCCCTCGTGCGGCACTTTTAGGCTCATAAATGGCGCCGTTTGGCACGGCGTTGTGGAACAACGAGGCGTGCCAAACTCCTCATCGATTCAACTGAAATGAAACACACCCTTTTGATTTGTGCGGCATACGGGCGAGTTGGTGGACGAGTCTGCACCGGGGTGTGTAAAACCTTTCTCGTCCCCACGCGGGAGCGTGGGATCGAGAAAAATTTTGGTCTGGTCCGTTCAAATGTGGTATACTGAGGACAATGTCCCACCTGCGCGCAGCAGGTGCGGGCGATCTATGAACGCACGCTGCTCAACCAGACCGTCCAATGGGCATCGAGTATGGCGTTTTGGGTGGTAAGGCGTTGAGAACTGGCAGCACCTTGATATAGATACGAGAAGAAATGAGGAGTCACAATGTACAATGATGCTACATCACCTATTCGCTATCGTCTTACCAAAGATGATTTCGTAAACTTTCAGTTATATTTAGCCAAGCAGTCTCCCTTTATTCAAAGACAAATTCGTCTTGCTATATTCTCTGTTTCAGCCGCCATTGGAATGCTGTTTTATATATGCGTCATCGAGTTTGCGAAGCGTTTCGCAGAAATCTCGGGCATTTTCCTCATTTTGATGTTATTTGGTGCGTTTGGCGTAGTACTTTTATCTGCAGCAATTCTTTATCGGTTTTATCCAAACCCACTTGCAAAATATTACAGCAAATATTTTGACGCACACGAAATGAAATCGAGTTTTGATGAAGCCGCATTATGGCTCAAAGACCGGGGAATTCTATATCGTGATGAAAATGGAAGTGAGGCTTTGGTATCTTGGGTTTCATTTCGTAAAATAGAAACAACAGAAGACTATGCATACATCTTTCACGATGCGACGCGAGCCTGGATTGTGCCGAAAAGAGCGTTTGCAGATGATTCAGAATTCGACGAATTTGTTCGTGTTGTGCAAGAAAACATTCAAGTAAACTCGACGTCCACAGAAAAGTCAGCACAATCCTCTGACGGTTGAAACAACTCTGCGAGAGTAAGTAGGTCGGGGCGAGGCACGAAACCCGACCTACTCTTTGATATTTTTCGTTCCCACGCGGGAGCGTGGGAACGAAAAAATGGGCGCGGGTGCCAGCGCACACCAAGAGATAAAAAGGAGCATCGTCCATGAAATCTTGTCAAGAACCTATCCTCAATGCAATCTATGCGCGGAGAAGCATCCGCCGGTTTGTCCAGGGCAAACCCGTCGAACGAGACAAACTCGAAACGCTGCTCAAGGCGGCCATGGCCGCACCGTCGGCCTGCAACATCCAGCCCTGGGATTTCATCATCATAGAAGATGAAGAAAAGATAAGCGAGATACAAAAAGGTATCGACCGGTATGCAGGTTATGATCCAACGGCGATCATTGTGATTTGCGGGAACAACGAGTTCATCCCCTGGAAGGATTACGGGATAGTGGACTGCGCCTGCGCGATGGAAAACATCATGATCGCCGCACCGGCGATGGGGCTGGGGACGGTGTGCATCGGTGGGTTTGATCGGGGCAAAGTCAAGGCGCAGTTGGGCATCCCGGATGGCATCGAAGCGGTGGGCATGCTGTACCTCGGGTATCCCGATGAAGAGAAACAACCCAGGACCAGGTATATCGAGGAAGCGGTGCATTGGGGGCAATACGATCAGGGGCGAGCACGCAAACCCCGGCCGGGAAACATACTGGAGTTTGGTCCTGAAGCCTCGCTGTAAAGGGCAGGTAGCCTTTCTCGATCCCACGCTCCCGCGTGGGATCGAGAAAGGCTTGTCATTTCCACCGCGTCAAAATCGTCTCCCGCTGAAACATCTTGACCGCAAAATAGAGCACCAGCAGGTCAATGATCAGCGTTACCATCGCCGCATAGAGCACCATCTGCACGCTGATGAAAATCCACCCCGCCAGCACCACCATACTCAGGCCGACGACCGGCAGGACGAACAGCGCGGTCACTTGCTGCGCCGTGCGTGGATCATTGACCCGCGACGAGACGATCACCCCGCTGAGCACCGAGAGCAGCGCCAGCAGCGGGCTGAGCAGCAGCATGCTCAACACCCACACCGCGCGGGCCGCGTAAACAAAGACCGTCGGCGGCACGATCAGCCCAAGACACACCAAAGTGATCGCATAACTGATCCACGAGGCGATCACCGCCGGCGCGGTTGCCGTGATGCTCTTGCCGGCCAGCAGTTCCCAGGTGGTGACCGGCGTCGCCAGCAGCGGCTCCAGCGTCTTGGTCTGCTTTTCGCCGATGATGCTGAACGCGGCAATGTACACCGGCATCATCATCGGGATCATGAACAGGTAAAACATGTACTGCTCGTTCATCTGCACCAGCAGCGCTTCGACCGGCGGCAGGTGTTTGAGCTGATCCGGCACCGGCATCTCGTCGGCGTCGGTGTCGCCGCCCTTTTGGTCGATGCGCACAATCATATAGTCGGTGCCGACGATCATGGCCACCAGCAGCAGCGGGATCAAGATCATCGACCAGACGATCATCTTGTTGCGGCGCATTTCGGCCCATTCTTTTTCGATCACCGTCCAGACCCGTCCCCAGTTGACGTTCATCCCTGCCCCTCCAGCCCGGTCTGCGCCATCAGGTCGAAATAGACCGACTCGAGCGAGTGCTCGACCTCCTCTACAAACTGCACATCGGCTCCGGCCTGCACCAGCGCGCGCACCACCTGCGGGTTGTGCGTTTCGGGATCGTCCAGCCGGATCGACAGGCTGTGATCGGCCTCGACCACCTCTTGCACAAAAGGCAGCGCCCTGACCGCCGCCAGATGCTCCGGCGCGACCTCGCGCAAGCGCACCAGCACGCTGCTGCCATACAATGTCTGTCGCAGCCGCGCCGGCGTGTCGACGCGGATCAGCCGCTGGCGGATCACCCCAATGCGATCGCACAAGCGGTCGGCCTCGTCGAGGTTGTGGGTACACAAAAAGATGGTTCGTCCCTCGCTGCGCAGTTCTTCGATAAACTCGCGCACGATTTTTGCCGCGTCGGGGTCGAGACCGCTGGTCGGCTCGTCGAGAAAGAGCAGCGGCGGCTCGTGCAGCAGCGCGCGGGCGATAGCCAGTTTTTGGCGCATACCCTTGGAAAAGCCGCCGACCAATTCGCTGCGCCGTTCCCACAAGCCGAGCATCTTGAGGTATTTCTCCACCTGTCCCGGCACATCGCTCACACCGTACAGTTTGGCGAAAAAGGAGAGATTGGTCGAGGCATCGAGGCGTTCATACAGGCCCGGCGTTTCGGTGAGAATGCCCACCTGGCCGCGGATTTTTTCATTATCCGGCCCCACCTCGTGCCCGGCGACCCAGGCCCTGCCCCGGCTGGGCGCAACGAGCGCGCAGAGCATGCGCACGGTGGTGGTCTTGCCCGCGCCGTTTGGCCCCAAAAAGCCAAACACCTCGCCGGCATGAATCGTCAGGTCGAGCGATTCGACGGCGACATTGATCTGTTCCTGACCACGCCTGCCGCCGCGCAAGAATTCCTTGCTCAACCCTTCGGTTCGAACAATGTCCACAAGACCTTCCTTTCTGCTGCAACGATCAGCTAACGACATCCCGGCGCAGTTGATCCATGTCCAGGCCCATCGGGTCGCTCTTGCCGCTCAGCGAGATGGCCTTGTGGCTGACAATGTCCTCGGCCTTGATGCCGTATTTTTGCATCAGCATCTTGCACAGGGCCACCGTTGCATTGTACTGCGCCGGCGGGTAGGGGTCCTGGCCGTTGTTCAGGTTGACCAGCTCGATGCCGATCGAATAGTTGTTGGCATCGGCGACGCCCTTCCAGGTGCTCTTGCCGGCGTGCCAGGCGCGCTGCTCGTCGAGCGCCATCTGGACGATGCGCCCGTCTTTGCCAATGTTGTAATGCGCGCTGACAAAGGCTTGCGGGTTCAGAAACCACTTGATCACCCCTTCCAGCGTGCTGTTGGCCGTGGCATGCACCACAATGCACCAGATTTTGCTCCCTGCCGGGCGCTGATTATAGTGCGGCGACTGGATGAACTCGATGTCCAGCGCCGGTGTGCCGGACACCGGCGTCGGCTGGACGACCGTTGGCGTGGGTTCGGCCTGGGCGCTCAGATCGGGGATGATCAGGATTTGCCCGATGCGGATCATGCCCGGATTGGTGATGCCGTTGGCCTGAGCGATGTCGATGTAGCGCTTGGCGTCGCCGTAAAAGCGCAGTGCGATCTGGGCCAGCGTATCGCCCTGCTTGACGGTATATCGCTGCGCGCCCTTGGGCACACTTGGCGGCGACCAGACAAGCGTCCACTCGTAGAGCATTTTCGAGACCACCTGATCCAGCGATTGCCCTTCGCTTTGGGCGCGCTGCCGCGCTTTTTGCAGCACCGCATCGTCGATATTGAATGAGACTGAACTCATCTCTAAACCCCCTTTCCTGGGATCAAAGCCCAGTTTGAAATGTCCACCTCGTATCACAACGTATCAAGGAAGAACAGACCGTCTATCCCGAACCCGGAGTCATGATTCGCCGGCCGCTGCGCCGGCCGATCTCACACAGGGCATTGAACGCCGCGTTTCTGACCAGCACGTCCGAGTCCGACAGCAGCGACAGCAGCGGTTCGACTGCGCGCTGGTCGCCGTGCGCGCGCAGGGTATCGGCGGCGGCCAGGCGCACCGGCCAATCGCCTTCACGCAGGGCGCGCAGCAGCGTCTGGTAGGCTGCGTCGCCGGTACCCAGGCTTGCGCTGTGGCGTGCGGCCCAGGCCATCAGCCAGCCCATGTCTTCGATCTCGCCCGTGGGGCGCAGCACGAGCGTTCGAGAGGTAAGCATCTCCATCACCCCCAGGGCCGCCGCGCGGACAAACCACTCTTTGTCTTCACGCGACAGGGTATCGATGATCTCGACGGCCCACGGTTCCTGGATTTGCCCCAGGCCCAAAATCGCCGCCCGGCGGATGTACATATCCGGCCCGCGCGCGGCCTGGCGCAACAGCGCATACCCTTCATCGGGCCACAACGACAGCGCTTCGGCGGCGATCTGGCGCACCATGTCGTTTTCGTCTTGCAAGCCCTGGATCAACCCATCGATGGCCTGTTCGCCGGGACGCCGGGCCAGGGCGTGCAAGGCCCCGCCGCGCACGATATAGTCGGGGTCGGTCAGCGCGTGGAGCAGCCCGGCGACGACGCGCTCATTTTCGAGCTGGCCCAGCCCATAGACGCCCAATGCGCGGATGTGCGGGTCGGCGTTTTGCATCGCCTGTCCGAACAAATAGAGCGCACCCTTGGGATTCGAGCGGGCCAGTGTGGTCGCGGCCCGCCGGCGCAAAGTGATCGGCTTTTTTGGGTTGCTGAGCGTCTGGGCCAGTTCGGCCAATACGCCGCTCAGCAACTTGCGATCCCCTTCCTGCGAGGCCGACAGGTATTCGGCGGCAGCGAAAATGTTGCTCATCAAGATGTCATCGGCGCCCTTGAGCCGCTCGACCACAAGGCTGTCCGGCGAAACCAGGGCTGCGTAAAAGCGAATGGTATCCTGCCAGTGCAGGGTATGCACGTGGGCGGTCAATTGCGGCTCTTGCTGGCTGCGCGCAATGTGCTGCGCGGCCAGGTAGGCGCGGAACACCGGGTGGACAAAGGTCACCCGTCCCCGCCCGGCGTCGATCAACAGATCGCCGCTCTGGAGCAGCGCCTGCACCGCCCCATGTGCCGGACGGGTCACGTCGGGCGTGCGCTGCTCTTCACCTTCGACGGCGGTTTCGGCCGCAGATTGGACAGCCATCTGGGTCAGTATCTCGACGACGCGCGTTTCCAGTTCGCTGCGTTCGGCTTCGTAGGCCTGGCGCTCGTGCATCGACCAGGCCAGCGCGCCGAGGATGTGGCTCCAACGCGGCGGCGAAAGGGCGCTATCCTCGGTTTGCCCCAGCATTCGAACCGTCGTCTGGGCAAAGCGCACCAGCCGCGAGGCCGGGACCTGCTCCTGTTTGTGCCACAGCAAGGCGGCCATGGCCAGGTCGAGCGGCAAGACGGTCTCGGCGCGGCTTTCCTTCCACACCGTTAGCAGGTGCGGGCGCGGTGCAGGCATCTCGGGCTGTGGATAGTCGGATTCGTCGGGCGGCGGCTGGCCCAACGTGCGCGCTTTTTTCTGCGCTTCTTGCAACTCGGCGCGGGCGGCCTGGGCGACGACCTCCCAGGCTTGCAGCGATTGGGCTTCGCTCCAGGCCTGCCATTGATCGACAAAGCGGGCAATCTGGCGCTGATCGAACCCGTTCAGGATGAGAATGTCAAAACCGCTCAGGTCGGCATAACCCTCCGGTTGGCCGCTGACGACCACGATGTTGCCCTCGTAGACCAGGCACAGGCGGTCGAGCCAGGCCAGCGTGCGCTGGCGCGCTTCGGCGTCGAGCAGGTCGAGGTTGTCGCACAGCAAGAGCGCGCGCCGGTCGATCAGGTGCGCGCGCACCGTCGATGCCGAGGCGGCGGCAATCAGCCGGGGCAGCGAGGCGTTGAGGTAATCGGTGATCGGCTTGATCTGCGCGTGCCGCTCTTGCGTTTCGGCCAGGCTCAAGTCGAGCGCGGGCAGGTCGATCCAGACCGGCAGACGTTCCTGCTCGCGGTGACGCGCCGCACGGATCTCGGCCGGTTCGTTTTCTTTCGGCTCGACGATGGTCAACAGCCAGCCTTTGCGCTGTGCGAACTGCTGGCCCAGGTGCAGCAGCGCCGTCGTACGCCCGCTGCCCACCGGACCGAGCAGCGCCAGGCGAGACGACTGCTTGAGTGCGTCGCCCAAACGGACGTTTTGGGAACGCGGGTGGAACAAATCGTACATGCGCTGATCGCGCCACACGTCGACGTCATGTGTCTCGTCGGGCTGCAATTCGATGTCAAAGGGCAGCAGATCGAACAATGGCTCGACAAAGACCTGGGCCAAAGGCACCTCACGCCGGAGCAGGTGCGAACGCTGGGCCTTGTCGATCAGGTATTCGCGGTAGCGGTCGGCCACGCCGGTAGACAGGCGCTCTCGCGCATAGGAGAGGCCCGAGCGCACCCGGTCGCGCAGTTCGGCCAGCCGGTGGCGGAGCAGGTATATGCCCAGCGCAGCCAGCGCGCCCAGCACAAAGCCGACCGCCGCCGACGGAAGGTCGAATTTCCAGCCCGGTCGCGCCTGTGCTGGCCCAAGCACCGCGTCGAACAGCAGGCTCAGGCTGTGAAGCATTTCAGACTGCACCCGTAGAGACATTCAACCGATTCCCGTTGTCAAGATGGTGAGTTCAATAGTCGTCCACGACTTTTCAGTAGACTCATTATACCAAACTATCAAAGCCTGTGCAATGCTTTGCTCAAGTAGAGAATGTATTTGTCCATTGGAACATCTCCCTTTTTCAAACGGTTGCAGTCTTGGGGTGCTTGTGGTACAATGAGGGAACGGAACAGTTTCGGAAGGAGCAGATGGGTGTCACGAAACGACGATAGCGAACCCGGAAATGACGTCCGGCAGGACGACAAGTCGGCGGACTATACGATCAATGATCTGATGTTGACCGTGCGCTGGTTAACCACCCGCCAGCAAAAAACCTGGCGGCCGGCGACGGATGTGTACGAGACGGACGAGTGTGTCATCGTCAAGGTCGAGGTTGCCGGGGTCAGCGAGCGGGATTTTACCATTTCGCTGTCCAATCGCAACCTGGTCATTACCGGCATTCGCCGCGACTGTGAGTCTAAACTGGCCTACCAGCAGCTCGAAATTCCATACGGCCATTTTCGCACCCAGGTCTTTTTGCCCTACGCCGTCGATCAGGAAGCGATCAGCGCGCATTACAAGGATGGGTTTTTGACCGTATCACTGCCCAAGGTCGAGATCAAAAAGATCGAGGTCAGACGGGCGAACGCTTCCGCTTCACAGAACGTCGATTGAGAAAAATGCAGATTGGGAGGAAAATATGACATTGCCCGATTCCAATCCGCCGGACGAGGCGGAGCTGCGAGAATCGGATCGCACTGAACAGGAACAGGTGGTCGAGATCAAGGCTGAAGAAGAACCGGAAAAGGAAGGTTTTGAAATCCCTCAAGAACTGGCGATTCTGCCGCTGCGCGGCGTGGTGCTCTATCCGCTCACCGCACTGCCGCTGACCGTCAGCCAGCCGCGCCACGTGCGCCTGGTTGACGATGCTGTTTTGACCGAAAAGCGGATCATTGGCCTGGTGGCTGCCAAAGATGAAACCATCGAAGAGCCCGGCCCCGACGACACCTATCGCATCGGCACGGCCGCGATGCTGCACCGGGTGCGCAAGGTTCCCGACGGCACGGTGATCGTCTTTGTGCAAGGCATCGAGCGCATCCGCATCGAGCAGTTTACCGACGGCGAGCCGTATCTCAAGGCGCGCATCAGCGCCATTCCAGAACAAGTTCAAGAGTCGGTCGAGGTCGAAGCCTTGATGCGCAGCGTGGTCGACCAGTTTCGCCAACTGGTTTCGCTGGCCCCGCACCTGCCCGACGAAGTGTTGATGATGGCGATGAACATCGAAGACCCGCGACAACTGGCCTATATCGTCGCCACGTCGCTGCGCATGGACATCGCCGACGCGCAAGAGATCCTCGAAATTGACGACATCCGCGACAAGCTGCGCCGGCTGACCATCTTGCTCCAGCGCGAGCTGGAAGTGCTCGAACTGGGCAAAAAGATTCAGCAAGAGGCCCAGGGCAGCATGGAAAAGGTGCAGCGCGAGTTCTTTTTGCGCGAGCAGCTCAAAGCGATCACCCGCGAACTGGGCGAAGAAGACGAGCAGGCGCTCGAAATCAGCGAGTATCGCACGCGGATCGAAGCGGCCGGCATGCCCGAAGAGGCCGAAAAAGAAGCGCTGCGCGAGTTGAGCCGCATGGAAAAGATGCCCATCGCGGCGGCAGAATACTCGGTGATCAAGACCTACCTGGATTGGATGGTCAACCTGCCCTGGCAGGTGCTGACCGACGACAACCTCGACATTGAACACGCGCGCACGGTGCTCGATGAAGACCATTACGGCCTGAAGGACATCAAGGATCGCATCGTCGAATTTCTGGCCGTGCGCAAGCTGCGCCAGGAGCGCAAGGCCGAGCAGGACGAGGAGGAATCGCCGCAAGACCTGATCCGCCGCGAGCGTGAAGGGGTGATCCTTTGTTTCGTCGGCCCGCCGGGTGTGGGCAAGACCTCGTTGGGGCGCTCCATCGCCCGGGCCATGGAGCGCAAGTTTGTCCGCCAGAGCCTGGGTGGCATCCGCGATGAGGCCGAGGTGCGTGGGTTTCGCCGCACCTACGTCGGTTCGATGCCGGGGCGGATCATCCAGGCTTTGCGCCGCGTGGGCAGCAAAAACCCCGTCTTTATGCTCGACGAGGTGGACAAGATCGGCGCCGACTGGCGCGGCGATCCCTCGTCGGCGCTGCTGGAAGTGCTCGACCCCGAACAGAACAACGAGTTCCGCGATCACTATCTGGACGTGCCCTTTGATCTCTCGCAGGTGATGTTTGTCTGCACGGCCAACCAGCTCGGCCCGATCCCCGGCCCGCTGCGCGACCGGATGGAGATCATCGAACTGGATGGCTACACCGAGCTGGAAAAGCTGCAAATTGCCAGGCAGTACCTCGTGCCGCGCCAGATCAAGGAAAACGGCCTTCATTCCGACGAGGTCAGTTTCAGCGACGAGGCGATCCTGCGTATCATCCGCGAGTACACATACGAGAGCGGCGTGCGCAACCTGGAACGCGAGATCGGCGGGGTGTGCCGCAAGATCAGCACCCACGTTGCTCAGGGGCATCAAGGCGAGATGACGCGGATCGAGGCCGAGAACGTGCCCAAACACCTGGGCAAGCGCAAGTATTTTTTGGAAGAACTGAGTGAGCGAATCAACACGCCCGGCGTGTCGGTGGGACTGGTGGTCACTCAGGCCGGCGGGGACATTACTTATGTCGAGGCGACCAAGATGCCCGGCAAGGGGGGGATGATCCTCACCGGGCAGTTGGGCGATGTGATGAAAGAGTCGGCGCAGGCCGCGTTGAGCTATATCCGCGCCAAGTCTGGCGCGCTGGGCATCGACGAAAAGGTTTTTTCCGAGAATGACATTCACATCCATGTGCCGGCCGGCGCCGTGCCCAAAGACGGCCCTTCGGCCGGGATTGCCATTGCCACCGCGCTGCGATCGCTGCTCACCGAGCAGCCGATCACCGACAGGCTGGCCATGACCGGCGAGATCACCTTGCGCGGTCTGGTGCTGCCCATCGGCGGCGCCAAGCAAAAAGTGCTGGCCGCCGCACGGGCCGGCATCGAGACGGTGATCTTGCCCAAACGCAACGAGGTCGACCTGGAAGACCTGCCCCAAGAAGTGCGCGACAAGCTCACTTTTGTGCTTGCCGACAGCGTCGACCAGGTCTTTGAGGCCGCATTTAAAAACTGAATCGCAAAGGGGCAAACGTCGGGCCGGTGGCGGCTTGACGTTCGCCCCCATTGGTATCGCACAGACGATCTCAGGTTGAGGCGAGGAAGAGCGAATTCGTCGGCCCATTCATTGATCGCATCCTGGTTGCGAATCGCAAGCAGAACAAGTTGATTTTTGGAACTGCTTGATTATTTCCAGGATCGTATTGGGCATTTGGCACGCCTCGAGGCGGACGTTGAATTGAAACGGGATGCAGCCGGTTATCGCAGTTGATTGCTATTGGCTGTACCGGGTTTGATACGCCGCCCGCACAAACGGTCACCGCCAGCATTGCTGGCCCCAGAGCGCCGCTTGTGGCGTGCCGCCCCGCTTGTGGGCCGGCCGCTCGATTTCACCGTGTAGACCACACGACATTCCTGTTTCCTCTCGCTTTGCCTCCTCTTGCCGCTGACTTGGCGATCTGTCTGGCGATCAACACTTTATGTAAAGGATAGATCGTTGTCAAGAAAAAAATCAAAAAACAAATGGTTTCGTATGGATTTGCACCTGCACACGCCGGCGTCGTCGGATTATGAACAGGCCGGCGTAAACTATCTCGACATTCTCCAAAAGGCCGAGGAAAAGGGGGTGGATATCCAGGCGATCACCGACCACAACACCGTCGCCGGCTACCGGGCCATGCAAGACGAGATCAAAAAACTCGAACTGCTCGAAAGCCTGGGCCGGCTCGAACAGAGCGAAAAAACGCGTCTCCAAGAATACCGCCGTCTGCTGGAAACCATCCTGGTTTTGCCCGGATTCGAGTTCACAGCCACTTTTGGCTTTCACATCCTGGGTATCTTTGCCCCCGATACGCCGGTGCGCACGCTGGAACACCTCTTGCTCCAGCTCAAAGTGCCCGCCGACAAGCTGGATTCTGGCGCGACCGAAGTGGGCGCGACGAGCGATGTGAACACCGCTTACCGGCTGATCCACGAAGCGGGCGGGCTGGTCGTCGCTGCGCATGCCAACACCGCGCATGGGGTGGCCATGCGCGGTATCGGCTTTGGCGGCCAAACCAAAGTGGCCTGGACGCAAGACGATCACCTGCACGCCCTGGAAGTGACCGACCTGGACAAGAAAGGCCAGCGCACCACGGCCCGCTTTTTTGACGGCTCCAAGCCGGAATACCCGCGTCGGATGCACTGCATCCAGGGCACCGACGCGCACCGCCTGACCAGCGACCCTGCCCACCCCGAACGGCTGGGCGTCGGTGAGCGGCTGACCGAGATCCGCCTGCCGGACTGTTCGTTTCAGGCGATCATGGATGCGCTCTCGAACACCGATTTCTCCGTTACCCGCCCGGCGCGCCCCGTGACCGTTCAACCCTTTGATCCAATCCACGACGCGCGCGAAGCAGGAAACACCATCGTCCAGTCTTTCCACGAGAGCGCCACACGGCGTGGCGGGCGGCTGTATGCCGTCTTGTCCGATGTGGTAGCTTTTGCCAACACCAACGGCGGTACGGTGTACGTAGGGGCCAATGCCAACGCCAAAAACCCGCCGGTGGGCGTCACCGAAATCGAGCAGACGATGCGGCTGATCCGGCACGACATCGAAGCCCAGATTTCGCCGCCGCTGGAATTGACCATCGACGTGCAAGAGAGCGAGGGCAAATCGATCATTCGCATCGAAGTGCCGCGCGGCAGAGAATCGCCTTATGCCATCGACGGGAGCAAAATCTATGTCCGCGACGAGGGCGAGACCAACCTTGCCGTGCGCGACGAGATCGTCGAATTGGTGCTGCGTTCACACGCCGCACACCCAGAAACGCCGATTACCGTCCAGGTGACCGATTCGCTGGCGGTCCAGCCGCCGCGCACCGGCGTCGAAATAGTCGAGATCGTCGAGCAAAAGGGCAAGGCCCACTATACGATGAGCGATTTGCGCAAGGGGAACCGCGTGCAGAACGTGACCCAGGCCTCGGCGCGGCGCTTGTGGCGCTATGCGATCAATGAGGCCATCGCGCACGCTCAGCATACGCCAGATGTTGAATGGCGCGGGGACATTGGGCTGGTCAAGAACTATAAGCAGAGCGGCCAACAGCGCTATGATCTGGCCCAGCGCCGCCCCGATGGGACGATGCGCGTTTATTACGGGGTCAGTGAAGACGGCCTGCACGGCCCGTGGCGTGCATTGGTGGGACTCGACGACGAATAAGGCCTGCTCTACAAAACTGGATTTTCGCCTTTTTTCTGGGGCTACCATATGTTGAGGGCTGCAGCACGCCTCGTGCCGCAGCTTGTGGCACCGTTCGCACGTGGGCGTGCTCACTCTTGATTTAGGCGAAAGTCCAGTACAAAATTCTTGTGAGCAACGAAACGCGCGGAGGTCATCCAGCCAACCGCAACAGATTGGGGACGGGTATGGTTATCGGCGCGTGTACGATCAAGTTGTATTTGCCCACCGCGCACTCGCTCAAGGAAAAGCGCAGCATCGTCAAGAGCATCACCACGCGGGTGAGCCGCGAGTTTAACGTCAGCATCGCCGAAATAGATTACCAGGACGTGTGGCAGACGGCGCTGCTGGGCGTGGCGACGGTGTCCAACGATGCGGCGTATGCGCATGGTGTGCTGGAGCGGGTGGTGCAGTGGATCGAGGCCAACCGGCCCGACATCGAGGTGCTGGATATCGCAGTCGAGATGATCTAGTGGGGCATTTGCTATGCCCATCTGGATCCCGTCGTCAGATGACCCGGTCATTCTGAGGAGCGACGGGATTCTTTTTTTTGTGCGCGGGCCACCACGGCGTCGATCACAGCGCCGCGGCAATGAATATGACCAGGATAGGCCCGCGCGATCTTTTCATTCCACCTCACCGGGAGCCGGTTGGGATAGTCCGTCATGGCGCTGCCTGTAACGCGGCTCGCGGACGGCCCAGTGCAGGATCGCCACGCCGGCGATGCCGATCCCAAAGGCCAGAGCGAACAGGGCGCGATAGCCGATCAGTTCGGCCAGACCGCCGCCGATCAGCGGTGCAAGGCCGCCGGTAAGGCCGGCGATCGTATTGTTGAGGCCGATGTAGGTGGGCCGAATCTCTGGTGGGCTGAATTCCAGGGCAATCATCATGCCAGAGATCATAAACGCGGCGGTTGCCGCACCGATCAGCGCAAAAACCCCATAGAACCAGCCCGGTTGTGCGGCTATGGCGGCCAATCCGACGGCGGCGCAGCCGCCCAGATAGCCGATTTCCAAGACCAACTTGTGGCCTTTGCGGTCGGCGAGAAAGCCGAACAGCAAGTTGCACACTGCCTGGCCGATCAACGTGCTGGCAGTAAACACCCCGGCCTGACCGTCGGAGAGCGCCCAGCGTTGCGTGGCATAGACGGCCAGAAACCCGGTCGCCATCCCACTCAGCGTCAGAACGACCCGGCTGATCAGAAAGGCGCGAAAGTTGGGGTCGGCGCGCAGCACGGCGGGCAGTTGCTGGAGGTATTCAACCTGCGAGACCGTCTTGACCTGGCTCTCCTGAGCTGGCTCGCGGGTCAGGGCAAGAAATCCCCACGAGATGAGAATCAACACGCCGGCCGAAGCAAATGCGAGCGCATAGCCGGTTGGAAAAGCAAAGCGGGTGAGCATCCACGCGGCGGCGGTAGCGCCCAGCACACCGGTCGCCGTGCCGCCGAAATTGGTGATGCCCATGAAAAAGCCGCGCCGCTCGAGGGGAATGATCTTGCCGATCATGTCTTGCCAGGCCACGGCGAGCAACCCGGCGCCGCCGGCGTGCCAGGCATAAAGCAGCAGAAAGACGATCAGCGCGGCCAGCGGCGCGCGGCTGGCAAGCAGCCAGACGGCCGGGGCCATCAGCAGCACCGGCAGACGCTCCAGAAACAGTCCCCAGTTGACGGGAATGACCTTTTTGCGCGGCAGACGCTGCACCCAGTTGGCGGTGAACAACTGCGGAGCCAGCCAGCCCATACCGGCGATGGTCGACAAGATGCCGAGCGCCAGCTTGCTGTCGGTGAGACGGCTGACGTACAGGGGCAGGATGGTGTTGGCGGCGATGAAACTCGCGCCGCACCAGAAAAAGGTGCCGTCGAGCGCATTGACGACAAAGTTGAAACGATAGTTGCGCTTGACAAAAGCCTGAATGTCGGACTGAGAGGTCATTAATTTCTCCATTGGTTTGTGGATAGACGCTATGGTCGGGCACAGTCTTGAGCGAACAGAGACACCTGCACGCCGACGAACTGCCGCTGCTCACACAACGCCAGCGTCCGGGCCAGTGCCGCCGGGATCAGGCCTTGAGGATCGGTGTACCAGTTGTGGCTGTAGACCAGCCACACGCGCGTCCGCCCGTCGATCAGGCCGTGCAGGTAGGGCAGGTCGCTTGGGGCCATCCTGGGTTCGAGGACGCCGCGCCCAAACAGATCGACCGGCACGCCGCGCTTTTCCATCTGCGCATCGAAACGCGCCAGGTAATAATCGAACGGAATCTGCACCCAGGTGGCGTTGAACAGGATCAGGTCGCCCGGCTGCGCCTGCCCGGCGACGTGGGCAGCGGCCCGATCCCATTGTTCCTTTTCAAAATGAACGTAATATCGTTGTAATGAAAAGATATTCAACGAAACAAAGAAAACGGTCAGTGCAGCGCGCCAGCCCGGCCGGATCGAGGCGAGGCCGGCGGCCAGCAGCAGGTACAGCGGGATGGTCGTCCAGATCAGCGTGCGGTCGTAGAAAATGGGCCGCTTGAGGCTGATCAGCAGTTGGCCCAGAAAGGGAATCAGGAACAGGCCGAGCAGCAGGGCCAGCACACCTGGTTGCCGTCGCAGGCGATAGATGCTCAGTCCGAAAGCCGCGGCATAAACGAGCCAGAGCACATGTCCCACACCGAGGTCGTCGGGCAAAAAAGCGCTGAGAAAATTTTTGAGCGTTTCGCCTACCTTGCCCCAGGTGGGCGACGGCAGCCAGAACTCGGCGTACACGCCCCTGGCCTGGACGACAAAACCGGGCAGCCACACTCCCCACAAGGCCAGCAGGCCGGCCTGGGCGAAAAGCCAATGCTTGAGCGGCGGCAGCACCAGCCCGGTTTCGACGCCGCGCTTTTGGGCCACAAAGAGGCCCAGGACGACGCTGTTGACGGCCAGCGGGAACAAGATCGCCGTGTTGTGGGTGAGCACGGTCAAAGCGCTGGCCGTGACATAGACTGCCCACCAGTGACGGGCATGTGATCCGCGCAGCAAGCGGGCCAGGGCCAGGGTCGCCAGCGCGGCGTTGAAGGCCAGCAAGGCGTACATGCGCGCTTCCTGTGCCAGCCAGACGTGAAAGGGCGACAGGGCCAGCAGCAGTGCCGCCAGAAGCCCGGCGCGCTCGTCGATCAACGTGCGGCCCAACGCCCAGATCAGCGGAATGGTCAGCGCGCCAAACAGCGCCGACAAGGCGCGGATGACCGCCTCGCCGTCGCCCAGAGCGATCCAGCCGTGGAGCAGCGTGTAATAGAGCGGCGGGTGCTGATCGATGCGGACGAGCCAGCGCATCATGTCGGCCCACGGTTGGCGGGCCATCCAGACACTAAAGGCTTCGTCGAGCCACAGGCCTTTGCCCCCAATCTGCCAGAAACGCAGCCCGGCGCCGATCGAGAGGATAGCCAGAAAGGCAAGACGATCGAGCCTGTTCATCGATCAAGTTCGGCGCGGACGGCTTCGCCCAACCCGTTGAGGGTGTATGGTTTTTTGACAAAGCGCCCGGCGCCAAGCTCCTGTGCCATTTTGACCCGCGCCGTCTCTGAAAAGCCGCTGGCGATGACCGCCTTTATGCCGGGGCGCAGCGCGGCCAGGGCGCGATAGGTGTCCAGCCCGTCGAATCCTTCTTCCATGATCATGTCCAACAGCACCAGATCGACCGGGTTTTGCCGGACATAGTCCACGGCTCGCAGCCCGTTTTCGACCGCCACGACGGTATAGCCCAGCGATTCGAGCAGGCGGCGAGCCAGGCTGCGCTGCGCTTCCAGGTCATCAACGACAAGGATGGTCTCACTGCCACGATAGTCAAACTGCTGCCTGGTTTCCCCAGTCATTTCTTCCCAAGTGATCGGGAAATAGATCATCAAGTCGGTGCCCTGGCCTATCTGGGTGTGCAGGTCAATCCTGGCGTTGTGGTCGTGAACCACGCCATAGACCACGGCCAGGCCCAGGCCGCTGCCACTGCGGCCCATCACTTTTTTGGTGTAAAACGGTTCAAAGAGCTTGTCCAGGTCTTTGTCTTCGATGCCGACGCCGGTGTCGCTCACTCGCAGCAGCACATAGTCGCCGGTCTCGATCCGTTCATAACCGGCCAGCGGCTGATCGAGGCTGAGGTTTTGAGTGGTGACGCTCAACCGGCCGCCGTAGGGCATGGCTTCGAAGGCATTGTTGACCAGGTTTATGATCGCTTTGGACAGGTGCGGCCCCGACCCAACGATGGGCAGCGGGTACGGCGTCAGTTCGACCTCGACGATGACGTCGGGGTATCGCACGCGCATTTCGGCAAAGGAAGCTGAACGGAGATATTCATCGATCACGCCATTCAGATCGAGCGGCTGCATGCGATAGATGCCGCGCCGGGCCAGGGCGAGCAGGTCTCGCACCACTGCGGCGGCGCGTTCTGCGGCAGTCTGGATTTGCAGCACATCCTCGCGCAGGGGGCTGTCCGGCGGCAGGTCGTCCAGAATCAGGTCGGGGTAAGCGACCATCGGGCCGAGGATGTTATTCAGGTCGTGAGCCACGCCGCCGGCGAGCACGCCGAGGGCCTCCATGCGTTGGGCGCGTTCGAGTTTTTCGCGCAGTTCGCGGCGCTCGTCTTCGGCGTGCATCTGTTCGGTGATGTCGCGGTCAATGCCGATGATCAGTATTCTGTCTTTGACCTGGATCGGCACGGCGTTGTATTCGATGATGTTTTCTCGCCCGTCCGGGCGCAGCCAGGAAAAGCGGCCGCGAAAGGTGCGGCCTTGATAGAGCAGTTGCTCGGCGGCCTGGTCGCCGCTGAGGATATATTCGATGTCGCGCTGGATGGTGCGCGTGTCGCCGATCTCTAGCAGTTCTTGTTTGCTGCGTCCGGCAATTTCGACATAGCGGTCGTTGCATTCGATCAGCCGGCGGCCCGCGCGATGGCCGTCCTGAATAATCTCTTCATAGACGCTGATCCCGTCAAAGGCGTGGTCAAAGATCAGGCGCAGTTTTTCTTCCGAGCGAGCCAGATCTTCCTGCGCGTGCTGCCGCTCTAGATCGGCATGAATGTGAGACGTGATATCATCGGCGACGACGATCTGGCCGTCCATCTGGCCGGCTTGATCGAACTGTGGAGCGATGTTGATCAAGAGATATTTTCGCCGTCCATCGGGCCACTCGATGGTGTGCAAGACGTTGTAGACCGGTTCGCCGGTCTGGTGAACCTGCTTGAGCGGCGTATTTTCGGGAGAATAGGGCGGCTGGTATTCAACAAAACGCCACTCTGGCGCGAAATAGTCACCTGTCTGTGGGTTGCGTTTCAATTCAAGCACCTCTTCGGCGCGGGCGTTGGCAAAGACGATCTCACTTTTCTGATCGATGACGACGATGCCGGCCGGGCTGGTTTCCATCAGCCGCAAGACCAGGTCATGTTCCCGGCGCAGAGCTTGCTGCGCCTGGACGTGTTCGGTGATGTCGCGATCAAAGCCGATGGTCAGGGGCTGCCCATCTACGTCGATGGGCACGGCGGCATACTCGATGATGTTTTCTGCGCCGTCGGGGCGAATCCACGAAAACAGGCCGGTGTAAGGGATACGTTCGCGGCGCAGGCGGAGATTTTCTTCGGCGCTGAATGCCGGACTGGCTTTGGTTTGCAGGCGGGTGGGATTGTCGATATTCATCAGTTCGGCCCTGCTGCGACCGGCCATCTCGGCATAACGTTCATTGCAGTCGATCAATTTGCGCGTGCCGTTGGGGAGTTCCTGGTAGATCGAGATGCCTTCAAAGGCGTTGTCATAGATCAGCCGCAGCTTGTGCTCCGATTCGCGCAGTTCCTGCTCGGCCTGCCGCCGTTCGGTGATGTCGCGCATAACCGCCAGGGCGGCCTTGCGACCCTGATAATCGATCAGCGAGGTGTTGATGTCCACGGCAATGCGCCGCCCATCGCGGGTGATGTGTATGCCTTCGCAGTGGTACCGGCCCTGGGCAATCTGCTGCGTCCAACGTTCCGCAAACCCGGCTGCGAACTCGGGCGCGTCGATGTCGTGCGTGCGCATCGATAGCAGTTCCTGGCGCGAATAGCCCAGCCGCGCGCAGGCGGCCGAGTTGCAGTCGAGGATGCGGCCGGTCTCATCGTGGACGAAAACGCTGTCGTTGATGCCTTCAAAAAGAGCGACAAGCCGCTGCTGGCTGCGGCGCAGTTCGATCACGGTGCGGCGGCGAAGGAGCCAACTGGTCAGCAGCATGGCCGACAACAAGCCGAGGATGAAAATCACCCCGGCCCAGAGATGCTCCGGCGGCTCGTTTGAAAGCGTGATACGCAACAGCATTTTGACCCCAACTGAATATTCCGGATCGACGATGGATCGCGTTCATTCTACACCGATTGGGGCGATTTGTACAGTGATTTACGTGTGGGGTGCTTGAGTTCTGGGGAAAACGCTGGATTTTGACGGCGTTCGTAGAACGCACTCAATCCGCGGTTGCCCCCCAATTGAAACGCACCCGAATACCGGCCAGCCATTGACAGGGCGGGCCAAGCAATGTATACTGAAACTGTCCGGGCATATCCACCGTTTTGCAGATTTGAGAAAGGAAACCAAAAATGGGGAAACTCAAAGGCACACTGTCTATGGACAATGAAGAACCGCGCCCATCGGCAGGGGAAAGACAGGTCAGCGGTTCGCTCGGTCAGGACAAGCCGGTCAAAACCTATGTCATCCAGCCCGGCGATACACTGGCCAAGATTGCGCAGGCAATGTACGGCGACGCCTCACGCTGGAAAGAAATCTACCAGGCCAACAAGGACGTCATCGCCAACCCCGATGTGATCCAGGTAGGTGTCACCCTCACCATCCCCTGAACACATCTCCATCTTGCAAGAACGGGCGCGCTGACCGGACACACGCTTGATGCCCGCCAGCGCGCCGATTCGATCATGCGCACCGCCTCCAACATTATGGAAACTCGAACTTGACGTAACGAACCAATTATGGTATTATGTATACAACTCGACCTCATTTTTTGTCATTCTTGCCTTTAGGGAGGCACACCATGGACAACAAGAGCCTTCGCACTCGTTTCGCACTTGTTAGCATATTGCTGATTCTGGCCCTGGCATTTGCCGCCTGTGAAAGGTCGGCCGGCGGCGTTGTCCCGACACCGGTGGTTCAGACGGAGCAGAACACCCCGGTTATCGGCACGGCCACTCCCGGGGTGACCATCGTCGCCGCTGATGCGACGGCCACCCCCGTTGAAGGAACGACACCTACGCCGATCCCGACCATGACCCCCACCACCACGAGCGGCGGCGAAGAATCTCCTACTCCAACCCCGACCGTCGAAAGCGGCAGCGGAGAGTCGCCAACTCCGACCCCACAGCCAACGGCTACCGCGGTTCCGAGCGATGGCGCCGATTTCGAGTACACGGTGCGTGCGGGTGATACCTTGTGGGGATTGGCGATTCGTTTCGGCACGACGGTAGAAGCGATCAAGAGCAAAAACAGCCTGACCTCAGACATCATTTATCCCAACCAAAAGCTGGTCATATCGGGCGCCGGCGACACGGGTGGGGAAACGATCACCCACGTCGTACAGGCCGGTGAAAACCTGTTCCGCATCGCCCTCAAATACAACACCACCGTCGAGGCGATTGCGGCGGCCAACAACATCGTCAACCCCAACGTGCTCTATGCCAACCAAAAACTGATCATCGTCAAAGGCAGCAGCTCGACGCCGACCACTGGCGCCCGCTATCACGTAGTACAACGCGGCGAAAGCTTGTGGAGTATTGCCCTCAAGTACAACACCACTGCCTGGGCCATCGCCAACTATAACGGCATTTCCAACATCAACTTTATCATCGCCGGGCAGACCTTGCGCATTCCCTGACCTTGCGGCTTGATCGCACAAACCAACGCCCCTGGCTCGATTCACGACCGGGGGCGTTTTTGTGTTTTTACAGCCGCGCCTTTGGTGGTATAATACAAACTGAGTAACTGCTCAGGGGGTGTCAGAAACCAGGTTTTTATGAACATTTAAGCAGCTTTGTGTTATTTGACGATTCAGCTTTTGATCAAAAGGTATCGTTTTATATCAAAAACCTGGTTTCTCGCCGCTCAGGCTGAGCAGTTACCAAACTGATTTTTCTGTGTTTATCCATGTGCGTTAATCAGCGTTCATCTATGTTCCTTTTTTCAGCGGAATCATCTGATAAGACATCAAATGGAAAGCAGATATGTCAAAACCCAATCACCTGCCCAATGACCGGCTCACGCCGCCGGCGATTCTGACTGTTATCAGCAACAAGCTCGAGTCTTTTGCTGGCGAAGAAAAAACGCTGGCCGAATACCTCATCCTCAACTATGCACAAGTACCCAAGCTGTCCCTGATCCAGTTAGCCCAAGAAGCTCAGGTCAGCCCCGGCAGCGTGCGTACGCTGTGCAAGGAAATCGGGCTGGAGGGCTATCACGACCTGCACGACGCACTGGACAAGGTCAACTCGGTCGCGGCGACGGTTTATTTTGAGGGCATCGACACGATAGACCTGGAACACCTGATCAAGAGCGTGTTTGAAAACATCGTCGAAGTGCTCGAACAGACCCTCGAATCGCTCGACATGGCCGCCCTTCAACAGGCTATCGACGCCATCTCGCAAGCCCGGCAGATTGCGATTTTGGGCGTGGGCACTTCGGCCAGCGTCGCCGCCGAGTTTGCTTATCGCCTGGAAATCATTGGTCTCAACTGCAACCAATACCAAGACGCACACCGCCAATTGATGTCGCTCACCCTGCTCGAACCGGGCGATGTGGCGATCGGCATTTCACATTCGGGACGCACCAAGGGGGTGGTGAACGCGCTGCGGGTGGCCCAGGAGCGCGGCCTCACCACCATCTGTCTCACCGATTTTCCCCACTCGCCAGTGACAGAATTTGCCGACATTCGCCTGGTGGCCGTTCACGCCGAGCGAAACCTGGGCGTCGAGATGGCGGCCACGCGCACCGCCCACCTGGCCCTGATCGATGCCATCGCCACGGCGGTGGCACTCAAGAACAAGGAACGCACAACCAGCAGCTTGGCCCTCAACGAACGTTTATTGATCAACCTGCGATATTGAGCATGAACACACTCAATCCCGACATCCCATCCGCGGAATTGGCTGCCGCGCTGAACGATGCCGCCGCGCTGCTCAACATGTACAACCAGCGCGTGCTCACCCCCGAGCTGCTGCTGCTGGCCTTTTTGCGCGCCCCAACGTGCGCGGCAGCTAAAATCCTGGCCCACTTTGCCTCCACACGCAGTTTCGATCTGGACGCGCTGGAACGCCAGATCGAATCGCAGGCGCGTATGCGTCGCGGCCTCGATGCCGATTTCAGCTTTCCCGACGCCAACAATCGGCCCGTGCTGCTGTCGACGGAAATGCTGGTGGTGTTGGACGAGGGCAAGACCATCGCCGAGGCCATGGGCGAAATCCGCGTCGGCACCGAGCACGCCCTGGCCGCAATGAGCCAGGCAGGCGTCTCGACGGCAGGCCTGCTCCAGCGGCACGGCGTCACCCCGACGGCGCTCACCAAACTGATGGCCGAGCAGGCCCTGACGCGCAGCAGCACCGGCGTCGACTGGGTGGCCCAGGCCAGAGGCGGCGACATCGAATCGGTCTATTTCCGCGAAACGCTGCTCCACGAACTGATCAGCCTGCTTTCACTGTCTGGCGAGCGGCACACCATCCTGGTCGGGCAGCCGGGGGTGGGCAAGCGAACACTTGTCTACAGCCTGGCGCTGCTGGTCGCCGAAGGGCGCGGTCCGGCCGGCATCAAATCGGTGGTCCATGTTTCCGAGCAGGCACTCTATGACAATGCCGACGCAGCGATCCGCGCCGGGCTGCGCAAGGCCCAGGGCGGCCTCCTCTTTGTGCCCAACATCCACCGCTTTTTCGGCGGCGCCCTCTATGCCGAGCTGCCCAAGGGCACGCCGGCGCTGCAAAAGGCCTTCCTCGATACCGGAGCCACCTTGATCGGCACCACCACTCCCGAAGGATACGATGCCCGCTTGAGCAAGGCCACTGCCGTTGCCGGGCACAGCCGTATATTGCGCGTGCCGGCGGCCCAAGAGGCCGAAACGGTTCAGATTTTGCAGGCGCTGCGGCCCTCCCTGGAAAGTGACTATGCCATCGAGATCAATGTCGACAGCCTGCCGGCCGCCGCCTCACTGGCCCGGCGCTACCTGACCGCTGAGCCACTGCCCGGCGGCGCGGTTCACCTGCTGCATCGCGCCTGCGCGCTGGTGCGCATGAGCACCCAGAAAAACCTCGATTTTGGCCCCCAAAGCGCCAGCGATGCCTTGCTCGACCGCGACGACATCACCCTTGCCGCCAGTCTGATGACCGGCATTCCCGTCACCCGCCTCGGCGTCGACGAGCGCAGCCGCTACGCGCACATGGTCGAGCACCTGCAAAAACGGATCATCGGCCAGGACGAGGCCGTGCTGGCCCTCAGCCGCGCGGTCAAGACGGCCCGTGTGGGCCTCAAGGACCCCAAGCGGCCCATCGGCAGTTTTTTGTTCCTGGGGCCGACCGGCGTGGGCAAGAGCGAGCTGGCCAAGGTGCTGGCCGAATTCATGTTTGGCAGCGAGGAGCGGCTGATCGCCATCGACATGAGCGAGTACATGGACGAAAGCGCGGTCAACCGGCTGATCGGTGCGCCGCCGGGCTACGTGGGCTATGAAGGCGGCGGGCAGCTCACCGACCGCATGCTGGCCTCGCCGTACTCTGTCGTCCTGTTCGACGAGGTCGAAAAAGCGCACCCGCGCATCCTCGATTTGCTGCTCCAGGTGCTCGATGAGGGCCGGCTTACCGACGGCAAGGGCCGGCAGTGTTCGTTCGGCGAGGCAGTGATCTTGCTGACCAGCAACCTCGGCGCGCGGCACCTGGGCGACCCGCAGCTCGGCGAGGCGGCGCGTGCGCAGGCAATGGACGCAGTCAGAGCGCACTTTCGGCCGGAATTTCTCAACCGGCTGGACGAGATCATCTTTTTCAACCAACTGACCGATCAAGACCTTTTGCGCATCCTCGATTTACTGTTGAACGGCGAAAAGTCGCTGGCCGCCAATCGCGGCCTCGACCTGGTTTTCACTCCGGCGGCCAAAACGTGGCTGCTTGCCCAGAACGATCACCCCGAATGGGGAGCGCGCCCCTTGCG
>CAYRXM010000049.1:0-31049 GCA_964428175.1 uncultured Anaerolineae bacterium
ATATGAGAACAACGGCCAGGCCGCGGCCGCCGGCACCGTCATCACCGACACCATGCTGAGCGGCCTGACCTACATCACCGACACTTTAGGGCTGCCGCACAGCGGCACCGGCGCACCCGGCGACCCCATCGTCTGGGATATCGGTACGTTGCCTCAAGACAGCAGCATCCAGTTCGAGGTATATGCGGCGGTCACTGCCGCCGTGGATGAATGGATCACCAATACCGTCGAGATCGCCACCAGCGACCCCTATGACGAAGACCGCCCCTGGGAATACAACGACGGCTGGGGCAAGAGCAGCACCTGGGAGGGCCAGGTGCAGGCCAACGACACCCATCTCAACATCGGCAAAAGCGCCTGGACCGGCGACCCTGCTCCCGATACCGATTTTGTCTACTGGGTCAACGCCTGCAACAACGGCAGCACGGCCAGCAGCGCGCTGACCATCACCGATACACTGCCGCTTTCGCTCACCCTGGTGACCTGGTGGGGACAGCGCAGCGGTTGGAGCGAGGTTTCATCCAGCGACCACGAGCTGGTGATTCGCCATCCTTCTCTGCCCGGCGGCTGGTGCAGCCAGGTCTATGTGCGTGTCCATCTGGGTGCGGCCGCGCCCGGTGACACGATCTGCAACACCGCCGTACTCACTGCCAGCAACGACCTGGAAAGCGATGATAATGAGGCCACCGACTGCCGTCAGGTTGGCTCACCACACACCAACCTGAACATCAACAAGATGTTTGCCAGCGGCCAGCTCGTGCCGGGCGGCCAAATTCGCTATTCCATCGACAGCCACAACAACGGCAACATGCCCGTCACCGTCCCTATCCGCATCACCGATACCCTGCCGGCCCAGACCACGTTTGCCGGCTCGTGGTGGTACGACGAATCCGGCGAGCATCCATTTGATCCAGTAGAGACGACCGACGAATACGTGGTTTGGGAACTGCCCGGCCTGGACAATGGCTACGGCCACAATTTCCAGGTCGCCCTGGACATCGATCCGGCGGCGGCGCCGGGCGACCTGCTCACCAACACGGTCACCATCAGCCCGCAGCCCATCGAAGACAACGAGGACGACAACACCAGCGTTTGGGTGGAGCAGATTTATCCGTCTGGCCCCAACCTGCGCGTGCGCAAATGGGGCAGCTGGGATAACTGGGGACCCGGCACCCGCCGCGCCTCGTACAATGTCACCGTAGAAAACGTCGGCGACGCGCCGGTCGACACCGTGGTGCTCACCGACACCTATCCGGCCGACATGCGGCTGGATGGCGGCGTCGGCATGGGGTTCTGGCGGTGGTGGGACTGGCAGGATCACCCCGATGAACACTATTTCACCGTCACGCTCGAACTGATGGAACCGGGTTGGTCGGTGGGCATGAATTTCAGCCTGATCACCGACACCGATCCGCTGCCCTGGAGCCTGATTTTCACCAACACCGTTCACGTGTCGCCGCTCGATGGCGACACCAACCCTGCTGACAACTCGGATCAGGCCGTTCTGACTACCGGCCCCGATCTGTATATCGAGAAAACGTTGCTGGACGGGCAGCCTTTGCCGGGCGAGTTGATCACGTTCACTTTGCGCTTTGGCAACCAGATCGAAGGAGGACAATGGTGGTGGAACGCCCAGGGCAATACGCTGATCACCGATACCCTGACCGCCAACATGACCTATATCACTTCGACGCTGCGCTACTGCGAAGGCCCCGAATGTCCCTACATTGTGCCATCCATCGTCGACGATCAACTGGTCTTTGCACTGGGGCCGCAGCATGCCGGCAGTTGGAACGAGATCGATGTTGTATTGCGCATCACCGATACCGTCACCGGCCTGGACACGCTGATCAACCGGGTCGAGATCGCCAGCGATCAACCGGGGGTCGACATCGAACCCTGGTACGGCAACAATACGGCACAGGTCGAGATACCGGTCGCCTTGCCCTACCTCCAGGTAAGCAAGACCTACCAGAGCAGCCGAGTGGCCGGCACGCCGCTGACCTACACGCTCACCGTGGTCAACAGCGGCCACGGGGCCGCCACACAGGTCGAGCTAAGCGATACGTGGCAGGGACACACCTACACCTGGACGCTGGCTTTTATCGACCCGTATACCGGCATGGCAACGGCCTGGTTCACCACAGTGGTACCGTGCAGCGGACAGGTCGTCAATGACCAATACCTCGTCACCGGCAGCGATCAAGGCGTCGGCAGTGAGGAGGGCGCTGCGGTGTCCTTTGCCGTCGTCGCGCCCACGCTGCTCGCTGATTTCGATCAGAATGCGGCTTCCATGTTGGTCGGGCACACACTCTATGTCACCGACACCAGTGTCACCAACGGCGCGCCCATCGTGGCCTGGCAGTGGGATTTTGGCGATGGCAGCACGGCCAGCACGCCCAACGCCAGCCACGCCTACACTGCTGCCGGCAGCTATGTCGTCACGCTCACTGTCACCGACACTTGCGGCTACAGCGACACGATCACCGCTCCCGTTCAGATCGACACCGCTTCTGTATACGTCTACCTGCCGGTGGTATTGCGTCAATATCCATGATCCCCATTCCTGCCGGAGGTACTCCCCTGGCTGGAATTCTGAGGATCGCTCATAAAAAAAGAACCTGGTCTCATTCGAGACCAGGTTCTTTTCTAGTTCTTTTACACGAGTGTGCTGACGATATTTCGCCTGTGCGGTTAATCGATCCCGCGATCTTGGCGGCGAAAGACAAGTCCGGCGTTGCTGGCAAAATGCTGTCTTTTTTTTCGATATGCGGTCAGGGGGCCAAACAAATCGCAAAAAATGGGCGAGGAGGGACTCGAACCCACGACCTCACGGATGTGAACCGTGCGCTCTAACCAGCTGAGCTACTCGCCCATAACGGAAAACAGTATAACACGAAAGGCGCCAAAAGGCAAATATCTCCGCGTGGGAACTGCCCAGCCTGACCTTGCGCTTGGTGGACTTTTAGGGTACAATGCTGATACCGAACGTCCTCTTGCCCCCAATCCGGGTAAAAGCGGAGCCGGACAAAAACTCGATCGACAAGGAGACATTGTGCCCGTCGAACTTGATGATAGCTACGAATCTCTCCTCGACCGTGCAGTTCAGCAGATGGCCATGGGCAAATCCCAGGATGCCATCGATCTTGTCCTGCGCGTGGTCAACCGGCTCAGCAAACTCAGCGCCGAAACCCTGGCATCCAAACCCCTCTCGCGCGCCACATTGATGAACGCCTGGCAAATAGCCGTCGAATTTCTCCGCTGGGAAAAACGGCTTGACGAGGCGGTTGCCGTGTGTGAGCGGCTGAACGCTGCCCATCCCGAATTGGGCGAGGTTTCCATTCGAATCCATACGCTGCGCATCGAACGGGGCGAGGTCGAGCAAGGCCTGGCCGGCCTGCGTCAGGCCGTCGAGCATGCCGACCAGGCCCACAGCTGGACGGTTCTGGGCATCCAGCTCCGTGAACTGGGCCAGCCAGAGCAGGCCGAGGTGTGTCTGAAAAAGGCGCTTGCGCGCGCCGATAACGATGATGCCTTTGCCAATGCGCACCTGGAGCTTTTTATGCTCTATCGATCCCAGCACCGCCTGGTCCAAGCCCTCGAGTCCTGGGATATGGCCGCAACGCTGTGGCCCGAACAGGCCGACAATGCCAATGTCCTCTATCGCTGGCTGATCGAGGAGGGCGAGATCGAGCGTGCGCAGTCTTATCTGCGGCGCGAGCGCAACCCGGTGTGGCGCGAGTTTTTCGCCGGGCTGATCGACTGGCACGGCGGGCAAACCGTGCGCGCGTCCAATCACTGGCGGCAGGTTCTGAACACCCAGATCGACGAGGGCGCACCGGCCCTGGTCGAGTGGCTGGAGGCTGCCTTGCGCCTGGGTGAAGCCGATGTGGTTTCGGCCGAGATCGAACGCCAGCTTGACAGCGGCAACACGCCCCCACCTTTTGCGTGGATGATCGATGGCCTGGCCTGTGCACTGACCGGCCGCATCGACGACGCGCACAGCATCCTTGCCGATGTCGTGCGCATGCTCGAACGTCGCTGGCCTTCCCATTCCGGGATCGAAGGTTGGTGGCCGCTGGTCACAGACGTGATTTCCGATCCCGATACCCGCTCGGCGCTGGCCGGCTATTTCGATCAAGGCGAGGCGCAAGCGTGATCAAACTCGTCCATTTTGCCGACATTCACCTGGGCGTCGAAAACTATGGCCGCTTTGATCCCGACACCGGCCTCTCGACCCGGCTGCTCGATTTTTTGCGCGCCGTCGATGTGGTGATTGACGCGGCGCTGGCGCAGCACGCCGACCTGGTCGTTTTCGCCGGCGACGCCTACAAGACCCGCGATCCATCGCCCACCAGCCAGCGCGAATTTGCCCGGCGCATCCGGCGGCTGTCGCTGGCCGGCGTGCCCACCGTGCTCGTCGCCGGCAACCACGATGTGCCCAACGCCGCCGGCCGGGCGCACACGCTGGAGATTTTCGACACATTGGAAATCGACAACGTCTATGTTGCGCGCAGCCCGGCCCTGTTCGACATCGAGACCCGTTCCGGGCCGGTGCAGGTGGGTGTGCTGCCCTGGATCGTGCGCAGCGGTCTGCTGGCCCAAGAGGCCTACAAAAACAAGAATCTGCAAGAAACCACTGCACTTTTGCTCGAACACGTCGAGATGATTTTGAGCGGCAGCGATGGCCTCATCGCACGCCTCAAGCCCGACCTGCCGCACATCCTGGTGGCGCATGGCACGGTACAGGGCGCAGTGTACGGTTCGGAGCGCTCAGTAATGCTCGGCAGCGACGTCGTCTTGCCGCTGCACCTGCTCAAAAATCCGGCCTGGGACTATGTGGCCCTGGGCCACATTCACAAGCACCAGGCCCTGGAAGACGACCGCTTCCCGCCGGTGGTTTATTCGGGCAGCGTCGAGCGCATTGATTTCGGCGAGGAAAAAGAAGCCAAAGGCTTTGTCGTCGCCCAGGTGGAGCGCGGCGGGTGTACCTGGGAGTTTGTCCGGCTCGACACGCGGCCTTTTGTCACCGTGCGCGTGCAGGCCGACGGCGACGACCCCACCGCGCAGATCGTCGACCAGATCGAACGTGCCCCTATCCGCGACGCGGTGGTGCGCGTGCTCGTGCAGACCACCGTCGAGCGCAACCCGCTGATCGACGAGAAGGCAATTCTCAAGGCCTTGAGCAGCGCATTTCACGTGGCCGCGATTGTGCGCAGCGTCTCGCGCTTCGAACGGATGCGCCTGGGCGGCTATGAAGATATGGCCGGTTTGACTCCGCTGGACTTGCTGGCGCGCTATTTGCAGGTCAAACAGATGCCTCAGGAGCACATCGAGCGGCTGGTGCAGTATGCTTTACTGCTGAATACTTGACGGCGGAGCAGCGGCCCTGGCAGTGCGGCGCTTTTTTCGGCGGCCTGCCGGGCCGGCAGTGATAGAGGAAAATGGGGACAGGGAGTGGCTTATGGCTGGCAAATGGGAAACCGAGATCGGTCAATTGCGGCTCGTTGACGGCAACCGCCAGGACAATCCCGACAACCTGATCGTCGTCGAAAGGCGCAATTTACTCCTCTTTGGGGGGCGTGGCAAGGGACAATTGTGCGTCCTGGTCGAGCTGAGCGGTGGGCGTTTTGGCCGCGATCAACTGGCCCACGATCTGGTCACAGCGATCGCCGAGGAATACACCAGTTCGCGCGGCACCGTGACCTATGGTCTCCGGCAGGCGGTGCTGCTGGCCAACACGATCCTCGTGCGCGAGAATGCCAAAGTAACCAGCGAGCACCGTCTGGGCGGTGTGGCCTGCGTGGTGGTGCGTGACGGCGAGATGTTTATCGCCCAGGCCGGCTGGCCGATGGTTTATATCGTGCAGCATGGCAAGGTCCGTGCTTTTCCCGACGCACTGCTCGAAGGCGAAGACGCCAGCATGCTCGGCCAGCGCCAGACCGTCCAGGTGCGCCTTTTCCACACCGCCATCCAGCCCAGAGACATGATCCTGATCGCCGATGGGCCAATGTCCCGCCAATTGGGCGTCACCCGCATCGGGCAGATTGTGGTCGACAGCGTCGAACGCTCGATGCGCAACATCGAGATCATGGCCCCGCCCGAAGATTGCACCGCGCTGGTTGTGCGCATCGGCGGCGAGCCGTCTCCGGCCGCCTCTCGGGCCGCCGACTGGGCATTTATGGAAACTGAAACACCACCCGAATCCGGGACGCCAGCCCCTTCCGTCGAACCCCGGCGTCCGTCCGCACCACACCCCGAGAGGCGAACCGTCCAGGCGGTCGAAGCTGAGCCGGCCGACAAGACCGGCCCAATCCCGCCGGCCGACGAGTATGCCCGGCACCTGGTTTCCGTCGACGCGCCGCAGCAAGCGCCGCCCCACTTTGACGCCCAAGATGAATTTGAAGCGCCGGAACCCTACGTGCAGCGCGCGTCTTCAGGCGCGCGCCGGCGGCGTGGTGCGGGCGGCAATTGGTGGCAAGATCACGTGCTCCCTGTGTTGAACAGCGTCGGCGAGCGCGTGCGCGCGTTGGGTGCGAATATTCTGCCTGACCGGCAGCTGGATTTGGAAGCGCAGCGCGCCCGGCAGCGGCGCAGCGCCGCGCGCGGACGGCGGCGTCGCGGCCAAACCGGCCCGCAGATTCAAAGCTGGGTCGTCGCGGCCATTGCCATCCCAATTGTCGTGCTGCTGGTTGTCCTCGGCTATTCCTGGTACCGCGACTGGTCGCACAAGTCTCAGTTCGCCGCCAAACTCGAGCTGCTGCAAAGCAAGCGCGACATTGCACTGAGCCACGGCGAAAGCCCCATGATCGCCCACGATTACTGGCTGGAGGTGCTGGCGATTGCCGACGATGCCGACGCCATGCAGCCCGGCAGCGTCGAGGTGGCCCAGATTCGCGCGCAAGCCGAAACCGAGCTTGACCGCGTCGACGGGGTCCGCCGGCTGGGCCAGCCGTTCAAACTCTACGAATACACCCAGGCCGCGCTTTCTTCCGGGCGCATCATTGTGGCCGGGCTTGACGTTTACGTGCTCGACCGCGGCGCGAGCATCGTATACCACCACGCGCTGAATGAGACGCGCAACGCACTGCGCAACCCCACCGCCGAGCAGGTGCTGCTCAAGCAAGGCCAGCCGGTGCGCGAGTACAACCTCGGCCCACTGATCGACATCGCCTGGATGAAGAGCGGCGGCGAGCGTCAGGCCGGCGCACTGCTTGTTCTCGACGCCAACGGCCTGCTGCTTGAATACGATCCGACCTGGGAGCAGTTTGATGCCCAAACCATGGGCGGCGTGTCGAACTGGCGCAAACCCATCGCGATCAGCACGTTCGACTCTAACCTGTACATCCTCGACACGATGGCCAGCCAGGTCTTCAAATACACAAACCAGCAGTACGGCGCTCAGCCGGTGCGCTGGTTGACTCAAGAAGGCGTAGACCTGGCCAAGTCCGTCGATCTGGGCATTGATGGCAGCATTTATCTTTTGTACAACGACGGGCGATTGTCCAAGTTCTTTGGCGGCCAGACGGCGTCTTTTGTTGTCACCCAGATGCCGCAGCCGCTGGCCAATGCCGACATGCTTTATGTGGATATCAAAGAAATTGCCCAATATATTTACATTGCCGACAGCGTAGGGGGGCGCGTGGTGCAGTTGGACCGCGAAGGCGTGTTTATGCGCCAGTTCAAGCCTGCGCGCGGCCAGGAGGCCGTATTCAATCGCTTGGCGGGTATTTTTGTCGATGAGGTGGGCGGCAAATTGTATTATCTGGCCGGCACGGCCCTCTATGTCGCCGACCTGCCCCGGCTGCCATAGCCGTTCGGGCTTGTTCGTCCTGACTGTCACCCCGTTTGCGTGACCTGCAAGCCGGCGCCTGTTTGTGCGGCGCGGGCGGGTCACGTTTTTTTTCGCCGGGATAAAAGTGATGTCCGAGTCCAATTTTCACATTCTAGTCGCCATCGGCGAGCGCGATCAGATGTCGTCCTTGCTGGGGGTCGCCTGCGCGCTGGCCCGCGTTCAAGGCGGCATAGTGACGCTGCTGTCGGTCACAGCGGATGGTACTCCACCTGATTGGCTGCACGTTCCAGACCGCTGTGATGGCGTCAACGTCCGCATTATGGTGCGCGCCGGCGCCAATGCCGCCCGCTCAATTTTGCAGGTTGCGCGGGAGATCGATCCCAAGCTGCTGCTGTTGGGCTGGAGCGGCGGGGTAGGCGGGCGAAGTTATCTGCTGGGCAGCACGTTGGACCCCGTTGTCCGCTTTGCGCCGTGTGATGTGGCCGTCGTGCATGGCGATGAGCTGCGTCAGATGCGCCGGGTGCTCGTGCCGATGTCCAGCGGGCCTAATGCGCCGTTGGCGCTCGAGATCGCTTTGCAGCTTGCGCCGCAAATCGAGGTGACGGCATGCTATGTGGCCCGCCAATCGTTGGGGCCGACGGCCCGGGCGGCCGGGTATGAGCAACTGCGCGCCGTGCTCGAGCCGTGGGCCGACGACTCGCGCGTGTCGGCCAAAGTGGTGTGCGCGGGTGGGGTCATCGAAGGTATTCTTCAGGAGGCGGCGTCTGGCTATGACATGCTGCTGATTGGGGCCAGCAACGAGAGTTATATCGACCGCAAGTTGTTCGGCAATGTGCCGCAAACTGTTGTGGCCAACGCGCCAATGACGGCGGTGGTGGTCAAACAGCGCGTGGGTATGTTGCGCGTCTTGCTGCACCAGGCCGGGCAGCGGCTCTCCGGCATCCAGGTCGATCTGTCGACCACGCAGCGTGTCGAGACCTATCGAGAAGTGCATCGCGGGGCGCGCTCGCGGCTCGATTTTTACGTCCTGATCGTATTGGCTTCGGCCATCGCTGCACTGGGCTTGCTGATGAACAGCCCGGCAGTGATCATTGGCGCGATGGTCATCGCGCCGCTAATGTCGGCTATTTTGGGGATCAGCCTGGGGGCGGTGCAGGGCGACGCGCGGCTGTTGTGGCGCTCGGTCTATACCACGCTGCGCGGTGCGGCTTTGGCCGTGCTGGTCGGCGTGTTGGTCGGCATCGTCGCGCCCGGCAAGACGTTGAACGGCGAAATTCTGGGCCGTACCCAACCCACCCTGTTCGATCTGTGCGTGGCCTTGTTTTCCGGCGTCGCCGGTGCGTATGCACACTGTCGACGCGATGTACTGAGCGCGGTGTCTGGCGTGGCGATTGCCGTGGCCCTGGTGCCGCCGTTGGCGACGATTGGCATCGGGATTACCATGCAAAACGGCGCCGTCGCCACCGGCGCGCTGCTGCTCTTTTTGACCAACCTCAGCGCCATTGTCGCTGCTGCCAGCCTGGTTCTGTTGTTTTTCGGTTTCCGTCCCGATCCCGGAAGGCGTTTTCGCGTCTTTAGCCGCAGTATGATCGGCGTGTTTGTGCTGCTGCTGATCGTTTCGACCGTGCTGACGCTTTTGACCGTTCAGTCCGTCCAGGCTACAGCGCTGTCTCGATTGATTCAATTGGCGCTCGAGGTCGAGATTGGCGCGATGGAGGGGGTCGATCTGGTTAGCTGGGCGGTGGAACCCGGTTCGCGGGCGCCGCTGCGGCTTGTTTTACGTCTCGAATCGCTGCATACCATTCGCGATCAAGACGCGGCTCATCTTGAGGCGCAGCTTGCCCGCCATCTGGGACGGCCCGTGTCGATTGTGCTCTATGTCGCTCAGGTGCAGCGGATCGACTCGCAATAACGTGTCTGGTGTTTATCGTAAATCAATCTGGAGAAATAAGGAGAACATTTGATGAAGGTCTTGGTAACAGGTGGCGCCGGGTTTATCGGTTCGCATGTTGTAGATACGCTGATCGATGCCGGGCACGAGGTAGCCATTGTCGACAATTTGTGGGAGCGCGGCGGCGGGCGGATGGAGAATGTCAATCCGGCGGCAGTCTTTTACAAGGTCGATGTGCGCGACAAGTCGCTGGCCGATGTGTTTGAGGCCGAGCAGCCGGATGTGGTTTGTCATCTGGCCGCGCAGCACAGCGTCAAGCTCTCGGGCGACGATCCAGCTCATGACGCGCGGGTCAACATCGTCGGGCTGATCAATTTGCTGCAATGCTGCACGCGCTTTGGCACGCGCAAGATCGTCTTTACCTCGTCGGGAGCGATCTATGGCACGGTGGCGCAGATGCCGATCGATGAAGAAACGCCCAAGAATCCCCAGTCGCCGTATGGGATCACCAAAATGGCCTCCGAATACTATTTGCGGTTTTGGAAGGATACCTATGGGCTGGATTTCACCGCGCTGCGCCTGGGCAACGTCTATGGCCCACGCCAGGACCCCACCGGTGAGGCGGGGGTCATTGCCATCTTTGCCGGGCAGATTATCGCCGGCAAGCCGGTGCGCATCGACTGGGATGGCGAGCAGCAAAAGGACTATGTTTTTGTACAAGATGTGGCTCGCGCCAACCTGCTGGCGTTGGATCGCGGCGGCGGGGAGGCGTTTTGCATCGCCACCGGCAAGGGCGTGTCGGTAAATGCGCTGTATCAAAAACTGACCGCGCTCATCGGCAAGCAGGTCGAGGCCATCCACACACCCAGGCGTCCCGGCGACATCTATTTGAGTTATTTTGATTGCCGCAAAGCCCAGGAGCAGCTTGGCTGGCTGCCCCAAGTCGATCTGGATGAAGGCCTGCGGCTGACCGCCCGGTTCTTCCAGGATCGCCTGGCCTGATCTATTTTGAGGAGCGCCGCACGCCTACGTGAGGCGTTCTTTAGCCGCTGTTTTCATGTTTGGTGGTGCGTGACGCAAAGCAACTATTGAAAATAGCCGCCGGTAGGGGCGGGGCTCGCCCTCGCCCCTACTATGCGCGGTTCGCCGGTTTGAGCACCTCGTCGACCGTGCGCCGGGCGATCTGTTCCCAGGAGAAATGCCGGGCAAGTTCTTGCGCTCCACGCCCGATCCGTTCGCGCAGCCCGGCATCGCGGCGCAGCGCCTCGGCCGCCCGGCAGACGGCCTGCGGGTCATCGGGCGGGGTCAGCAGCACATTTTCCCCGTCGCGCAATTCGGGAATGGCGACGCGCGGCGTCGTGCTGACGATGGCGCAGCCGTGCGCCAGCGCAGCGTGCAAACTGCCGCGCCGGAATGAAATACCGTCGCGGTAGGGCAGAACGAGGACATCTGCGCCGAGCAGCGCTGCCGAAACCTCCCGCGTCGACAGGTAGCCGGTTTGGCGCACGCGCTCTTGCAGGCCCAGTTCGTCGATCAGCCCTTCGATATGCTCCGCGTAGGCCCGGTTGGTGGGATCGCTGCTGCCCACCCGCCCGCCGATCATCAACAACTGCACCCGGCTGCCGGCTTGGGCCAGCGCGCGGATCAATATCTCGCCCCCTTTGCTGGCACTCAAAAATCCAAAATAGGCCCACACGAAATCATCTTGCGCATAGCCAAGTGAGGCCCGCCATGCAGCGCGGTCGAACCCGGCCGGTGGATCGACGGCAATGTTTGAGCCGATGGGAATCTGGAACAGGTTGCCGCGGTGCGTAAAGGGCCAGGCCTGCGCCAGCGCCCAATCCTCGGCATTGGTGACGATGGCTGCGTCGCTGTGCCGGGCCAATGCCCTGACCGCCCAATGACGTACCGGGCCGGCCTTGGGGAACAGGTAGGGCGGCAGCAGGTCGTGATAGGTGACGATCACCCGCGGCCGGGGATCGAGCCGCTTGAGCCGCCAGGGCAGCAGATTGATCGCCGGGTTGCGCATATGGTAGGCGGCGGCCTGGTATTGGATATCCACCACATCGGGTTCGATCTGCCTGATACGGTCGATGATGGGCACCCAGCAACCCCAATTCCAGTCTCGAATCAGGGGCAGAACGTGCCAGGGGGTGGAGGGGAATTGGTCGTCATCTTGCGCGCACGAACGGGGCGCGAGCACCCACACCCGGTGTCCCAGTTCAACAAATGCGCGGGCCATCTCGCGCGTATAATCGCCAACGCCGCCTTGCATGGGCGGAAATTCACCGCTGATCAATAAAATGCGCATACCGGCCTCCTGCGTAACCAAGTCCGTCCATTGTAGCATGCACGAAACTGTGCGTCAAACAGGTTTTGTGATTGACTTGAACCCCAAAAGCGCATATAATATGACCCGTAAAGGTAAAACACACAATCGAATTATCAAATTCCAAGGAGGGATTCAAATGACAGTCAAGGTTGGTATTAACGGGTTTGGCCGTATTGGCCGGCAGGTGCTCAAGGCATGCCTTGAGAATTATCCCGAAGAGATCGAAGTTGTGGCCGTACACGACATTGTCGATGCCAAGACGTTGGCGCATTTGTTCAAGTACGACTCGAACTATGGCGCGTTCCCCGGTGAGGTCGAGGTCGATGGCGACGACATTGTGATCGAGTGGGAAGACTTTGAAGGCCAGGAGTACGAGCGCCGGGTCAAGGTCGTTGGCGGGCGTCTTGGGCCGGCCGAACTGCCCTGGAAGGACCTGGGCGTAGAGGTCATCGTCGAATCGACCGGCCTGTTCCGCGACAAGGCCAGCGCAGGCGGGCACATCACCGCCGGCGCCAAAAAGGTCATCATTTCGGCTCCGGCCAAGGGCGAAGACATTACCCTCGTCTTGGGCGTCAATGATGACAAGTACGATCCGGAGAATCACAACATTATTTCGAATGCATCCTGCACCACCAACTGTCTGGCCCCGGTAGCCAAAGTGATCAGCGATACCTTTGGCATCGAGTACGGGATGATGACCACCATCCACTCGTACACCAACGACCAGCAAATCCTCGACCTGCCGCACAAGGACTTGCGCCGCGCGCGCGCTGCTGCTCTGAACATGATCCCCACCACCACCGGCGCGGCGGCCGCCATCGGCCTGGTGATGCCCGAGTTGAAGGGCAAGCTGGATGGCATGTCGATGCGCGTGCCGACGCCCACCGTTTCGGTTGTGGATTTGGTCGTCAAGACCACCAAGCCGGTCACGGTCGAGGCCGTCAACGCCGCGCTCAAGGCCGCCTCTGAAAGTGAAGAGATGGAAGGCATCCTCGGCTACTGCGACGAGCCGTTGGTCAGCGTCGATTTCAAGGGCGATCCGCGCTCCTCGATCGTCGATGCGCCGTCCACCATGGTCGTCGGCGAGAATATGCTCAAGGTTCTGGCCTGGTACGACAACGAGTGGGGCTATTCGAACCGCTGCGCCGACCTGATCTATTTCATCAGCTATGATCAGGACGGGAACGATATCCTGTAGAACTGACAGGCTGCGATGAACTGCCAGGGGCAGGGGCAAAGCAACCGGGCTAGAATGGCCGAGCCATCCCAACTCGAGTCGCTGGCTCCTGCCCCTTTTTTGCAAGGAGAGGATCGATGAACAAAAAGACGATTCGCGATGTGGATGTCAAGGGCAAGCGTGTCTTGATGCGCGTGGATTTCAACGTGCCCATCAAGACCAAGATCACCGACGACACGCGCATCAGGGCCGCTTTGCCGACCATCCAATACGTGCTGGGGCAGGGCGCATCGCTGGTGCTGATGTCACACCTGGGCCGGCCGGCCGGCACTGGGTTCGAGGAAGCGTTCAGCCTTAAACCGGTCGCCGTGCGCCTGGGCGAGTTGCTGGGCCAGCAAGTCAAGATGGCGCCGGACTGCATCGGCCCGGAGGTGGAGGCGATGGCCCAGGCGCTCAAACCGGGCGAAGTGCTGCTGCTGGAAAACACCCGTTTTTACAAGGGAGAGAGCAAGAACGATCCCCAGATCAGCGAGCAATTGGCCCGGCTGGGCGATATTTACGTCAACGACGCATTTGGGACGGCGCATCGCGCCCATTCTTCGACCGAGGGCGTGGCCCGGCATTTGCCCGCCGTGGCCGGATTCCTGATGGAAAAAGAAATCGAATTCCTGAGCAAGGCCATCGAAAACCCGGAGCGCCCGTATGTGGCAATCATTGGCGGGGCCAAAATCTCGGACAAGATCGGCGTGATCCGCAACCTGCTGACCAAGGTCGATTGGCTGTTGATCGGCGGTGGGATGGCCAACACCTTTTTGGCCGCCCAGGGCTATGAACTGGGCGATTCGCTGGTCGAACCGGACAGCATCGAGGTGGCCAAAGAATTGATGATCCTGGGCGGCGACAAGCTGGTGCTGCCGGTCGATGGGGTGATGGCCGATGCGTTCGCCGCCGAGGCCAGGGTCAAGGTGGCTGCCGTCACCGCGATCGAGCCGGGCTGGCGGATGCTGGACATTGGCCCCAAGTCGGTCGAGGTGTTCAAGTCCAAGATCACCGGAGCCAAGACGGTAGTCTGGAACGGCCCGATGGGCGTGTTCGAGCTGGCGCCTTTTGCCCAGGCGACGATAGCCATCGCCGAGACGCTCGCCGGAAGCGGCGCAGTGACCATCGTTGGCGGCGGCGATTCCATTGCTGCGCTCCAGCAGGCCGACCTAGCCGACAAAATGTCGCACATTTCCACCGGCGGCGGCGCTTCGCTAGAGATGTTGGAAGGCAAGATTCTGCCCGGCCTGGCGGCTCTGGCCGACAAGTAGCTCCCAACCAGCAGGTTGGGCAGGGTCTGGCAAACGCGAGAGGCCTGGCCGTTGGCGGCCAGGCCTCTTTGTCGTCAGGCGGGAGTGAATGAGAGTCGAACTCACCAAGGAACGGTCTACGCCCCTTCAGACGGTTTTGAAGACCGCGCGCGCCACCGGGCGCGTTTCACTCCCACCCCCCAAGATACACCGAAACCCGGATTTCGTCAAATTGGGTTTGTTGTTTTTTTGTGTCGAGTGTGGTAGAATCGCTAGCCGACCTGAAAACAGTGAGGGAAAAACATGAAGACCTGGACCAGCGCAGAAATTCGCTCAAGTTTTTTGAACTTTTTCCGCGAACGCGGGCATACCATCCTGCCCAGCGCCTCGCTGATTCCCATCGACGATCCGACACTGCTGTTCACCAACGCCGGGATGAACCAGTTCAAGGATATTTTCCTCGGCCTGGCCCGGCGCGATTATACCCGCGCCGCCGACAGCCAAAAGTGCCTGCGTGTTTCCGGCAAGCACAACGATCTGGAAGAGGTCGGCCATTCCAACCGCCACCACACCTTTTTCGAGATGCTGGGTAACTGGTCGTTCGGCGATTATTACAAACAAGAAGCCATTGCCTGGGCCTGGGAATTGATCACCGGTGTGTGGGGGTTGCCCAAAGACAGGCTCTATGTCTCGGTCTTTGAAGACGACCTGGGCAGCCTGGGCGCGGATGAAGAGGCGATCCGGTACTGGCGCAGCGAAACCGACATTGACCCGGCGCACATTCTCCCCTTTGGGCGCAAGGACAACCTTTGGGAGATGGGCGAGACCGGCCCGTGCGGGCCGTGCAGCGAAATCCACATCGATCGCGGCCCCGAATTCTGCGACAAGCAGGGCGTGCCCGGCCACGTCTGCCGGGTCAACGGCGACTGCCAGCGCATCGTCGAGTTCTGGAACCTGGTTTTCATCCAGTACAACCGCCGCGACGCAGACGTGTTGGAGCCGCTTCCCGCCTGCCACGTCGACACGGGGATGGGCTTTGAGCGTATGGTCTCCATTTTGCAAAATGTCCATTCAAACTATGACACCGATCTATTTGTGCCGATTTTGGATCGCATCCAGGCGTTGTTAGGGCACACCGATGTTGAGCGCCGCAGCAACCAGGTTGCCTATCGGGTCATTGCCGACCACGGGCGGGCGATCACCTTTTTGATCGGCGATGGGGTGATGCCCGGCAACGAAGGGCGCGAGTACGTGCTGCGCATGATCCTGCGCCGTGCGGCGCGCTTTGGCCGCAAACTCGGCTTTGACGGTCACTTTTTGGCCGAGATTGCCCGGCTGGTCATCGATTTGATGGGTACCCAGTTTACAGAGCTGGCTGCCCGCCGCGATTTCATCCTCAACACCATCGTCCAGGAAGAAGAACGCTTTTTGCGCACCCTCGACCGCGGCCTGACCCGCATCAACGAAATCGTCGCGGCGACACTGGCGGCCGGTCAAACGGTTATTTCCGGGCGCGATGCGTTTGTGCTCTGGACGCAGGATGGTTTTCCCTACGATCTGACCCGCGACATTGCCGAGGAACACCATCTGTCGGTTGACCGCGCGGGTTTCGACGCGGCGATGGGCGAGCACCGCCTGGTCAGCGGCAAGGGCGCGATTGGCGCCATCGATGTGGACACGTTGAGTGTGTACGGCCGGCTGCTCGAATCGCTCCAATCCGAAGGCCAGCTCGACGCCGAGGGCGTCGAGCACCTCTATGAGGAAGGCATCGAGATCGAAAGCCGGGTGCTGGCGATATTGCGGGTTGAGGAAAACAAAGATGATTCCAGGACGCTTGTCCAGGTCAGCCGCGTGCGGCCCGGCGACCGGGTCGAGGTGGTCCTGGCTGAAACGCCTTTTTACGTTGAGAGTGGCGGCCAGTTGACCGACAGCGGTGTTCTGGTCAAATACGATCACGAGCCGGACGAGTTTACGCTGGAAGAGATCGGCGGCGCGGCGCAGTGGGTAATCGTCATCGAGGAGGCGCGCCGTCCGGTGGCCGGCCTGGTCGTTCACGTGGGCGTCGTCCAACTGGGCGAGCCGGCGGCCGGCGATTCGGCCTGGGCGATGGTCGATTACGAGCGTCGCGCCGACATTGCGCGCAACCACACCGCTACCCACCTGCTGCACAGCGAGCTGCGCTACGTGCTGGGCGAACACGTCCAGCAGGCCGGGTCGCTGGTGGCCCCGGATCACTTGCGCTTTGACTTTTCGCACGGCTCGATGCTGACCCAGGATCAGCTTGACGAGGTCGAATACCTGGTCAACGCGGCCATCCTTGCCGATTACCCGGTCGAGGTGTACGTCGAAGACTATCAGGACGCGGTCACCGAGGGGGCGATGGCCCTCTTTGGCGAAAAATACGGCGATGAGGTGCGCGTGATCAAGGTCGGCTATGAGGATGAAGAATTCAGCAAGGAATTGTGCGGCGGCACACACGTCAACCACACCAGCCAGATCGGCCTGTTCAGGATTGTGTCCGAGAGCAGTGTGGCCGCCGGCGTGCGGCGCATCGAGGCCGTGACCGGGCGCGCCGCGCAAGAACTGGCTCAAAAAGGCCTCAATATGCTCGACCAGACTGCCGTTTACCTGGGCTGCCGTCCCGACGAGGTCGATCGCAAGGTGCTGGCCCTGCTCGACGAGCAAAAGTCGCTGCGCAAAGAAATCGATGCGCTGAACCGTCGCAACGCGATGGGCCGCTTTGAAGGTGTGCTGCGCCAGGTGCAGCAGGTACACGGTATTTCGGTGCTTTCGGCGCGTGTAGATGCCGACAATGTCGCTATTTTGCGCGAGATGTGCGACCGCTTCCGCGACCGCATGGGGTCGGGCGTGGTGGTGCTGGGAGCGATCATTGACGAAAAACCGATGCTGATCGCCGCTGTAACCCAAGACCTGATCGAAAGGGGGCTGCACGCCGGTGACATGATCCGCGACGTAGCCCAGGTTGTCGGCGGCGGCGGTGGCGGTCGCCCGGCGATGGCGCAGGCTGGCGGGCGCGATCCCAGCCGGTTGTCTGATGCGCTGGCGCTGGTGCCTGGCCTGGTCGAGCAGGCTTTGCAGCCGGCAGGTGAGGGCTGATGCCGCGTCGGAGAGTGGCGCGCGCGCGCCGTGACCGAGACGCCGGCGTGCGCCAGTTCAGTGTGCTCGACCTGGGCGCGTCTGCCGTCAAGGCGCTGGTTGTCGAGGTGCAGCAAGACCGGGCCACGGTGTTGGGCCGGGGCCAGGTCAAACACTGTAACGGGCTGGACGAACGCGGGTACGTCGGCGATCTGGAGGCGCTGATCCACGCTTGTGAAGAGGCGCTGCGCGACGCTGAAGACGCCACCGAGCGTGTGCGCGAGGCCAAGGTCGTCCCTGACGAGGTTTTGTTTGCCGTGCCGGCAGCGTGGACGTGCGGCGCGATGGGCGTCGGCGGGGTGGAGCGCGTCACCCTCGAGGCGCCGATTTCGCTTGACGAGTGCGCCGAACCGTTGGCCCGCGCCGGCCGGCGTGCGCTGCGCAACCTGGGCCGCCTGACTGTGGGCGGCAAGTGGCAGTTGGCCGACGCGACGCTGATCACCTTTAGTGTGAACGGTAACCCGGTTACAGAGCCGGTCGGCTTTCGCGGGCGCGGGCTGCAAGCGGCGGTGTTTGTAAGCGCGGCGCGCAGCGATCAGGTGGCTGCTTTGCCCAAGATCGCCGACGCGTTGCAACTGGAACCGCCGCAGTTGGTCGTCGAGCCGCTGGCGTTGGCCGCGACGCTGCCGGGAAGCGGGCTGCTCGTTCAGATAGGGGCGGGCATCACGCAGGTGATGCTGGCCCGCAAGGGCGCGCCGCTGGCGACGGGGCACATTGCGCAGGGCAGTTCGTCGTGGACCCGCGCACTGATCGATGCGTTTCGCCTCTCGCCGGAGCGTGCCGATGCACTTTTGCGCGCCTATGGCGACAACAAGTTGACTCTGCGCGTCCGCGATTCGGCGGGGCAGGTTTTGCACGGGCTGTGGGATCGCTGGTTTGAAGCGCTGGTCGCCGAAATGCGGCGTTGGGATGTCGAGCGGCTGGAATGGTCGCCGGTGATTTATCTGTGCGGCGGGGCCAGCGTTTTGCCTGAGCTGCGCGAGCGCATCGCCAAAGCGCCGTGGCTCGATCTGCTGCCCTTGAGCCGCATACCCGAAGTGCGTCCCTGGGATGGGGCCAATCTCGACTTGTTAGCCGACCTTGCCGATCCGCGTTGGCCGGTGGACGGCGTGACGGCGCTCTCGGTCGCCGCCTGGGGGGTGCGCGACCGGAATGCCCATACACCGGACGGTATGCTGCGCAAGGCATTGGACATTATCTGAGATTCAGTCAAATTATGGAACAAATCATTTATCTAGAGATCGATGACGATATTACAACGATCCGCGACCGGCTGCGGCGCGCACAGTCCAAACAGGTGCTGATGGTGGTGCCGCTCCGGTGCGAAGGGCTGCGCCGTCAGCTCGATTTGCGGCTGGTGAGCCGCCAGGCCGCCGCGCTGCAAATGGACCTGGCCCTGATCTCCGGCGACGCTACGCTGCGTGACATGGCCATCGTCGAGGGGGTGCCTGTGTATGCCCATCTGTCGCTGGGGCGGCAGGCGGCGCGATCGGGCCGGCGGTGGAATACCTACAACCGCCCCGGTCTGGACGGCTTGTTGGTGCGCTGGGCCGCGCAAAAGCCGCGTTGGTGGAACTGGGTGCTGGGAACGCTGGCTATTGTGCTCGTGCTGGCGGTCATGGTCTGGAGTGTGGTGATGGTCGTGCCCAGCGCGACGATTCACGTCGTGCCCATACGCGAGCCGGTCGGGGTGTCGCTGGTGGTCGAGGCCAACCCGATGCAGCGCTATGTCGATTGGGACCGGCTGCGCCTGCCGGCGCGCTTTGTCCAAATCGACGTGGTGGATCGCGGTGAGGTCGAGACGACCGGTTATGCCAACGTCGCCGCCGACAAGTCCAGCGGTATGGCGCTCTTTGTCAACAAGACGCAGCGCCAGGTCATCGTGCCCCTCGGCACCCAGGTGTCGACTTCGACCGGCACGCCGGTTTTGTTTGTCACGCTCGCCTCGGCCGCGATAGAGCCGCGCGGCCAGGTGCGCGTGCCCATTGAGGCCGTCGAAGGGGGGCCAAGCGGCAACATCGGCCCATTGTTGATCAACCGCGTTGTCGGCGGAATGGCGGCTTCGGTCAGCGTGGTCAATGAGGGGTGGACCAGCGGCGGCACCAGCACGCAGACGCGGCGTGTGACCCACGGCGACAAGCAGCGTGCGACCGACTTGTTGTGGGACAAACTCATCCTCAAGGCCTACGATGAAATCGCCGCCGGCCTCGAAGGCGAGTTTTTGTCCCTGGAGACGCTTCAGATCAACCCCTGGTCGGTAACGACCAACTATGACCACCACGTCGATGACAAATCGGACACGCTGGCGCTGGAAATGCGCGGCTCGGTGTGGGGCATGGCGATATCCGAAGAGGTGGCCCTCGAGCTGGCCCGGCGCGCGCTGACCCGGCAGGTGCGCAGCGGATTTTACCTGCTGCCGGATTCGACCCACTTTACAATCGGTGACGTGCTCGAGGTCAACAACGATACGCTGACCGTCCGCTTTGTGGTCGAAGGCGTCGGGCTGATGGAGGCAGACATCGATCAACCCTTGGTGCGCCGGGCCATCGCCGGGCGGCCGGTCGACGAGGCGCTGGTTTATCTGCGCCAGACGCTGCCGGTCGAGCGGGAGCCAACGCTCCAGATCGATCCGGACTGGATGATCCGCGTGCCCTGGATGTCTTTTCGCATTCACGTCATCTATGACACGCCCCCGCAAGAGGCTGTGTATGCGCTGCCTGGCCCTTGACGTGGGCGAGCGGCGCATCGGCGTGGCCGTGGGACAAGTGTTGGCCCGGCCGCTGACCACGCTCAAGCGGCGTTCCAAAGCCCAGGACTTTGCGGCCATTGCCGAACTCGTTCGCCAGCACGGGGCAGACACGGTGGTGGTGGGCCTGCCGCTCAACATGGATGGCTCGGACGGATTCCAGGCGCAGCGCAGCGCCCGCTACAGCGAGCAGATGCGCGCCGCCCTGGCCGAAATGGGCCTTTCAGTCGCTGTCGTGTTGTGGGATGAGCGACTGAGCACGGCGCACGCCGATGCCTTGATGGTTGAAGGTGGGCATAACGTCGCGCAGCGACGGGCACAGATCGATGCCGCTGCGGCGGCGGTGATCTTGCAAAGTTTTCTGGATCGAGAATCTTGACCGCCGAAGGTCGGCGGTCAACCCGAGGTTAAAGATGGGATTTGCCACTCAAATTCGTAATACCGGTCGTTTTACAGTTTTTGTGGTCGCCATCCTGGCGATTTTGGGCCTGGGCAGTGGTGTGTGGTGGTATTTTTCCTCGCACTATGTCGAGCCGCCGCCGCCGCTGGAAGGCCGCCCCGCGCTTTCGTTCCAATCGCCGGATGACCTGTACTTTAGCGCCGTGCTGCGCATGCGCTACCAGGAGTTGATCACCCCGATCGGCGATGATGATACGCCGATTACGTTTGTTATTGAAAAGGGAGAAACCGCTGCCGGCATCGCGCAGCGGTTGGAAGAAGATGGGCTGATCAGCGACGCTTCGCTGTTCAAGACCTATGTGCGCTTTCGCAAGTTGGATCAGAACCTGGAAGCGGGCGAGCACATACTCAACAAAACGATGACCATGGAAGAGGTCGCCGCCACGTTGCTGCACGCCGAGCTGCGCGAAATCCAGATTACCATCTTGCCCGGCTGGCGGCTGGAGCAAATCGCCGAGATGCTGGGCGAGACGACCACGATCAACCCCGATGAGTTCCTGCTGGTGGCGCGCACCGGCTCGTTCAACTATCCCTTCCTGGCCGGCCGGCCGATTGGATCGACGCTGGAGGGCTACCTGATCGCCGATACCTATCGCATCCCCGTCAATGTCGATGCGACGGGATTGATCGACCTGCTGCTGCGCAATTTTTCAGAGCGGGTGACTGCCCAGATGACGCTTGACGCGCAGGCACAGGGGCTTGGCCTGCACGAGATGGTGACGCTGGCCTCGATTGTCGAACGTGAGGCGCTGCTCGACTCGGAACGACCGGTCATCGCGCGGGTCTACCTCAACCGCATCGCCGAAAAGCTGCCTGAGGCCCACGGTTATTTGCAGGCCGACCCGACCTACCAATACGCGCGCGGGCGGGATCGCGTCACCGGCCGGTGGTGGGAAGGCTTTCAGGTAGAAGATGTTTTGACCTTGAACAGCCCCTACAACACCTTTTTGTACAAAGGCCTGCCGCCCGGCCCGATTTGCAGCCCCAGCCTGGAGTCGCTCAAGGCCGTCGCTGACCCGGACGAGAACGAGTACTTGTATTTTTACGCCCGGGGCGATGGGGGGCACGCCTTTGCCAGAACCTACGAGGAACACTTGCAGAACCAGGCCACCTATGGCGCACCCTAGACCGAGCCGATGTTGACCGAAACGCACCGGCGCTCATTGCGAGCGCCGGTGCTTGTTTGAGGATGCCGGAATCGTTTCTATGGCTTCTGTACTGGTGATTTACAAAGAGTTTCCCGCGCCTGCGGTGGGACACGCCGGCGGCAAGGCAGTTTTTCACGCCATCGAGTTCTTGCACCGGCAGGGACACCGTGTTTCGCTGGTGACGCGCGTGCGCGCGGCCGAGCGCGAGCTGCTCGAACAGACCCGGCCTCTGTACGCGCACGTCTACGATGTGCCCCATCACACCGCCTTGCCCGGCCCCAGACCACTCGCCTGGATACGCAGCTATCTGGCCTTGCGCCGAGCCACGCGGCGCGCTCTGCGCGAGGTGCAGCCCGATTGGGTTCACGTCGAGGTGACGCAGACCTGGCTGGCTGTGCTTGGCTGGCGGCGGCCGTTTACCTCGTTTCGACCGCTGGACGTGAACTGGTTTCTGCTGCGCCAGCAGGCCGATCACGTCACCGGGCTGCGCCGGGCGCTGCTGCGCCTCGCTTCGTGGCTCATGCGCCCGCTTGAAGCGTTTGTCTGCCGCCGTGGCGACCTGATCGCGGCCATTTCGGAAGGCGACCGCCGCTTGCTGGCGCTCGACTGCGCCACGCGGCCAATCACGCTCCTGCCCCTGTCGCCCTCTTTTACCCCAGACGATGACGTGCCGCCGGCCGTGCCGCCCGGATCGAACGTGCTCTTTGTCGGGGCGATGTACCGCACATTCAACGTCCAGGGGGTGCTGTGGTTTCTCGACCGGGTCTGGCCGCGCGTGCTGGCTCAGGTGCCGGAAGCGCGCTTTTACGTGGTTGGTTACGACCCGCCGTCCGAAATCGTGGTGCGACATGATGGAGAGCACGTCTTTGTCGTTGGATTCGCTGAATCGCTCGCGACCTGGTATCGCGCGGCCCGCGTGACCGTGTCGCCGCTGCTGGTGGCTGGCGGGCTGCTGCAAAAAGTGCTCGATGCGTTCGCGATGGGCGTGCCGGTGGTAGCGACCCCGGTCAGCAATCACGGCGTCGGCGCGACCGACGGCGAGCACCTGCTGCTGGCCGATGCGCCGGAGGCGTTTGCCGATGCCGTTGTGCGGCTGCTGGACGATCTCGCTCTGCGCGAGCGGCTGGCCGAATCGGCGGCCCGTTTTTCGCGCGAATGGTATGATCTGGACGCGGCCCTGCGCCGCTGGGAGTCGCTGGCGGCGTCCAAATTGCCGGGGAGGGCAGGATGAACGGACTGACGCTGGATTGGTGGACGATTGTGCCCTATACCGGGCTGGCCTTGCTTTTGCTCGGCGGGTTGTGGGTGGTCATTCCCGGTATGCACGGCACGCCCGGCACGCCGTCGCGGCCTTTTCTGATCCGCGAGGCGCTCAAATTGGCCGGCCTGCTCTCTGGCGAGATGATCTATGACCTAGGCGCGGGCGATGGCCGCGTGGTCGTGCTGGCGGCGCGTGAATTTGGGGCGCGCGGCGTGGGCGTCGAGGTTGAGCCGCTGCACTGCTTCCTGGCCTGGCTGCGCGCCCTGTTTGGCGGCGTACTGGGCCGCGTTTCGATCCGGCAAAAGAATTTGTTTGCCGATGATTGGGGCGATGCCGATATGATTTTCCTCTTTCTGGCTCCGGCCTTGTTGAAAAGGCTGGCTCCGCACCTGATCCTCAAGCTGCGCCCCGGCACGCGCGTGATCAGCATCCATTTTCCCTTTGAAGGCTGGCAGCCGTCGGCGATGGATATTGGTAATCTGATCTTTGTCTACGAAATGCCGCCGCCGCTCGGCAGCGTCGACGACTTTTTCCGCGTCTCGTTCGGGCTTGCGTCCAAATCGCCGGAGGAGCCGGACCTTGAAGACTAGGTGGGACATACACGCCGCGTCGGTTGGGCTGTTGATTCTGTTCGCGCTGCTCGTCCTGGTGGCGCGCCAGACTTCACTGACTGCCGATGAGCCGACCTACATCGCCTGGGGCTATGCGCTGCTGGCGCGCGGGCCGGAAGCGTTTCCACTCTTGACCCAGCGCGGTTACCCGCCGCTGTTGATCGAGATCGAGGCAGCGCTGCTGTACGCGGCCGACCCCGACATTCCCGTCGAGCAGTTGGCCGGCTGGCCCGACGATTACGCGGCTTTTCTGGCCGCGTTCAAGCCCTATATGGCGCCGCTCAATCGCACCAAAATGGCGGCGCGGCTGCCGCTGGCGCTGCTGACGGTGCTGATGGGCGCGGTGGTGTTTCGCTGGGCCAGTGACATGTGGGGCGCGCGCGCCGGGCTGATCGCGCTGGGCGTGCTGGTTTTCGATCCGCTGCTGCTCGCCCACGGCGGGCTGGCCCACTCGGACGGCGGCGTCACCGCGCTGGGCACGGTGGCGCTCTATGCCGTCTGGCGCTGGACGCGGAAACCATCCTGGCGGCGGTCGCTGGCGGCAGGCGCGCTCCTGGGGCTGACCCTGCTGGCCAAGCTGTCTGGACTGCTGTGGCTCGCCGCCGTCGGGGTGATGATCGCCGGGACGGTTGTGCTTGAGCGCCGTCGAGTGGCCGTTTCTGTGCGCCTGCTGCAAGGCGGGCTTGTGCTGGTCGTCGCGCTGCTGGTGTTGTGGGCCGGCTATGGATTCGAGGTGGGCCGTCTGCCCGGTTTTTCGCTGCCGCTGCCCGCGCCGACGCACTGGCAGAACCTGCGCTTCCTGGATCAATATACAGATGTCTATTTTGCGCTGGGCCGGTGGAGCGCCGAGGGCTGGTGGTGGTATTTTCCGCTCGCCTGGGCGATCAAGAACCCGCTGCCGCTGCTGATAGGTTTTCTTATCGGGCTGGTCGTTTTGCTGCGCCGCCCGCTCTGCGTGCCGCGCCTGCTCGCACTGGGCTTTTTCCCGCTGCTGTATGCAGCAGTGGCGATCTGGCAGCGCATGAACCTGGGCTATCGCCATTTTTTGCCCGTACACCCTTTTCTGTGCCTGATCGCCGGCGGCGGGATCGCCTGGTTGGTGCAGTCGCGCCACCGGCTGTGGCGGTGGGGGTTTGCCGCCCTGGGCCTGTGGTACGTTCTGGGCACGCTGCGCATTTTTCCTTACCCGATTTCCTTCTTTAACGAGTTGGTCGGCGGGTCGGAAGGCGGCTATCGCTACCTGTCCGACTCGAATGTGGGTTGGGGGCAGACTGATGACCTGCTGACGGCCTACGTGCGCGCGCACCCGGAGGTGCAGACGCAGCCGCCGGCGGCCCACTTTCGCCCGCCGGCGGGGCGATATCTGGTCAGCGCGTCTTATTTGCAGGGCATTGGTCTGGGCGACCGCGACGCGTATGCCTGGTTTCGACAGCAGCAACCGCAAGAGGTGTTGGCCTACAGCCTGCTGCTGTACGACGTGCCCGTTTTCGATTTGCGCTGGTTCGCCCAGTGCAGCCGGCCGGCCGCGCCGGTGGATGAGGCCGAAATCGCGCGCGGGACGGGGCAAAGCGATCTGCGCGCGCTCGAGTTCGACTGTACGCAGGCCTGGTTGTACCCGGACGGCGGCGCGTCGGCGGGCGTTTACGCTTTCGACCGCCGGATAACCGGCGCGCCCGATAATCTGTTTCTGACCCGGCATTTGAGCGCGGCGCGGCTGTCGTTTGTGTCGTCGGTCGATGGGCTGGTGCTGTACGAACGGGAGGCGCGTTCACCCGACTGGCTGCCGGATGATCAAGAGCGGGGCGCTTTTGTCGCGCTGGATGGGCCGCTGGTCTTTTTGGGCGCGGCGGCTTATGCCGGCGACGGGCTGGAGGTCGAAACCTGGTGGCGGGTGACGGACGGCCCGGTAGGGCGGCCCTTTTCGCTGATGGGCCACCTCGTTGCGTCCGACGGGCAAACGCTGGCCGTCGCCGACGGGCTGGGCGTTTCACCGCTGGCGCTGTCGGCGGGCGACCTGCTGGTGCAGCGGCATCGCTTCGACGGGCCGGCGCCGGATGAGGTCTGGCTGCGCGTCGGCGCGTATTGGCTGGACTCGCTGGAGCGCTGGTCGCTGGAGCCGGGCACCGATGCGCTGTTGGTGCGGCTGCCAGTAAATCGCTGAACGTTTCTCAGCCTGGGCCGGCGGCGAAGGTGCGGCTGAGGGTCGCCCATTCACCCATCGACAGCGTTTCGGCCCGGCGGCGGCCATCGATCCCGGCCTGGGCCAGCGCCGCTTCTACCGCGTCAATCGGCAGCGACAGCCCGTGCGCCAGCGCGTTCTTGAGCTGCTTGCGCTTTTGTCCAAACCCCGCCCGCGCCACGCGAAAAAAGACTTCCTCATCAACCTCACCCCAGGGTAACGGATCGAAACAATCGATGCGCACCGCCGCCGAATGGACTTGGGGAATCGGTCTGAACGCGCCCGGCGGGATGCGGGCGACGATGCGCGGCCGGCCGTAAAACTGCACGCTCACCGCGAGCAGGCTCATCTCACCCGGCGCGGCGACGATGCGCTGCGCGACCTCGCGCTGCACCGTGACGACCAGCATGGTCGGGCGCGGGCGGGTTTCGAGGATGTGGCGCAGCACGGCCGAGGTGATGTAATAGGGCAGGTTGGCGATTACCTTGTAGGGTGGGGACACCAGCGCGGCAATGTCCTGTTCGAGGATGTCGCCGTGGACGAGGGTGACGTGGTCAAAGGGAGCCAGCGTTTCGCGCAGCGCGGGCAGCACGTCGGCGTCGATCTCGACGGCGGTTACTTGCCCGGCCTGCCCGGCGATCTGCGCGGTCAGCGCGCCGGGGCCGGGGCCGATTTCGAGCACCGTGTCGGTTGGGGTCAGTTCGGCGGCCGCGACGATTTTGCGCACTGCCGCCGAATCGACCAAAAAGTTTTGCCCCAGCCCTTTTTTGGCCCGCTGAGGGTGCTCGCGCGGCGTGCGGCTCATCGAGGACACCGTCAGCGTTCCCTGGGAAAATCGGGCAGAATCCAGCGGATCTGGTAGCTCGGCGGCACCGGGGTGAGCAGATAGGCGTAGCCCCACCAATAGTACATCGTGAAATTGTTGACCTCGTGGCCCAGGTCGATGTGCATGCCCTTGATCATCCCGCCGGTGTCGGCGGCGATGCCCTGCCCGTAGCCGGGCACATACATTTCGGTCAGCATGGGGATGACCAGGGGATCGACGGCGATGATCCCGTGCCGCATCTGCCAACCGATGCGGGTCTTGCCGTACCAGGGATCGTCGGGCGTCTTGCCGCAGGTGGCTTCGGTGTAGGAGGTGAGAAAGACGCGCAGCCGCCGCCAGTATTCGATGGTTTCCCCATCTTCGGTCTCCAGCGTGCGCACGACGATCCGGGTGCCGTAGGCGATCTGGCGCGTCTGCGGTTCCAACGCCGTCCACTCGTCTTCCAGGTATCGCTCGACCTCTTGCCCGTTGTGATAGACGGCTTTGTAGCGGCGGCGGGTGATGCCGTTTGCGCCCGAGTTATCGACACGTTTCTGATCCAGCTCGAGCGAGGGATCGGCTTTCCACTCGGTGAGAAAAGGGATTTCGGTTTGTTCGATGATCGTCTGTTCGGTGACGCGCACTATGCGCACATGCAGCCCGTCCTGCATCGACGTTTCCGGCGCGGGGATGACAAAATCGGCCCCGACCAGTGCCACACCGGCTTCGGCCAGCGCTTCGTACACGGTGGCCGCGTGGGTGCGTGTGCGCAGCGTGCGCCCGTCGACGTCGATCGACAGCGATTGCCCGCGCCGGATGTAAATGTGCTGTCCTGCGGTCAGCGGCGCATCGAGCGGCGGATAAAGCCGGTCGCCCAGGTAGAGCAGCACGCCTGCTTTTTGCAGCGCACGCCCGACGGTTTTGGCGGTGGTATAGAGGGGCTGGACAATCGATTCGTCGTGAATCTGGATGCGCAGTGCGCGTTCGATCTCGATGTGCGAGATGGGCGCGGCAGGGATGTCTCCGCCCCGGCTCGACGGTGTGCGCGCGGACGCCGGGGGTTCGCTGCCGTCGTGCAGCACCGGCTGGCCATTGACCCACAGATTGTCCTGCGGACCGAGCGATAGGTCGGCCTCCTGGAGCAGTGCGTCCAGTGTCTGGGCGTGGGTGTAAATCGTCCATTCTTGGGCCGGGCCATCGGCGGCATCGCGGATGGCTAGCGTCACCGCGCGCGCGTGCTCGACCCGGATGACCATGTCGGACTGGATGGCCGTCTCCGGCGCGGGCTGGACGCTGTCCCATTCGGCCAGCTCGATGCCGGTGTCGCGCAAAAACTCGCCGACGGTGGCGCAGTGCGTGCGCATCTGAGTGGGGATGCCGTCGATGACGAGGGTCAGTGGGGTCAGTTGGCCGGCATAGGTGGCGCCGGCGTAGGCGATCAGCGCGACCAGCGCCGCGCCGATCCACAGTCCGGGCGCGGGCAGCCAGCGCAGCAGCGCCATCAGCAGGTTGGCGATCCCTCTCCAAAAGGGCACGCGAGTTTGGTCGGGCGTCATCGCTACCTCAATCCCTGTGCGGCCGAGCGACCGGCGACCCAGCCGGTGGAGAATGCCGCTTGCAGGTTATAGCCGCCGGTGTCGGCGTCGATGTCGATCACTTCGCCGGCAAAATACAGCCCTTCGATCAGCCGGGAGGCCATTGTTTTGGGATAGATTTCGCGTGTGTCTACGCCGCCGGCGGTGACGATGGCTTCTTCAAAGGAGCGATACCCGCTCACCGGCAGCCGGAAATCCTTGAGCCAGACGCGCAGCCGCTTGCGTTCCTCGCCGTTGATCTGGTGGCTGATTTTGTGCGGCGGAATGCCCACCTGATCGGCGCAGACCGGGATCAGTTTGAGCGGCAGCAGGCCTTTGAGCCAGTTCTCGAAATTCTTGCGGCCAAACTTTTCCAAATCGTGGCGCAGGCGCGCGTCGAGCGTGGGTTCGTCGAGCGCCGGCTTGAGGTCGATGGACAGAGTGACCGCCTGGTCGCCGCGCAGCAGATCGACGACCTGGCGGCTCAGGGTGAGCACGATCGGCCCGGAGACGCCAAAATGGGTGAACAGCATTTCGCCAAATGCCTCGGCCTGCTTTTTGCCCCCGGCCCACACCGTGAGCCGGACGTTTTTCAGGCTCAGGCCTTGCAGCCGTCCAGCGACGTCGCCCGCCGTTTCCAGCGGCACCAGCGCGGGGCGGATCGGCACGACGGCGTGCCCGACCTGTTCGGCCATGCGATAGCCGTCGCCGTTGGAGCCGGTGGCGGGATAAGACGCGCCGCCGGTGGCGACGATCACCGCGTCGGCGAGATGGCGGCTGCCGTCGCGCCCCTGCACGCCGGCAGCGCGCCCATCCTCGACCAGGATGCGCTGCGCCGGGGCGCTGGTTTGCACCTCGACGCCGCGCGATTCGACCCAGCGAACCAGCGCGTCGACCACGTCCTGGGCCTGTTCGCTGGCCGGAAAGACGCGCCCGCCGCGCTCGGTGACGGTTTCGACGCCGATGGAGTGGAAAAATGCGAGCAGTTCGGGGGCAAAGAATTGGGCAAAGGCCTGGCGCAGAAATTGACCATTGTTCAAGTGCTCGATGAATTCTGCCAGCGGGGCCAGGTTGGTCAGGTTGCCGCGTCCCTTGCCAGAGATACGCAGTTTGCGCGCCGGGCGGGGCATCTTTTCCATGAGCAGCACTTGTGCGCCCGCATCGGCGGCCTGCCCGGCGGCCATCAACCCCGCCGCGCCCCCGCCGATGACAATGACTTGTCGTTTCATCGAATCTGATCCTGCCTTAAACGCCAAAGGGCGAGTAGATACTCGCCCTCCATGATGTGTTGGATAGTCGTGCACCCCCTCTCGAACCGCCTTACCTTTTCGATCTCGATCTTTTGGCTCAGGCCAGGCAACCCTGCGTCACCCAAAAGTGACCGTTTACCGTTGCTACCTCTCGGTCCTGGCGGGGTTCGCGGGCTTTTGCCGCGCAGGACCCAACCTTCCACACCGTCTGATCTCGACCTTTGAGGCAGTCGCTGTGCCCTCAAGGGGGAATTCGACCCCGCTATAGCGGATTTTGCGGGTACAGGGAGCCGCTACTTCCCCGTCTAGCACGACCGTGTGTTATGTTACCTCACTTGGCCCGAAAAGTCAAATTGAGCGTATGTTGACCTTTCACCCTTTAGCGGTTAAAATAAGCCTTGAACTTGTTCCACGGAGGTCAATTTGAAACGTTTTGCCGTTCTTGCCGACGTACACGGCAATCTGCCCGCGCTGGAAGCGGTGTTGAAAGATGTGCAGCGCCACCCCGTCGATGGCCTCTGGGCTTTGGGCGATTATTTGATCGGCGGCCCGGGCCAGAATGAGGTGATGCGCCTGTTGTGCGAGCGCGACAGTACATTGATCTTGGGTAACAACGAAGGCTATCTGCTTGATTTTGATGCCGGCCATGCGCCGGAGCGCAACGCGGCCAAGCAATGGGCGCCGATGCACTGGGCGTATCGCAATCTCGATCCGCAGTGGTTCGCGTTGATCCGCACACTGCCCGAGCAGTGTGCGATCGCCGTTGATGGATTGCCCCAGGTGCGCCTGGTCCACGGCTCGCACCGCCGCGTCCGCGAGGCGCTTTTGCCCGACCGCGATCCGGAGCGCGTGCAGCGCTTCCGCGAGGCCGGATTTTGGGCGGACGGCGACCTGCCGATCCGCCTGCGCGACGCGCTCGACGGCCTGCAAGAGCCGCTGCTGCTTTGCGGGCACACGCACATCCCCTGGGTTCAGCGCGAGAACGGTGTGCTGGCGGTGAATGTTGGCTCGGTCGGCGGGCCGATCGATGGCGATCAGGGGGCGCAGTACGCCCTGCTGACCTGGACGGGTGACGAATGGCAGGTTGAACTCAAAAGTGTATCCTATGATCTGGATCGCGTCCATGATGACATGCTGCGCAGCGGCTATTGGGATGAGGTCGGCGCGATGGCGCGCGCGCTGTGGTTGGGCATCCGCAGCGGGCAAAATGTGATGTATGCGCTGCTCATCCACGCCCGGCAGTTGATGTCTGCGGACAGCGCAGGGCACTTGTCCGTCGTCCCTGACGATATCTGGGAGCGCGCGGTAGAAACCTTTGATTGGCAGCGCGCAGAAGACGGTTTGCCGATGTTTGGCTGACTGCGACTGTGAAATCG
>CAYRXM010000050.1:0-30555 GCA_964428175.1 uncultured Anaerolineae bacterium
GCACTGTCCACAGATTGCTCTGATCGGTTGTCTCATAATACTTGACACATTCCGCCGCCTGTGCCGCTTGGGTTGTTCTGGCCTCGGCCACGGCACGCAGGGCATCGACCAGGGTGCGCGCGCTGGGGTACCGCTCGGCCGGCGCTTTGGCCAGCCCGCGCAGCAAGACCTCGGACAGATCGTCGCCCAGGTCAGGGACGCGCTCGCGCGGGTCGGGCGGGGCGGCATTGAGGTGCCCGTCCGTCGCTGCCATCCCTGCGCCAAAGGGCGGCCCGCCTGTCAGCATCTCGTAGGCGAGGACGCCCAGCGCGTACATATCGGCCGCCGGCGTGACCCCGCCCCATTTTTGAGGATCGATCTGCTCCGGGGCCATGTAGGCGGCAGTGCCCATTGTCTCGCCGCTACGAGTAAACGGCTCGCTGTCTTGCATCACCCGCACCAGGCCAAAATCACTCAACAGCACGGTCGGGCCGTCGCCGTCTGCCTCCAGCAGCAGGTTGGCCGGTTTCAGGTCGCGATGCACCAGCGGCGGCTTTTGCCCGTGCAGATGATCGAGCGCAGCAGCTACCTGGGACAGGATCGGCAGCGCCTCCTCCAGCGCCAATCGACCCCGTTCGCGCAGCAGGTCACGCAGCGTGCGTCCCTCGCCGATCAGCGGCATCGCCAGATAAAGCGTGCCGCCGTCGTCGCCGACATCATAGATGTCGACGATGTTGGGATGGCGCAGCCGGGCCGCCGCGCGCGCCTCCTGCCGGAAGCGCTTGACAAAGTTTGGCTCTGACGCAAAATTGCCGTGGATGACCTTGAGCGCAACCCGACGATCGGTGTTCTGATCATAGGCGCGGTAGACGATGGCAAAGCCGCCGCGGCCGATCTCGGCCTCGATTTGGTAGCGGTTGGCGATAAGAGCAGTAGTAGGTTCGCTCATCGGTTACTCCGTTGGAAAAATGTCGCCGCTATTCCCGCGCAAGAACAGCACCGGCGCGGCCCAATCGCTGCTGCCGGCACCCAACTCGATGGTCACGGCAATGCGCGCCTGGTCAACGGCCTCGTCGACTGGCCTGCGACGGGCCAACATACGGTAAAAGTCGGCGGAAAATATCTGAGCGCCACGATCACTGACCGGGAACTGCATCGCCACCACAGCAGTCACTCCAGCCCGTACCAACGCCGGAGCGACACCGGCAAAAGCGCGCTCCGCCCCCCGCTCACACATCTGAACAGTGTCGCTAGCGGTCAGGCAGGCGTTGAGCATCACGAAGCGCGGCAGTTTGCCACCGCCCAATCGGCAAAACGTGGCAGCATCGCGCCGGTCGGCCCGCTTTTGTTCGTCTTCCAACACCAGGTAGCCGCCTCCAGCGTCAACACCACCGTGCCCGACAAAGTGCAGCAGGTGGCACGGGTGGTCAAGCAAGTATTCGCGCAGCGCCTGCGCCGTCGGCGGCGTGAGGACGTGCACCTGCACTTGTCCCGCATCGATCATCGGCTTCAAGATGGCCCTTAGCGCCGCTATCTCGTTCTGTATATCGAGCGGCGGCAGGTCTTGCGGGCTGGCGGCGACGATCAGCATATGCAAGGGTGGCGCCAATGGGGGTAGCTGTGCCGGACGACCTACGTGCAAGTGGCGCACCACCGGCGACCGCGCGCTGAGGGCCAAGAACTCACCTCCGTACGGATCGTAAAGCAATTCCCAAGGCAGTTCAGACAGCGTGGCGGGCTCGACCCGCAACCGCAGCCGCAGTCCCATCCCCTGCGCCGTCATCGATCGGCTGGACGCAAAGCAAGTGGCAACGCGATCGCGAAACAGAGCTTCAAACAACTGTCGCCCCCAGCCGCGCAGCGTCGCCTCATCGACTTGCCCCCGGTGCAGTCGATCTTTGATCGCCGCCCACTCGGTCGCCTTGAAGGGCGGATGGAAATCGCCCTGCGTTTCACCGGCCGGCGCATCGAGGACATGCACCGGGTAGACGTCGCCATGCGGGTGACCGATCAGCAGATCGAAATCGGCATAGGTGCGGACCATCGCCAGCGGCGGGGATGCGGCCGGTGCGACGGGCAATGGGGCAGGCACGTTTTGGATTACCCGCGCTCCGTCGCCGATGGCCAGGCCGGTCGCGCTTTGAATATGTACGTTGTAGACCGCGCTACTTTGCGGTTCGGTGACGTCGATCCGCGACTGGTAAGTGATGCGCACGACCTCGCCAGCGTCGTCCCGATAATCCACGTTGACCCCCAGCGGTACCGGCCCACTGACCAGCGGGCGGATCGAGAATGCGGTTTGGATGGACTCAGACGGCGGCAAATCACGCAGCGACCTGGATTCTTCCAGTTCGCCGGTGAAATCGTTGGGGATGTGATGGACGATGACCTGCCGGGCCGGGCCGCCGCCCACGTTCTTGAGGTTAAATTGCAGCAGCGCGTACCGTCCTTTGAACATCTGCTCCGGCGGCGCAACCGTCATCTCGACGTAAGGCTTGTGTCGATAGCGGGCAACGTGCAGACGACATTCGGAAGCGCGATCCGGGTCATCGTCTTTGACGCAGCAGTCCTCCGCCGCCGACCAGAGTTCGGCCAGGTCGGTCTCTCGCGCCGGCGTGAGCGCCGGTTCTTGCACCTGAATTTGGCGCGCCGCCTGCATAAATGCCGTCGCAGCGTCGGCAAATTGCCCGCGCTGCCGCTCCAACCTGGCTACTTGGCGCCAGTCGCTGGTCTGCCGGTAGCAGCGGGCAGCATCGTCCAGACGATTCACTCGCTCATACAGGCGCGCGGCTCTGCCCCAATCGCCAGCTTTTTCATAGCAGACGGCGGCCTCTGGCAGCGCGCCTGCCCGCTCATAAAGTTGGGCGGCCCGAGGCCAGTCCTCTGCCTTACAGTAAGCGTCCGCCGCGCGCTCCAAATCCTTCAGTGCTTCCCATGTCTGGGCCGCCTGCGCCCACTCACCCAACTGTTCCGACAGTTCGGCGACTTTGTCACGTTGGCCGGCCTGGGCGTAGCAATCTCGCGCTTCGGGCCAGGCTTCTGCCGCTTCGAACAACGCTGCCGCGCGTGCCGGGTCGCCCTGCTGCCGGGCCATTTCGGCCACCTTGAGTCCCTGCCCTAGTTGAGCATAGCATACCTCGGCGCGGTCATAGGCCTGGGCCTGTTCGTAGAGCGGCGCGGCGCGGGACGGATCGCCAGCGGCGTGCCACAGTTCAGCGGCAGGGAGCGGCTGACCTAACCGCTGCTCGTAAATTTGCGCTGCATCGACCAGCCGGCCGCGCCGGATATATGCTGACGCCGCGTCCCCCCAACGCTCGCGATGGGCATAGCCCTCGGCGCTGAGCACGCGCTCGACGGCGACCAGGTTGCCCTCATAATCGGCGGCGACAACCAGGTCGTCGCTCAAGGCCGGGCCAACCTCGATCCGCCGCGCCAGCTCGACGCGCCACAGTTCATCGCCCGACGCGGCGTCCAGCGCGTAGAGATGGTGATCGTGCGCGGCGACGTAAACCACGCCGTCAGCAACTGCTGGCGCGGCAGTAATCTTGCGTTCGGTGGAAAAACACCAGATTTCTTGCCCATCCAGGCTCAGCGCGTGCAGGCCGTCGCGCGCGCCGACAAAGATGTGGCTACCATCGGTTGCGGGTGCAATGATCGGTTTGCCTTCCAGACAGACTTGTCTTTGCCAGCACAGCCTGCCATCCACTGTATCGAGGGCGATGGCCTTACCGCTGGTCGAGACAACAACAAGCTGTTCGTCGATCATCACCGGCGTCTTGTCCAGCCAGGCATCGGGATCGCCGGCGAGGTCGAAGCGCCAACGCTGCCCATCAGGCCGCGAGCCGTCCACGTTGATGACGAGCAGGTGCGGGCCGCGACAGGGGATATAGGCCGTGCCGTCTTGAACCAACGGCGCGGACGGCGTGGCAGTGACCGACAGATGGATGCGCTTCCGTTCATCTCCGTTGACCGCATCCAGCGCGACCAGCGTCTTGCCGTCCACGGTGAGGTAGACTCGCCCGTCCGCCACCGCCGGCGCGGAGACACGCTGCCTGCCCGACGGCCAGCGCCAGCATTCGCTCCCGGCGGCGTCGAACGCCCAGACCTGCCCCTGGCCGCGCAGCAGGTCGGTGCTGTAAGTAGAAACAAGGAGCAGATTGCCCGCCTGGGCCAGCCCGCCGGCGGCGGCGTACTCGAACTGCCTGTGCCAACACCCTTGCCCGTCGGCCAATGCCAGGGCGCGGAGTGCGCCCGACTGATCGGGGACGAGCAGCAGGCCCAAGGCAATCAGCATCTCACCGGAAGACTGCGCCAGCGACGCGCGCCATTGGGGAACGATAGGGTCAGCCTGCGGACGCCCCGCGCCGCAACGCGGGCAAGACCGCCGATCCGGCGGGAGATAGATTTGACACTGAGCGCAGAAATCGCGCATTGTTTCCTCCACAGCCCTGGCAGGCTGCGAACGTTTTGTGTCCGCAGGTTCGGTTGCTCAGGGTTCAGAAGCGGAGCGGACGCAGCGGAAGCCCACATTTGGTCCGTCGGTGGATGGAACGAACCCATTGCGAGAGAATGTGCGACTGCGGTCCCTGGAGTTCAAAAACGAGCCGCCGCGCAGCACACGGGGGCGGCCGTCCACTTCCGGGTTCTCGCGCCCGTCGCCGGCATCGTATGGATATGTTATGTACAGACTGCTCCCCCACTCCAAGACGTTGCCGGCCATGTCCAACGCGCCGTAAGGACTGGCGCCGTTGGGATAACTGCCGACCCGAACCGTATCGCTGCTACAACTTGAGTTGGCGCGGTTACAATCGATGCTTTCACCCCACGGATAGGTGCGCTTGTCCGTCCCCCGTGCCGCCTTTTCCCATTCCGCCTCGGTGGGCAAACGTTTGCCCGTCCAAGTGCAGTAAGCCTTGGCCTGAGTCCAGGACACATAAATCACCGGGTAATCGTCGAACCCAGCGTTGCCATAGTAGCCGTCGCGCGTTTTGGATTGGGCACTTGCGGGCGGCGTACATCCCCCGGCATCAACGCATTTTTTGAATTGAGCGTTGGTCACTTCGGTGCGGTCGATCCAGAACGCATCCAGGTACACAGTATGCTGCGGCTTTTCGTAGTCGTAGGCATCCTTGTCCGCATTTGTTGCCCCCATCAAAAACTCGCCGGCCGGCACGTAGACCATCATCATCCCGTCTTTTTCCGAGACGCGGGTGATGACAATGCCCGGCGTTACTGTTGGTGTAGGCGGTACCCTCGTCAGGGTCGGGGTCGCGGTTGCCCCAGGCGTCGGTGTGTGTGTTGCTGTTGGTCCTGGCGTCGGCGTTGGCGTGGGTAGCACTGGCGTAAGAGTTGGGGTTGCAGTCGACGCAGGCGTAAAAGTCGGGAGTGCAGTTGGCTCAAGAGATAGAGTTGACATTGCCGTCGCCGATTCAGAGCTAGTATAGACGCAGCGAAAACCGACATGGTCGGCCATGCCGGATGGATCGCCCTCGTCGCGATCGGCCGCCCGCATGGCATTCACTGAATTGTACCACGAGCCGCCGCGCAATATGCGCCCGCTGCCGCTCGCCGGGCCGGCAGGGTTTTGCGCCGGCGAACTGGCGTAATAATTGGCGTCATACCAGTCGGCCACCCACTCCCAGATGTTGCCGGCCATGTCTAGCGTGCCGTAGGGGCTGACCCCGGCCGGGTAGCTGCCCGCCGGTGCAGCGTCTGCATACCCATCATCCGAGTTGGAGTCTTTGTGATCAAAAGGACAATTGGTGTCGCAGAAATTCAGCTTGCTGCCGTCAAACGTATCGCCCCACGGATAGGTCCGTTCATCTGTCCCTCGTGCCGCCTTTTCCCATTCTGCTTCGGTGGGCAGCCGCCGGCCGGCCCAAGCACAGTAGGCATTGGCCTGACCCCAGGAGACATAGATCACCGGATAATCGTCGAATGCAGAGTTGCCATAGTAGCTGTCGCACGTGTAGGATTTGGCGTTTGACGGCGGTGTGCATCCCCCGGCATCGACACATTTTTTGTATTGGGCATTGGTTACCTCGGTGCGGTCGATCCAGAACGCATCCAGCGTGACCGTATGCACAGGTTTCTCGTCATTTTGTCCATTCTCGCTGCCCATCTGGAACGCCCCCGCCGGGACGTAAACCATCACCATCCCGTCCTTTTCCGAGACGCGGGTGGGATACGAAGTCGGTGTCGGTGTATATGTCGCCGCTGGTTCTGGCGCCAAGATTGCAGTTGGCTCGAGGAGTTGAGTTGACGTTGCCGTCGGCACATTGACCACCGCTGTCGGTGTGTGGATAGGCGAACGTGCCGCCGTTGGCGTCGAGTGCGGCTTAATCAGGCTGCCGATCCGGATGCCGCCGGCCAGGAGCACCGCGGCCAAGGCACCGACCAATACCCACCACCCCCAGACCCGATTGGGGTTTGCCTGTTCCAGTTTGGGCTGCTGCCGTACAGGTTCAGGCACGGGCCTGGGCGGCTGCGCTGCCTCGCGCAGCGCGTCGGCCAGTGCCGCCGCCGTGGGGTAGCGGTTTGATGGCGCTTTAGTCAACGCCTTGAGCAGCACGCAGGCCACCTCGGCTGGCAGATCGGCACGGATTTTCTGCGGGTCGGGTGGAGGCAGGTTGAGATGTGCATTGAGCGTGGCCGGTGTGTTGCCTTTGAAGGGCACCCGCCCGGTCAGCATCTCATAGGCCACAATACCTAACGCATAAAGATCTGTTGACGGTCCAACCTCATCCTGGCGGTTCGGGTCGGCCTGCTCGGGGGCCATATACTCAGGTGAGCCAAGGGTCACACCCATAGAGGTCAGGCTCTGACTGCCTTCCATAGCCTTGACCAGGCCAAAGTCCATCAAGGTAGCCTGGAGCTTTGTCTGGCCGTCTTCTTCGATCATAATGTTGGCTGGTTTCACATCACGATGCAGCACGTCCTGCGCATGGGCATAGTCCAGCGCGCCGGCAATCTGCTCTAGGATAACTACCGTCTGCTCCAGAGACATCGGCCCACCCTCGCGGATCACCTGACTTAGCGTGCGCCCGTCTATGTACTCCATAGCCAAGTAAAGTTGGCCGTTTTCCTCGCCAATGTCGTGCACGGTGACGATGTTGGGGTGCCGCAGGCGGGCCACCGTCCTGGCCTCGTTCTTGAAGCGCGCCGCAAAACCAGCCTCCCAGGTCAGGTGCGGGGCCAATACCTTGAGCGCCACCACGCGGTCGAGGGCAGTATCGTGCGCCTTGTAGACGGCGGCGAACCCGCCGCGGCCGATTTCCTCGATGATTTCATATTTGCCTAGCCGTTTGAGTTCAGACATAGCCCTTTTCCTCATTCTTGAGCAAGCAAATTCGATTTCTTTGCTATACAGGTCGCTCGTCCGTCTTGATCACACTATCTTGCCAGGATAGATGATGTGGCTTTTTGGCCCCTCTGGGCATAATTATAACATTAAAGATTATTTCTTGCATCTTGTTGCCATCAAAAATATGCCTCCAGCACGCAATCTCGCAGAAACAACACACCCAATCAAGATGTCCGCACGTGTCCGCCGATGTCCATTCCACCGGCCCAAAGCGGACAATTCGAAGGCCGGCGCGGGACACCGGTTTATGGTATGCTCACCTCAAACATCATTGGAGGATACCTATGCCAGATGCCCCTGCCGTCGCCATTCCCGGCGACTTTTACATCATCCCATCCGACGCGGCACGCCTGCTCGGCGTGTCCGTGCGCGACCTGGCCCGATTTCAACGAGAGGGTCAACTGACCGACGTGGTCACGACGCCGGGCGGGCACCGCAGATTCAACATGCGCCAGGTCGCCCAACTGCGGGAGCGGCTCAATGGCACGGGTGGATGAACGGTATGGCCAAGAACACGGTCACCCTCAAAGGCAATCTGGCCCACGACCCCTTTTTCGACTATCTCTCGGGACGCAGCGCCGACCGCGATGGCCCGACGCCCTTTATGCGCTTCACCCTGGCCGTTGACCGCACCCTAGATCGACAGCCGGGCGTCGATCACCTGTTGATCGTCGCCTACGGGCAGTTGGCCCTGCACGATCACGCTTTCCTGCGCCAGGGCTCAGAGATCCTGGTCGACGGCTGGCTGCGCGCCCGCAAAGGCTACAACGATCGTGGCGAACCGCTGCGCATCGTCGAGGTGGTCGCCCAAGAGATCACCTTTTTGCGCAACATCGCCTGGGAGGAGGGTGAAGAAGCGTGGTCCCGGATCGAGGAGCAACAGGCCTGAATGGAGCTCGAGTTTTCGCGCGGTTCGTTGGCCGCACTGGTCGGGTTGATCGGCGGCGCAGTCCTCTTGACACTGTTGGCGGTCCTGGGGCACGCCGTCACCCCGGTCACCCCGGATGGCGATCTGTTGGCGCTCTCGCCGGCCTACGTGGCCACGGTGCGCTACCTCGACTTGGCCCGGGAACGCCTCGACCGCCTGGCCGAGATCGACGCCGGCCTGACCGAGGTGATGAACGCACAAGGCAACATCTACGTCCAGGGCCGTGACGCCGAACGCGCCTTCGAGCAAGCATTGGCGACGGCCAGAGCGATCGCGCGGGATACGCCGCCGCTGTCACTGGCCACGCTGCAAACCACACTGTCAGAGGCAGGCAGCGCCTATGTGGGTGCCGCGCAGGCAGTGTTACGCTGGGTCAGCGCGCCGACCGAGACCAACCGGCAGGGCGTAGACGAGGCGATCGAGGTCGCTCGCGCCAGGCTGTCGGCGAGCCGCGAACGGCAGGAGGGGCTGTGGCCGGCACGCTAGACCAGATCCAGCGCATCAACGACAGCCAGCTGGCGGGCATGCTCGAAGCCGAACGGCAGGTGCGGGCCCTGGCCGAGGTGCAGGCCGCCGACGCGCGCCAGGCGCTGTACCGGATCGCCGAACAGTTCTGCTCGTTCGAGTTGGACGCCGTCCAACGCGAGCGCAAGGCCGAAGTGCAGCGCTGGACGGCCAAGCAGTTGGGCGAGTTCATCGTCCAGACGCTGTCCCGACGGATCAAATGGAGCGAGATCGGCGACCAGTTGGGCGAGCTGTACGACGCCGCGCAGGTGAAAATCGACGAACTGGCGCAGGCATTGGCCGGCAAGACGCGCCTGGCCGAGGAACAGGCGGAGCAAATCGACCGGCTGACACAGGAGCTGGGCGCCGTCAAGGCCGATCTGGCCGACACCCGGCGCAAACTCGGCGAGTTGAGCAAACGCAGCGAGGTTAGAAAACTCGACGAGTCTGGCAAATTCTGCGAGTTTGAGTCGGGCGACGCACCCGCAGAAAAGCCGATCCGGGTGGTGCCGTCGCCCGGCGGGTGGTTCGAGGCGTGGCAAGCCGCGCCGGGCTTTGAGCGCAGCCGCGACCTGCTGCGCCTGCTGGGCGAATCGGGCTTGTGCCGCCGCGCCGAACTGGAGGCGCAGATCAACGCGCTGTGGAAGGTCACCACCCGGCACGCGATGGATGAGGCTGCCGGACTGTTGCAAACGCACACTCTGATCGAGGCCTTCGACGCGCCATCACTGGGCAAGAAGGGCCGCCCGCCCAAGCTGCTCAAGCTGACCGAACAGGGAGGCGAGGCGTTTCTGCTCCTCTTTGGCAAGGACCCCGCGCCCTCGGAACTGGACGAACTGCTCAAGCGGCACAAAACCGAGGCGCACACGGTGCTCAACCTGGAAGCGGCTGGCGCGCTGCGCGCGCGGCTCGGGGCGACGGTGGATATGTACCCATCGACGATCACTCTCGCCGGAGGGCGCCAGTTCGCGCCCGACCTGGCAGCCACATTGCCCCATGGCGAGGTGATCTATGTCGAGTGCGAGCGGGGCGTGACCCCATTCCGCGAAAGCAAGTGGCAGAACATCTATGATGCCACTGGCGGCAAGTTGTACGTCATCTGCCCGGACACGGGCAGCCGCAGCAAGGTCGTCTCGGCGATCGGCAAGTGGGCCGGCACGCGCGCGATCTCGGTCTCGGCCACCGATCTGGCAACGCTGGGCCGGCGCGAGGATGGATTCTGGTTCTACAGCCGTACGCGATAGATTAACTTGACATAATGTTGAGATTGTGGTACCATACGCGGACGTGAGGTGAAAAATATGAACACAACAAACAAGCTGGCCACAATCACAACGTTCACGATCTGGTTTCTCTTGTGCGTTCCGCTGCTGGCGGGGTGCGCACCGAGTGCCAGGACGTACACCGTCCAGCCCGGCGACACCCTGGCCAAGATCGCTCAGGCCAACGACACCACGGTGGGCGAACTGGTCGATCTGAACAAGACCAGCTACCCATCGTTGGCGACGAACCCCGGTGCGATCGAGGTCGGCTGGACGCTCAAGCTGCCCGGCGGCGGGATCAAGGTGGTGATTAACACACCGAGCACGAGCACGGGCCCGACCGCTGTGCCATTGGACCGCGACGCCTTTGAGATGGAGATCGTCCGCCTGGTCAACGAGGAGCGCGTCAAGGCAGGACTGGCTCCGTTGGAGGTCGATCCGGGCCTGATGCAGTTTGCCCGCGAGCGCAGCGAGGATATGGTAGCACGAGAATATTTCGACCACACTGATCCGGCAACGGGCGAAGACTTGACGCCGGATGCCGGGGAGAATATTTACAAGTTTCTCGCTACGACTGCACTTACAAATCGAAATGCCATGCGTGCTGTTTCTGATTGGATGAAGAGTGAAGGGCACAGAAAGAATATCTTGCGGAACGGCATAACCAAAACCGGCGTTGGTGCTGCCATTGGGAACGACTATATCATTGTCACGCAACTGTTTGTATATTAGTACTTTTATGTTTTAAATATCAAATCAATCATCCATTTTCGGTCAGGTCGGTTCTTGAGCGTCTACGCCCAGAACCGGCCTTTTTTGTTGTTCATCCCACGGAGGACATATGAAAGAATTGAACTTGAGCACCAAGAACGTCAAGCGGCTGGGTATGCTGCTCGTCCTGTTTCTGGGCGTCGTTGCGATCACTGCGATCGGCAAAGCGGACGGGAAAAAGGCCGGACAGACGGCCGAAGAAAGCGTGACTGCGCTGTTCAGCATCGATTTCAAGCGCGACATCGCCGCGCAGCTCCCGCCCTGCACCGAGAGCGGCAAAGCGTTCTGGACGATGACCCTGACCCAGGTCGCCGACCTGGCCCGGACCCACGACGCCGAGATTCAGGGCGTCCGGGCCGATGTCAATGGCAAACCGGAACCGTACAGCGGCATCGGGGGCGAAGGCCAGATCATGCCGGTCACACTCGCCATCATCACACGAGACCGAGATGGTCAGACCCAGACCGAGGTGTCCGAGATCCGCGTCCTGATGATCAAGGGAGAAGACGGCCAATGGCTGCTCGATTCACTGGCGCCGGAACTGCCGGGCCAATCACTGAAGCTTGGAGGGAAATAGGATGAAAATCGCAAGAACATTCAACGTTTTTCTGCTGCTGGCCCTTGTCGCCGCGCTGTTGCCAGTGCCGACAGCAGCATCGAGTGAACAACCGTTTGAGGTGACGGTCGTGCTACCGCAAGGCGGCGGCACGTGCACGTCGCCGGTCGATGCCAACGGCAACCTCGACCTCGCCCCCCTGGAGCGCGCCGGGGAGCCGTACACCGAGTGCATCGCCTGCGTCAACATCCTGGGCGGCGAGGTCGGGTTGATGACCTCGTTCGACCGCTACGTTGATGCCCAGGGACGCCATTACCTGGTGCCCAACTTTTTCACGTCGATGTACATGGCCTTTACCGGCTGGGCGCCCGATTTCAGCGTCGGGCCGGTGGATGCGGTGCTCAACGGCTTTGAGCTGGTGGCCACGCTGCTGGGGCGCTACGAGAACGTGGGTGGTGTCTTTGCCCTGTTTGCCGATCTGGGTATCTCACCGGCCGACGCGCTGCGAATCACCGGCAAGGCGATGGCCGACGACTGGAGCGCGGAGGATGTGGCCGGGGTGTTTCAAAACTTTGCCGGCGACGTGATGTTCTGGGCCAACCTGAACGTCAAGCTGTTCCTGGATGACTGGAACAACGGCAACGCCGTGAGCTACCGCTCGATGGTACTGATCTATTGTGAGAACCCTCTAAAGCCAGATGAACCTCCCATCACCGCCGCCGGCACGACAGAACCCTTCCCAACCACCAACTGGACACCGCCACCGCTGCCGACCGGCGATCCCGACGAGCCACCCGAACCGACGCCCGTGGGCACGCGCGTGCCGCCGACCAGCACACCACCACCGACGCCGACGCCGGTGCCGCCGCACACGCCCACGCCAACGGCCACGCCGGTAGGAGGATGCAAAGCATCGTCGATCGGACGCACTGGTGTGGGCACGATTTTGATCGAAAAGATCGCCCCACCCAACCCGGTTGTCGTTGGCCAGGACGAGAGCCAGCGCGGCGTCGACGTCCACGTGCGCATCGTCTCACCGGCGGTGATCTATACCTACGAAAAGTGGGAGGTCGTGTCATCCGAAACCAAATGCTGTCACACCGACCCGGTCACCGGGTGGAAGGTGTGCCAGGCCGATATGTCACCCTGCGACAACGGCTGGACCAGCTGGGACCGGGAGACAACCGACAAATGGGGCTGCAAGGAATACAAGGAGACCTACCCTGACCCGGTCGATCTGGGAACACTCCAAGTTAGGGCTGTGCTCACCGCCGAATCGCGGGACTGGATCAACACCGAGCTGGCCCGCAAGTACCCGGGCGCCAGGGTGCACCATCCCGAGTGGGAGTTGATCCCGTTGGGCGGTTGGGGACGCTACGAGAGCACCGGTGGCGACCTGACCTACACCCTCGATGCCACCGTCCGGCGCATCCCGCTGGAGGACCCCGGCCAGTACGATCTGGTCGTGTCAGGCCGCACCAAGGGCACACCCTACACGGCAGCCGTGTCCTTTGGCTGGACGGGCAACCCATTCGGTGTGATCCTGATCGAGACGGCGTTGATCAAATAGCAGGCAGCGATCAGCAGTCAGCTGAAAGCTCGGAGAAGAAACTTGGACGCACTCTGGACGAACATCCTGACCTGGCTCACCCATACCGGCATCTATGCCCTCAACGGCGGCCTGTTCACCCTCTACCAGCTGTGGTGGAACCTGGACAAGCTGCTCACGCTGGGCGCGGTGGCGTTGGTGCTGCTGTATTTCGATCCCGAAGTGCAGCGCAAGGCCGCGTACACGCCGCGCCGGTACGGGCGAAACGGATCGGGACGGTCGGCAGGCCCGCCAGCGGCCCACGCCGGACGTGCTGCACAGTGGATGACGGCGGCGACGGCGCTGCTGTGGTTCGCCGCCGCCTTTGCCACCGAGCCGCCGATCCCGGTCATCGGCACAGTGATGTGGCTGGCCTTGATCGTAGGTCTGTTGGTAATGCCGCAAGAGCGCGAGGGCATCCTCTGGCGCTGCAAGTCGGCCCTCCTGGTCTATGCCCTGGCCGCCCTCGGCTTCCGGCTCTACCTGTGGCAGATCAACAACCTGTCGCCGGAGGACTGGGCACGTATCGTCGGCTCCGCCGGTGATGTGCAGACGATGATCGCACAGAACCGGGGGATGTTTACCACCATTGCCTCCTGGTTTCTGTGGCTGCTGGCTCCGTTGGGCTACCTGTCGCTGCTGGTACAGCGCTTCACCGTCAACCCGATGGCGATGGTTGCCCCCTGGCGTTCGGCGGCCGAGATGATCCACGACATCCGCGCACGGGGCGAACGAAATTAACGTGCCGGAGGTGTCCAGTGTGACGTTTGTTGTCTCGTCTCTGGAAAGGCAAACCAACAGCGAAGGCCGATTTTTCGGTGCCGTATGGCCTATCCTCCAAGATCGGTGCTTTTAGGGCCCCCGTCTTTTCAAACGACCAAGCCCTGGATAGCACGATTGCGTCGGGATAGGAAACGCCATCCCCTTCGAGGGCGGAAGCGGCGGTTTCTGCCCTGGCATGGTATGGCGTTTTCCAGTTCAGTGAAGGAGCGTGTTTCCAATGTCTTTCCAGATGATGCAGTACGCGGTGATCGGGTTCACCCTCCTGGCCGCCGGATTCGTCGGGATCCTCTTTTTGTCCTTCCCGGCCGCAGCGATCGTCGCCGCCGTCCAGCTGGCCCGGCGCCGGAAACGCAACTGGCGCGACTGCTGGGCGCGGCAGCGGGTGTTGCAGCGCGCCGTGGCCGGCGTGGCGGCATCCGGCCGCACGGTGGCCGAACCGCCGCTCGAGGACTATCCCGAGCCGGAGCTCCTCGGCACTTTGCGCGAACCCTGATCGCCCACAGAACATCACATCATGTCTCCACTTGGAGACACCGTGATGTTCTGTCCGCTGTGATCCTCTCCGATGGCCGCAGCGGACAGAAGATCACCGCCTGTATGGAGGACACGATGTCCATTTTGAACGCATTTCGTCCCGGGCAGCCGGTGCAGGTGGAACGCCGGAACGCCGACGACCTGTGCGTGCTCGATTCGGGGGCCAGGTTCGAGGGCGAACACCTCGACTACCTGTGGTTCGAGCTGGAAGAACGCGAAGCCGGGCAGACCTATCACCTCTTCAAGGCGATCCAGCTGCGCGCGCTGACCCACATCCCGGTCGAAGCCCGCGACGATCCGACCATCCTGGGCAAGATGGTCACCGTGCTGCGCGGCCTGTACAACGCCCGCGTCGACTTTAGCCACCTGCACGCAGGCATTTTCGATGAACCCGCCCTGGGCATCGTCCAGGTCTACGGCGTGATCGGTGTATCGGAAAAGTCGTTGTATGACGCACTCGGCCAGGCGCAGCTGGGCCTTTCCGCCCTGCTGGCGGCAATGGCCAACTACCCGCAGACGCGCCTGGGGCCGCTGGACACCCGCCAGGCGCAGTGGCTGCTCGACGCCCTGCAGGCGATGCCCTACGCCCTCTCCGTGGTCGGCCAGCCCGACCCCCGGGAGCAAGCGCGCGGGATGGGCCGCAAGGGACCCTTGATGACCGGGCAGCCGCAGACGCCGTCCGGCGAGATCACCGCCCAGCAGAACGAGATGCTGATGCGCGGGATGGCCCGGCTGCGCGAGGAATACGTGATGCTGACCGTCGCCTCGCGCGTCGAGCGCGCCGACCTGGCTCTGATGCTGGAGGGCATCGCCCGCGAGGCGAGCGTCTATGCCTCCAAGCAGCGCGGCGCCCGGGCGATCTCGTTCGGCTTTGCCTTGCCCCTGGCTCTCGGCGCGGGCAGCGGGCGCAGCGGCGGGCGCAGCTACAGCGAGGGCGCGTCGGAGGGCGCGTCCGAGTCGACCAGCGTCGCCGACGGCACCACGCACACCGAAGGCACGACGCACAGCGAAGGGACGACCTGGGGCGAGAGCCACACCCGCAGCGTGGGCGAAGCGCACGCGGTCGGCCACAGCCGCTCCACTACCACCGGCGTCTCGGTGGGCGAGAGTCAGAGCGTGTCTCGTTCGGCCGGCGTTTCGGAATCGGAGGGACGGGCGGTCTCGGAAGGGGTCAACTGGGGCCAGGCCGACACGCAGGGCCGGGCGGTGACCGAGGGGCAGTCGTGGGGCGTGTCCGACACGGTGGGGCGCGGCGAGAGCCACAGCGTCACCGACGGGCACGGCGCGTCGCACTCGACCTCGGTCGGGACGTCGACCACCCAGGGCGCGGCCAACTCGGTGGGCGTCGGCGTCCACGCCGGGGTAAGCGGCAACCTGAGTGCGGCTCCGGCCGGGATCGGCATCGGCGTTGGCAGCACGTTCGGCACTTCGGCCAACGCCGCCCACACTGCCAGCGAGAGCGTCGGGCAGTCGGTCGCCGAGGTCGACGCGGTCAGTTCGATGCACTCTGAAACGCACGGCGTGTCCACCTCGCAGGCGCACACCGAAAGCGTCGGCGGCAGCCACAGCGAGAGCGTGTCGGGCGCGCACACCGAGAGCGCCGGCGGCAGCCGCGGCGTGACCGAATCCGCCGGGGTCAGCCGGTCGCAGAGCAGCGGCGCGTCGCAGGGCGTCTCGCGCACGGCAACCACCACCACCGGCGAAACGGACTCCGAGAGCCACACCCGGAGCTGGGGTGAGTCTTGGGGCGAAAGCCGCGGCGGCAGTGTCTCCGATTCCAGGAGCATCTCCGATGGCGTTTCGCACGTCGAAGGCAGCGCACAGGGCACCTCGCGATCGGCCAGCATCGCCCAGGCCCAGTCCTACGCCCAATCGTCGGCGTCCTCCCTGTCCGTCGGCGGCGTGCCCAGCGTCTCCCTGTCCAAGACCTTCCAGTGGGAGAATGACGTGGCCATCCGCCTGACCGAACTGCTGCGCCAGCAGGAAGTGCTCCTCGATCAAATGAGCAAGGAGGGCGGGTACTTGACCGACGTCTACGTCCTGACCCGCACCCCAAATGGCAAGCGCGCCGCGCAGGCCCTGGTGCCGCAAGCCTTTCACGGCGTCGACGAGGTGGTCACCCCGGTGCTGACCCGCGAACTCGATCCCGACGAGGAGGCGCACCTGCGCCTGCACGCGGCCTGTTTCACGCCCTGCGCCGCCGAGGAGACCGTGCCCGGGGTGATGAGCGGCTACCGCCACGCCAGCCTGCTCTCGATGCTGCAATTGTCGGCCTACGCCGCGCCGGGCATTTTCGAGGAAGGGGTGGCTCTGACCACCCAGGAGTCGATCCCGCCCTTCGCTTTCCTGCCCGATATGGACGGCGACGTGGTGCTCGGTCACCTGGTCTCCACCGAGACCGGCGACCTGACCGATGCCCAGGTGCGGCTGAGCCAGGAGCGGATGTTCCACACCGTCTTCGCCGGCAACACCGGCTACGGCAAGTCGGTGGCGGCGGAGCGATTGGCGCTGGAAACGACGGCGCGCTGGAAGTACCGCACCATTGTCCTCGACTTCGGTCAGGGCTGGCGCAAGATGCTCAACGCGCCGGGGCTGGACGGTCACGTCGAGATCTACCAGCTCCAGCCCGGCGCAGTACGTCCCTTGCGTTGGAATCCGCTCCAGTTCGGCAAGCGCATCGACCCCGAGCAGCAGCTGCGGGCGATCTGCGACCTGTGGGCCAACGCCGGCGGGATGGGACCGCGCCAGCTTGGCTTTATGCGCCGCGCCCTGGTCGACCTGTACCTGGAACACGGCGCGCTGACCGCCGACCGGAAGATCCTGGGCGACGTCCGCTGGAACCAGGTGCGCGACAGGGGCGAAGAGGCGGCGATCGTGCGGCGGCTGCAGGAGTTGAACCTGCCCGCACGGCCCTTGTATTCGACGCACTTGAGCGCGCTGACCGCCGTCGAGCGGCAGGCGCTGGCCGTGTACCGCAGCCGGCGGGTCGACATCCCCGGCTGGTACGAGCGGCTGCGCGAGACGCACAACAAGATGGACAAGGGGGCGACGGCTGACCGCACTTCGCTGGAGGGCGTCTTGCTGCGGTTGGAGCCATTCTCGAGAGGTGAGATGGCCTTGATGTATGGCGCCGGGGATGACGTGTCCGGCCAAGGGCCGGTCACCATCGAAGATGTGTCGCTGCCCTGGGGGATCACCGTGTTCGAGGGCGGCGCGGAATTGGACGAATACTCCAAGGTGGCGCTGCTGTCGATGATGGCCTGGCACCTCTACACTGATGCCGTGCGGCGCAGGAGGGAGGAACTGAACCAGGGTGGGTTCACCAACTGGATGCAGATCTTTTTCGAGGAAGCCAACAAGGTGCTCGGTGGGGTGAGCAGCGCATCAGGGGATGATGAAGGTGGAGCCACCACGGCCCAGCAATTTCAGGATATGTGGCGCGACGGGCGCAAGTACCGCATCTGGCTGCACCTGATGACCCAGTCGCCGGCCGAACTGCCGCCGGGGATCGTCGACTCGTGCAACAATGCCTTTGTGACCCAACTCAAGAACCCCAAAGACCGCGATCTGATGATGGCCCACCTGGCCCTGAGCGAGAAGGGCTTCGTCGATGAGCACTACAAGCGTTTCCTGTCGCGGATGGAGGTGGCGCGCAGCGTGGTCAAGCTGGGCTACTCGACCGACCGGCGCGACGTGCAGCCGGTGCTGGCGGAGCCGTTGATGGTGCCGGCGCGGGAGCCGACGGATGGGGAGATCTACCGGCATTTCCTGCAAAGATAGCACATCTGCCCTTGTTTGGAATGAGCGCATGACAGGAAACCTGCGTATTGTCACCTCAGAAGTGCAAGATTTGCCTCTACCATTCCAGGACTGCGAATCTTGCCTCTTTCTGAACCGCCTGGCTCATTTCTTGGGGTTATCTGTACACATGTTCGATGACATAGCGTCCGTTGCCAAAGACGTAGCCCTTGCCGACGTGCAGCCATTGCCCGAGCCACAAGATGGGCAGCAGCGGCCGCAGGTCTTCTTGCGACGCGTACCACGCTTGCCCAATGAACCCTTCGGCCTCGTATGCGCCAGAGCGTTTTGTGTTCCTTTGGTAACTCGCGTTCCAGGTTTCGTCGTGTTCCAGGGCGACGGTTTCGGCCAGGTCGAGCAAGGGCCCATATTCGGGTTGTGCCCACTCGCCGCCGCCGTGGACGACGCTGAGGATGCGCAGCCGCCGCACCACCGCTTTCATCAACGGGGAAAACCTGGGCGTGGTGACCCACTCGCCGCGCTCTTTGATCTGCACCGGGCCAAGATAACGCAGACTGAGCGTATGTACCGGATTGTCCCGGGCTTGAGCCCAGGCAAGTGCCTGTGGGTAGCAAAAGATTACATCTTCCAACCCGTGACCTTGCCAGATAAGGTCCACTTTACCCTCTCGGCACTCTTCGGCTGCCAGACAGCGCACAGTCGATAGTAAGCTGCTCGGGAGCAATGCATCGACCCGGCAAAGACGATTGAGCCATTTTTCTCGCCCAATGCCCTGTTCAGCCCCACGCCGCATAGCTTCCACAATGGCTGGGATTTGTTTCAGTGCCAACGCACCGACTAGAGTCATTTCAAACTGCCAGACATCTCCCTCTGAAAAATGACAACGGCGATCCTGCATATCCCACAGCGCATATGCCGGCGGCGGCGTATCGCCGACCAGTCGACGTATCGGACCAGGCCACTCGGGATCGAGTAGTGGTTCGCACAAGCGTCCAAACATACACATACTCGGCTGTTGGCAGCCTTGCCGGCAGCGATCCGGCATTGGGCACCAGAACTCGCTCAGCCACCAGAGCAGAGCCATACGCAGCATATCGCCTTTGTATGCCGGGATGGTTGCATCTTGCAAGGTTTGCATATCAAAACGCAGTCGCGCCATATAAAGTTCATTCAAGATCGTCATTCTAGTTCCCCATGCGCAAGATATTTGCACGTTTCATATTTTGGACATATAATCACCTATACATCGTTCCATTAACCTGATTCTCGATTTTGGAGGGAAATATGTTCTTTCGTATGCGCCCGGTTGTTCGCTGGGCAAGCCTGTTTGCCGTTATATCGGCTCTGTTGTTGATGAGTTCAATTCTTGTCTACGGAGACAGCCCAGATATCCAATCCGCGCCCACGCCCACAATGACACCTGATCCCACAGTAGAAGCCCTTCAAAAGATCATTGCTACCCAGCAAATCGATCTGGATTCTTTGCAGCGAGATTTGGAAAACAGCCAAAAAGATCTCGACGACAAGCTGCGAGACGTGCAATGGGACCTAGATTACAAGTTGGCGGTCGCAGCCGTTATCTTGGCAGTCACTGGGTTTTTAGGGTTCAGAACCTATCAGAACATTGACGAAAAGATCCGGCAAAGAATCAACGCGACGCTTGAAAAAGAACTGTATCAACTTGACCCAACGATGCTCACGATCAACGTCCGTGAAGGTACAGAATGCGATCCTGTTGTTAAGCGACTTCAGATGTCGGGACTGAAAAACATTCGACGGTATGCTGATTTCTCAGATAAAACATGTCGCAAAGGCGTTACAATTGTTCCAATCACATGTCAAGAAGATGAGGATGAGTTTGCCATTTTTATAGAAAACACGGCCCTGGAACCAACCAGAGCCGCATTTGTGCTCTATGCTCCCAATCGACAGCATCCCGTGTCGGATGTAACCCGCGACAGCTATGCGAATCTGGCGACTGCAAACATGCCGACGACGGCTGCCAGTGCGGTTTTGGTTGTTGGACGCGGACTGAGGGCCGAATAGCTCAATGCTGGATGGTCAGCACAAAAGAAAAACTTTGATCTCAAACAGTGAGCGGGGTTGATTCCGCTCACTGTTTTTTGTAGACGCAAGGCTTGAGAGCTTGGAAAACGACAAACGGCTATTTTACATCTTGAGCATTGGGCAGCACAGGACGATCTTTGTACTCATTGTTTGGCTCGATTTGCATATAGGTGGTTGCGTTACGGCTTGGTCCTGGCCATTCGAGCATTTTGAGCAATGACTGAATTCGGTCAAGTTGGCTCAGAGACTGGGGTCTGGTTTGTTTGCCTGGGTACATCACGGCAAGTATCCAACCTTCAAACGCTTTGATGAACTGTGAGCAATCTGGCTCGAGTTGTTCGGCCCGGTGCCATACCTGTTCATCGAACAGGCGGGTGTAACGTCCCTGTTCGGCGTCTCGTTCGCCAAGACATAGTTCAGGTTTGAGAACGACTGCTCCCATCCCCAATGGGTTGCCCATCCCCAGCGTGTGGCAGTATTCTTTGCCTTCTTCACCTGGCAAAGTTAGCGCCCAGAGCAACACTCCCAACTCGAATTCACGCAGGTTCTCAAAGTAGATTTTGAACTTGAACATGACCCCGGCCTTGACCGGCTTCATTCGCGTATACTGAGATGGGTGTTTTTCGACATCTTCTGGATCGGCCCGGATGTCATTAACTCCTACCTCTCCTCGATGCCAGTAGAGCTTGTGCCCCCGGATTACTGTCTTATCTGGCGTGGGCGTGGCATAGTGGGCCAGCGAGCGCTTGTCGTCCGGGTTGTGCCCTGCCTGCGAGTCCTGAACCAGGTAATGCTGGAAACTGGTCGGTTTGGGCGAAGCCAGTATTTGTGGGGATATGATCGGTTCCCACACACCATCGCTTGCCGACTGGTATTCCGCGTCGGTGAAAAAGACGCGCCCGGCGAGAGCCTGTCGCTCGTCGCTTTTGTCTTTGGGCACAAAGCCAAAGATCGCTTCGGCCAGATCGAGTTGGTTTGTGTTGTGCAGGCGTTCCGGCACAAAGTCTTGCGGAGTTGCGGCGCGAGATGCGCCAGCGAGCGTTGCCGGGATGCGAAAATTGGGGCTGTGTCCAAAAAAACAAATTTCCTCGCCTGTTTCAACATAAAATACCGGACGCCCTTCGATCAGACATCCCATCTGTTCGTCAAATGGCGGCTCTTTTTGGAATGGTGTCAGACTGTCCAAATAGTCCACAATAGCTTGCGGACTGATCTTCAATGGGGTGGCGCTTGGATTCTTGTCTAGCACTATCACATGAGACGAGCGAGGCGATTGCTGTCCTGGTTTGCCCGTTTCAAGCATATTGCCGGAACAAACAATAACAGCTTGATGACGATGCCCTTCGCTCTTAAAACTGAATGGATGATACTGAGGTCTATAGTCCGGATCATCAAAAGGAATCAATGAACGAACCGATTTGAGAAGAACAGTCTCTTTGACTTTGAGAAAAGGATCTTGTTCAGAAGGCCATCTGGCAGGATGGACGTACCAATCTTGGCCCTTTTTGGCTAGATACCCGGCTCTAACATTGCGTAGGACTTGCTTATATGGTTCTGCCAAAGGATCAGATCTAGGAGCAGCTACTGCTCTAAATGTGATTTTGAGGTCATCACTTACGTCCTGCACCTTCCCATACCCAACAATCTCCACCAACGCGCGCACCATCCCGCGCAGGCTGCTGCCGGGGATCACCGGGCGCTGGACGTCATCCAGGCTGAAAAAGAGCGCGCGCTCGTTTTTCTGCGCTTCAGGCAGCTCGTGGAATGGCGTCTCGCCCCACGCCTTGAACACCTCCGGATTCATCGCACAACGGGTGTACAGCGGCGAGCGAGTGGTGAGCGTGCATTCAATGTAGCCGGTAAGACCGTCATATATATCTTGCGGTGGCGGATCATCGACCGTCACAACCTGTTCCGGCAGAGGCACAAAGTTATAGGGCGCGTGCGCCGTACGATTGTGCTGCTTGGGGCTTTTGTGTTTAGGATTTTTCGGACTCATTTTGCCCTCCTTGTTCCTTGAACCGGGTCAGCGAGGTGATAGAGACCAGCCGGCTGAAAGCGACATATGCCTGGCCATCTGGATCGTCGTCCAAAAAGTGCCGCACGACCAAACAAAGTGGAAGCTCGGGGGCGGGCGGCAGCGGCGGCGCGTGGCGCAACCCCTCAGCCCCCTGCCGGAGCAAGATAAAGCCTTCGTTTTGCTCACATTGCTCGAGCTTACCGTCGCCCCACAACAGGTAGGGTTCGTCATAGTATGCCGTTGCCGGGCCCGTTCCTTCGTCGATGGTGCGCATCTGCCATTGATCGTTCACGCGCCACAGGTACAGCTCGCCATTGGGGCCAAACAAGCGCACTTGCTGCACTGTAGCTTTATCCAATGGCGGAGAAACGTGCACTTCCTCGAACGCTTGGTGCGACGTGAGTAGGCCATCGCCCCCCACCTGTCCCCAGATGACGCCGTCGTCGGCGTGGGCCAATAGCCAACACAGATTGTGACTTTTGGCCTTCTTGACCAGCCAGTCTTCAAGTTTGGTCTCAAAAGCAATGCCCGTTTTCGACTCAACGGTACACTGAATCTGACAAAAGGGGTCACTCATCCCCGCACCTCTTTCTTGAACGCGCACACAAACGCTTCCAGCGCCTTTTGATCGCCGGTTATTTGCAGTTGATCTCCCTCAAGTTGCGCAATCGACCAGGTGTCTGGTGTTTTGACGTTGGGCTTTTTGTAGGTCAGCGTGACCTGCTGGCCGCGCAAGCGCCCGCGTCCCACACTGCTCTCACCACCCAACGGCAGATCGCCCGTCCACAGGTCTTTGAGAAGCAGCAAAAGCAGGCCGATCTGCGCGGTGCTGGGCTGCTGGATGCTGACCTGAATGGACATTCGAGTGCCGTCGCAGCCAAAGACGGGCTGCTCGGTAAAGAGCGCGGTCGGGAACGCGCCGCCGGTAAAGCGGTCGATCTTGACCCGGCTCTGCACCAGGTCCAACGGGTGCTCGATCACCGACTCGCCGGTCACGAGATGGCTGGCGGTCGGTTTGGTTTTTTCTGCATCTGCCGGCTGTTCTTTTTCCATCTCCAACCGGCGGCCAAACAGCGCGTCGATCATCTCTTGGGCCTTGTTTTCGTTTTTGCCTTTGCTCAACGTCTTGGCAATGCGTAGTGCCCTGGCTCGCAGCGCGCCGGCCAGGCTGGTGCCACTCAAAACAGGCACCGGATGCCCGTCGCGGTTGGAACGCAGGTGGACCATATCCGGCGCGTCCGCCTCGCCCGACGCTGAACGGATCAACAAGGAACTGTCCAGCCCAAATGTCGCCTCCAGGGTGAATGTGCTGCGTTCATCCAGGTCGACGCCTTGAGCGTGAACCAATTTAGAAATAGCCGGGCCGCGCGCCTCGCCGCTCTGATCGTTTTCCAACCAGCCGGTCAATCCTTCCGGTGTGGTCAGATCATACTGCCGCACGCGCCACTCGTTGACCCGGCATTGGCCGAACCCACGTCGTTTACGCGCGCCAAGGGCGATCTCGCCGCGCTCTAAGCCTTGCAGGGCAATGACCAATCCTTTTAGCAAGTCACCCTGGCGATCCTTTTGCACCAACAACTCTACCTTGATGGGGAAAACGGTCCCTGCTTCCAAAAGCTCGAGGTCATACTTTTTTCGGTCTTCTGCCGTGCGGGTCCGGGGATCGATGGCCACCCCGTCGCGCAGCTCGGTGCGCGGCGCACCACCCAGTGCATCATAGGTGATCAGCAAACTTTGCTCGCCTTCGTCCCCTTCTTGCATGCCAAAGACCTGGGTATACAGTGACGGGCTTTTGTCTTCCCAATAGCCGTGCTCGCGCACTTGCAGGTAGCCGCGCAGCGCGCCGGCCAGGGTCGTGCCGGTCAGCAGCGCGCGTCCTTCCAATGGATCTACCGCCAGGGCGAGATCGACCAATCCTTCGCGATCGCCGTTGCCAAAACTGGCCGGCGTCTCCAAAACCAAGTCACCTTCGACGACGACGCGCTTGACGATTTGGCGGCTGTTCAGCCACCGTGCGTTATCCCGATTTTTTTGCATGCTTGTCCTCCAGAGGCGGTTTGAGCGCCTTGCGCAAGACGCCATCGATCAGCCGCACCGTGTATTCCAGGGCTAGTTCGTCGGTCAATGCGGCGCGTACCGCACCGATCGAGGGCAGGTCATCCTCCGACACTTTCAGTGCCTTCCAGATACCCTGTTCCTGGCCCGGTCCGGCCAACCAGTCGTTGCTGAGCCAATCAGTCAAAGACTGCCCACCGACGCGCGCCCGCTGGAATTGGCTGCTGGCCGCGCGTCTCATCCGGCTCAAATGATCACGGATGACCTGGATATTCTTCTGGGTTAGTGCCCGGCGGACGATGACGCGCATCCGCGAAAGCTGGGTGTTCTGCGGCTGGTTGGAAACATCAATACTCAAGCGGTTAACCGCCTGAACCAGGGCCCGATCCAACTTTTCGGTCAGCATCCGCTTGACCATTGTTTCAGCCAGACGGGCGCTGTCGGCTTGCAACGTGTCAGTTTCCGTCCAGGTCAGGTGCACGTGGCTCATGCTGGCGTCGACGGCCTGTGCCTGCGCCGCACCGTGCCAGTTGACGGCAATCCGCCCGAATCCTTCGGCGCGCCGCTCACCAATGCCGCTTTTTTCCAGGTCGTGCAGGTTTTTCAGGAGCGTGTCATCTGACTCGTAAACAAAGACACTGCCCGCCTGGATGGCCTGGGCCTGCGGCAGGGGCAGGTTCCAGGTGCGATTGAACCCGCCGACGATGTGCGTTTTGACGAATGCGGCCTTGGCACCTCGTTTCAGGATGGGCTCCAGGGTGCTGGCATAGGCCCCAGTGTGTGGATCGCGAATCAGTGCGTCGCTCAGGAGCGTAACAACAACGTCCTTGCCAACATTGCCTACCGGCAGGTATTCGGTCCAGGCAGTTTGCGACGGAGATGGCGTCACCTTGAGCACACGTACGCGCCCGTACCCGGCTCGCGCCGAGTGTCCCAGGCCCAGGATCGTGCCGCCGGAAGGGATCAGGGTCTGAATGGCAATCAAATCATCAGCCGATTGGGCCAAAACAACGCTGCGCAAAACCTGCCCGGCGGCCAGCGAGCGGTAACGAAAGACGGTGCTTTCGCCGGCAGTGACGTGCTGGCGATCCTCGCGCGCGGTGTGGATGTTGATGTGAAATTCTGGTTCGTACAGCCTGGCCTTGAGTATGCTTTCGGCGTTCAGTAAGGTGCAAAATGGCCTTTTGACCCCGATCAGCCGTTCGTCTGGACCAATTTGCGGTTCGTCTAGGGCCCGGTCGTATACGAGTGTGCGATCTCGCTTTTTCATATGCCAGGAAAGCGGCGTGGGCAGCGCGCGTTGATCGCTTTTCGTCTTGGGGTAAGCATTCAAAAAGCACACCGCACCATTGAGAAACAGGCGCTGAAACGTTTCGGCACGTGTTGCGTCTGTGTGCAGATTGATCGTCTCAGTTCCCAGGTAGCGGGCGATCAGCGCACCGCGGATCGTGCTGCCGGGGATGTAGGGCAGGCTTTCGGCGCTGTTGGGGTCGCCGCCGCCCACATCCATCACCAGGACAGGTTCCAACAATTCCAGGTCGAGGACGAGTGCGTTCATTGGGGCAGCACCTCCTTCTTGAACTGTGCCAGGTGAGGCACATCAGTGACGTCCTGACCTTCGACGTCGCAAAGGCAGGCGACAAGCTCGCCGCGGCCGCGGTTACGGCCGGTGCCGGCGTGCCGCCACGCTTTGACGCACGCGGAAAGCAGGGCCAGGTCATGTGCGCGTGCTTCGGACGTTGGGGACTCGCGCACAAAGGCCAGTTCGGCCTCGAACGACGTGCCGCGCAAGACGACGCGCATCGCGCGCAGTGTTTCATCTTGGGGCGCGCCGGTCAGTGGATCGATCTTGGTCTGGCGGCGAATGGCGGTGAGCGAGTTGAGCACCCGTTCGCGGTCCAACTCTTCGGCCCCGATTTGGGCGATCACCGCCCGGCGCAGGTCTTGCGGCAGACGCGCGTCGCCGACATAGAGGATCGCCTGATCACTTGTGCCGCTGCCCGGATTGCCGAACAAGCGCTGGGCTGCCTCGTGCCAGAGTGTGTCTTTTCCCTGCTCTTGGAGCGCAAACAAGATGTCGGCGCAGGCTTCGGCCAGCATGCCGCGCAGTGCCCGGCCGCCGAGATAGACCAGACCATACTCGTCGTGCTGCACTTCCGCGTCTACCAGGCCAGCGACGCCGTCGCCGCGGCCAAAGGTGGCATCGCTGGTGAGGGTGAATTTAAGCCAAAAGGACGTCATTTTTCACCTCCGGTCAGGGGAACGTAGAATTCGAGCGCTTCGATGGCGTCAAAGCAGGTGCAGTGATCGCCGATCCAGCCGGTTTGCGCCGTCGTGTTGTTCTTGCCGACCTGGGGCAGGTGGTGCGGCTCGTAGGCGATGACAAACTGTTGGGTTGCCTCCGGCCCGGCGCGCAGCGCGTCGCGCAGCGCTTTGACCTTGTTGCGCCGCTTGGCCCACTCAACACCTTGAAACTCTCTGACGATCGACTGGAACGTCGCCCAAGAGCGCCAATCAGTTCCCTGATCCAGATACAGCGGGCGCATCGTCAAAAATCCATTGCCTTCCTCCAGGCGCACAGTGTACTGCCGTCTGCGAATCTGCTCGATGTCCAGCACCGCGCCGCTGACTGCAAAATGCCAGTCGAGGGCGGTGTGCTGGCGCTGCCAGACTTCCTTGGCGCTGCCGCACAATGCTTCGGCGTGGGCATAGGCGCGGGCAAAGGGATAGTGCGACTTGACCACGGCCACGCCGGCGCACGCTTTCATCCCTGCTGTTATCGGTTCCTCGTTCATTGCCGACTCAAAGGCTTCCAGGTACGCGGCGGCGACGGTCAACCCGAGCCGCCCGTCGCAGACCAGGGTCACGTCGTCGCCGCCAAAGACGATCGGCCGGAAGGGCAGCTTGCCATCGTTGATGTTGACTACGCCGCCGATGACTTTGCCTTCCTCGTCGCGGGAAGCGAGCAGTTTTTGCACGCAGACCTGCAATGCCTCTGCCGATGCCTGTTCCACAGCCCCGGAAAAGCCGCGCATCGCCGCAATGTAGTTACGGTTGGACTGATTCTTGGGATCGGCAACGATCTGCTGGACGCGCGCGCCCATACCATTGCCATCGGCATGAATCACGGCCAGGTAGCTGAACCGTCCCTTGTCGCCCAGATCGTCAAAGTCGTAGACAAACTCGAGTTCGGGTTTCTTGACTTGAGGGAACAGCTTTTGCAGTCGTTTGTCGGCCCGGACAAAAAAGTCGAGCTTGGCCGCCGTCTCGCTCGATACGCGCGCCAGTTTAGCTCCTGGTTTTTGAGATTCCAGACGCTGATCGGTGGCAGGCAGGCCGGTATACTGGCAGTCGGCAGTGACGCCCAGGCCGAGGAGCGGTGCAGAATGGACGCGGTGGCCCTTTTTCTTTTGCACCTGCTCCAGCGTTTGGGCCACCTTGTGGCTCAACTGCTCTTGAAGGTCGGTCGAATCGAGATCGACCGGGTTGTGAGCAATGACCAGTTCCAGGCCGGGAGCTTGGTGCAAGACCTGGCGAGAGAGCCGGCGGGTGAATTCCTTGGCCAGCTTGTGTTCCAGATCGTGATTCTGAAAAAGGATGACTGTATTGCCGCCGCCGGTGTAGACGAGTTCGGATTTGAGCGGTGGGGTTTTATTATCTTCGATCGCACGAGTTGTGTCGATCTTGCCATCGATGTCGACGTTGGTGGGGCCAAGCTCAAGGAGTGTTTCGTACACACACTGGTGAGTAGCCCAATCGACCAGGGCCGACGCGCCAATGTTGTGCATCAGACTGTTGCTGCCAAAAATGTACTCCTGGATGCCGGCGGTGTCGATCACGGTGAGCGTGAATGAGGCCATTCACGTGCCTCCTTTCTTTGCAAAACGGAACTTGAGGACAAAAGAACCGGGTAGCAGAGAGGGATCAGATGCCAAACAGATGCCGGAAACGTCCCGGCTAAGGGGGAAGACCCAGGCAGATGCACGTTGATTGCGGGTTCGCATTGTGGCGGATCATCGTCGGCTCCATTGCATAAAGGACAACGAGTCACTACATGCATTTTATCATATAATGGGAATCTGTGCAAAATATGCAAGCGTGGTTAATCGGAGATTATGGCCGCATTGGCCCCGGATGATTTGACCGGTTCGGCTCAGTTGCGCGTGTCGAATGCGTCGCTCATAGACCGAGTGTTGCTCATAGACCGGACGGCAATGATGGATCGGAGCCAGGAAGTTGGCGTGGAGGAGAACGCGGATCGATCATCAACGCAGAGTGAAGACGAGCCTTCACAGCAGGCATCTTCTGGCGAGCTGACAACGCAGGCCGAACCGGCCGCGCAGCAAGACCCGGCAGCCGTCCGTGCGATCATCGAGAGGGCGATCTCTACGGGTGGGACAGTGCAGATGGTGTACGCGGACGCGCAGGCGCGTGTGACCCGGCGCGCGGTTCGCCCGTTGAGCATTGACACCTATGGCGACCGCACAGGTGAGGGATCAGAAGTTCTGATCGCCTTTTGCGAGCTGCGCCAGGACGAACGTCACTTCCGACTGGATCGGATCGTCGCCGTCGAGGGACCGGCGGAAGAGGAACAGGAAGACTTGCCGCCATTTTGAGCGGTCAGACGATCTGGAAGGTTTGCATCCGGGGTACCGGCACGCCGATGCCGATCTGCTCGATCCGTTCAATATCGGCAGGCCGGAGGTGGTACAAGCGGACGTTGTCCTGATCGGTGCGGATCAGTCTGCGCAGGCGGCCAACCATCTCACGGTAAACCGGCGCTTCCAGGTAGCACTCAAAGACGCTTTCCTGCACGTGTGCGCCATAGCCTTGCGGCTGTACCCAGCCGAAGCAGCTTCATCACCTTGATCCGGCGTTTGTCGTCGGCGATGTCATAGGCTACGATCACAAACATATCGGCTCCCTTGTCTATTTGAGCATCAGCGGCCGGTAAGCCCCGTCTCGCCCCTGGATGCAGCGCGCCATGTGCTGCACCTGGCGCTCGATGCACTGGCGAAAGCTTAGCGACTGCTCCCAGGCTGGATGGCGCACGCGCAGTTCCATCCGCTCTTCATAGCGGGCGATGAAGAAGCGCCGTGCGTCATCTCGGCGATCCTCGCCGCGTCATGATTGCCGGACGGCGTCCATCCTGGCTGCGCGTAAAGTCGCTTGGGCGCGGCACGTCCTGGCGCAGCAGGGAGAGCACCAGGGTGTCCACGACGATCGGGCGGAATTCCTCCTCCAGGTCGAGCGCCAGCGATGGTCGCCCATAGTCGATGGTGTGGAAAAAGCCGATCGCCGGATCGAGGCCGATGCGGTGCAGCGCGCCGCCAGCGCGGATTTCGCGCTGACATGTCGTTCAGCAGCTCGAACGCATCCAGCCGCAGGCTGTGTCACATCCTATGGATGTGACGCGTTCGCGGTGTAGCCAAAACTGAATGCGAGAGCTATGCTCTCGCCCGCGTTGACCGGGTCCGGCGGTGGGTAGTAGGCGCGGCCCTCAAAACCCCAGCGCTGTGCGTCAAACAAGACCGGCCAGGCCGCAAAGTAAGCGGCCGCGCCGCTCCCTTCGTGTCCACGCAGCGCATCCAGGTTGGCTGCCTGCCGCGCCTGATCGATCTGCGTACCGATCGTTTGCAGGGCCGCATTCGGCCGCCCCTCGCCTGTCCCGGCATAGCGTCCCAGAATCACCGCTTGGTTGTGCAGCTTGCCGATCACCGTGGCTTTGGCCAGAGCCAGCGCGCGCGCCGGATCGGCGGCGGCCTGTACCTGGGCAACGCGCAAGGCGCTGTGCTTGGAGGCTGGCCCGACCAGACGAAAGCCGAACCGCCCGTGCTGGCTCTGGTAGATCACGTCGATGCCGCGCCGCACCAGGTCATAGAGCAGCGGCGTGGTGGCGCTTACGCCGCGCCCCATCAGGATCACCTGCTGAAGCGGGCCAAGCGGCACCGTTTGCAGCGTCTCTTCGCCGCGCTGTACGATCAGTTGCTCGCCGGTCTGGTGCAGTTGCGCGCCTTGCGTGTCCACAATCAGTTGATTCATAGCAATCCTCTCCCTGCGCCCGGCAGGCGCGATCCAGAAGCGGTTGACGAAGCCTCAGTTCAGAGATATAATAACAGTAACCCTATTTCTGGTAACGAAATGCTGCAACCTGCATCGGCAAGTGGCCCAGATGCATAGGATCGCAGACCCAAGTGCAGTTTTTTGCCTGTATCCTGACACCTATCACGCACGTGGTTTGGAAAACACCCAAATCAGTCTGCCTTGTACCTGGATTGGGGCGAGATAATCAAAGAAAACATTCACCTCTGCCTCTAGTGGATCAATTCGCCCACATTCTGACATGACTGTCCCAAGGGGATGCCCATCTGTGAGGGTATTGCGAC
>CAYRXM010000051.1:0-12924 GCA_964428175.1 uncultured Anaerolineae bacterium
GGTTCGCGCGCCTGAACGGGCGCTTCGGGCTGGAGTTCGCGCAGCCAATCGGGGATTTCACCCTCGTCGCCAAGCTCACCCTCACCGGCAAGTTCCTCCTCGCCGGAGGCCATCTCGGACAGCCAGTCTGGGATTTCGGTTTCGGCAAGCGCTTCTTCTGGCTCGAACTCTTGGGCTCGCTCGGCGGCGGCCGGCGCTTGCTCGGGCTTGACAGCCAGGTCGGACAACCAATCGGGGATTTCGTCCTCTTGAGGCGCTTCCTGTTCGCTTTCTTTTTGCTGCTCAGAAGCAAGCTCGGTCAGCCAGCCGGGCAGTTCTTCGTCTTGTCCGGCTGTTTCCGGTTCGGGTTCAAGCGTATCGATAGGAGCTTCCTCGGCCAGTTGGGTCAGCCAGTCGGGAACCTGATCGAGCGCTTCCTGGTCGATGTCTTGGGGAAGGGTGCTTTCCGGGCCGGCCTCTTGCTCGGGCGCGAGGTCAAACTCGCCCGTTTCAACGCCCACCTGCTCCAGGTCAATGTCGGAAAGCCAGTCGGGCATGGCGGTTTCGTCGAGGTCCTCCGCGCTTTCCTGCTGGATGTCGCGCAGCCAACCGGGGATCGCCGGCTCTTTTTCCTGGGTTTTCATCTCACGCAGCCAGGAAGGTGTCGCCGGTTCTTCGACAGTGCGGGTTTCAGGCTCGAGTCCGCCGGCATCAGCCGGTTGTTCTTGCGCTTCAGCAGGCCAGTCGCGCAGCCAATCGGGCATTTCCTCCAACGGCTCATCCTCGATCGGCTCCAAAACGCCTTCGGTCTGGGCGATCTCGCCAACCTGTTCGAGCCAGCTCAAATCCTCCTGAACTTCGCCCGCTTGAGGCTGCGCGACAAAGACGGTTTGGCCTTCCCGTTCCAGGTAGGGAATCTGGATATCTTGCAAGGGAATGGGCGAGTGCTCGCCGAACACCTGATAGGCGACATATCCTTCGGGGTCCATCGACAGGGCGAATTCAAGATGCTGCTTGGCCTCTTGTTCCATTCCCGCCGCACCGCGAATCTGCCCGATGATCAGGTGCGCCTTGAGGCAGTAGGGCAATTTGTCGAGCAGGCGGCGGGCAATGCTGTCGGCCGCCGGACGCATCTTTTCGGTGTGCCAGAGCGCCTCGATCAGCGCAACTTCGAGATAGGCGATATGCAGCGGCGCAAAGCCCGAAGCGCCGCGCAGGGTCTTTTGCAGTTCGTCGACTGCGCGCTGGTAAAACCCGCCCTTGGCATACATGCGTGCCAGAGCACCGGAACTGAGTTTGATCCGTGGGCGGTCGACACCGTCGCGCCGGGTGTATAGCTGGCGCAGCAAGCCGCGGATTTCTGCATTTCCGGGGCTGACCTCGAACGCGCGCTCCATCAGCCAGGTGGCTTGTTCGAGTTCGCCCAGATCGTCGGTGAGAACGGCCAGCCGGCTCCAGGCAGTGGCATCTTCGGGGTCGGCGCTGAGCACGGTCTGGTAAAAGTGCGTGGCATACGAATAGTCACCCTTTTCGAGACTGGCATAGCCGAGCAGCCGGTACACGGGCAGGTACATCGGATAGTAGGACAGGATGTGACGGCAGTGAGCAATGGCGCGTTCAATCGCGCCGCTCTGAATGATCTGCCGAATCTCTTTGTCGTATTGTTTCAAGCTGATCTGGGCCATGCAAACCCTCCCGCCTGTGCAGATGATGGACCCGTCCAGTCACGGCCGACCGGCGAAAAAACAGACGCTCACGCCCCGGAATGTTCTGCACAAAAACTATTTTTCAATTCCACCAACCCCGTTATTTTTACGAACATTGTAAAAAGTGTTGCGTACATTCATGTTCTCATTTTAACACGGTGCGTGGACTATGTCAAGCTATTGCGTGGGCAGATCGTTTTCTATTCGATCCGCTTTGGGTCGAATGCATCGCGCAGGCCGTCGCCGATGAAATTGATCGCGATGACGGTAATCAGGATCGCCAGCCCGGCAAAGATGGCCGTCCACGGCGCGCGCGTCATCTGCGATTGGGCGTTCTTGAGCATATTGCCCCAGGTGGGCGTGGGGGGTTGGACGCCAAAGCCCAGGTAGCTGAGCCCGGACTCGGTGATCACCGAAGTGGCGACGTGAAACGTGGCGGCAACGATGATTGGGCTCAGCGCGTTAGGAGCCATATGGCGGGCCATAATGCGCAGGTTGTTGGCGCCGATGCAGCGCGCGGCGAGGATGAACTCGCGCTCCTTGATCGACAAGAATGACGCGCGCACCAGCCGGGCGACCGGCATCCACGACAGCACGCCGATGACCGCAATGATGGAAAGGACGCTGGCCAAAGGCGTGCCGCGCAAGGCATCGCTGGGCAGGTCGCGCAGAGCAAGCGAAAGGATGATCAGCACAAACAACGAGGGGAAGGCAAGCATCATATCGACCAGGCGCATCAGCAGGTTATCGACCCGGCCGCCGTAAAAACCGGCCAGCCCACCGACCAGTGTGCCCAGTGCAATCGACATCACCATTGTCATCAGGCCGATGAGCAGCGAAATACGCCCGCCATACAAGAGCCGGGCCAACAAGTCGCGGCCCAGATCGTCGGTGCCCAGTGGATGCGCCCAGGACGGCGGGGCGAGCATCGAATCCAGGTCGGTTTTTTGCGGATCATACGGGCTGATCACCGGAGCCAGGATCGCTGCCAGGGCCAGAGCAAGGACGACCGCCGAGCCGATCATCGCCGGCTTGTGGCGGCGAAAAGCCTGCCAGAAATTTTTGTGCCCGGCGGTGCGCGCTGGATCGCGGCCTGCTTGGCGCATAAAAACTCTCCGGAAAAAGTCAGGCGTACGCAATGCGCGGATCGAGCAGCGCATAGACCACGTCGGCGAGCAGGTTAAAAGCGATGATCAGCGTGGCATTGATCATCACGATGCCCATCAACACGGCATAATCGACGCGCTGGGCCGAATGGAAAAAAAGTCGCCCCATCCCCGGCCAGCCAAAGATGGTCTCGGTGAAAAGCGCGCCGCCAAACAGCGACGGCATGTCGAGCGCCAGCAGCGTGATCAGCGGGATGGCCGCGTTCTTGAGCGCGTGAACGTACAACACCACCCGCTCCGGCAGCCCTTTGGCCCGCGCCGTGCGCACGTAATCCTGGTGGATCACATCGAGCATGCTGGCGCGCATATAGCGCACATAGCGCGCCGCGCCGTACACGCTGAGCATCGCCGCCGGCAGCGCCAGGTGGCGCAGATAATCCCACCATGGGGTGTAGCCCAGCTCGCGCTTGAGGCGGATATCAAACATGCCGCCGCCGGGGAAAAGCGGCGTCCCGGCCCAGCCCGCCCCAGCCCAGGCCGGCCAGCGCAGCGTGGCGTGAAAGAGGATGATCAGCAGCAGACCGAACCAAAAGATGGGGATCGAACGGCCCACGTAGGCCAGCACCGTAGCAACGTGATCGAAAAGCGAATACTGTTTGACCGCCGAAAGGATGCCGACCGGCACCGCGATCAACAACTGGCCGGCCAGGGCCGCGCCCATCAGGTACAATGTCGCCGGGAAGCGTTCGCGGATCATGTCCAGCGCCGGGCGGCGCTCGACGCTGGAGCGGCCCAGGTCGCCTTGCAGCACGGCCAGCAGCCAGCGGAAATAGCGGCTGTCGAAAGGGTTGACGCCCACTGCAAGCCGGTCGCGCCTGACCCAACCGCTGAGCCGCCGCTCGACGTGGAGCACCTTGACCCAGCGCACGTCGCCGTCTCTGCCGCTGTCGACGATGGCAACCCGCGTACCGGATTCAAGCTCACCGATCTTGATCGGTTCGATGCCGCCGAAAGCCGCATAGCGGCTGTACAGGTCGATTTTCGCCGCTACAACCGTGCCGTAACTGCCGCGCAGGTTGAAAAACACCGGCTGGCGCAGCCCCAGCCGGTATTCCAGCAGGGCCACGTCTTCCGGCGTGAGGTTGGGGTTTTCTTCATAGATCGCCAGCGGATCGACCGGGCTGATTGCGATCAGCCCATAGACGATGACGCTGATGAAAAACAAGACCGGGACCGCCTGCACGGTGCGGCGCAGCAGGTAGCGCGACACGGGCTACCTGTCCAGCCACCACATCTCGGCGTTCCAGGCGACGGTTTCCCAGATATTGATTTCCCAGCCTTTCAGCGCCTCGACGTGCGCATTGATCTCCATGCGGTCATAGAGAAAGATTTGTGGCCGGCCGATGGCGATGCGCTCGGAGGCCTTTTGATAGGCGTCGGCGCGCACGGCCTCGTCGGGGCTGCTCCCGGCAACCTGAATCCAGTGATCGGCTTCCGGGTCGATCCACCGCGAATAGTTGTAGCCCCGCCCCGAGTTGTCGTCGCAGGGGATGCTGTAGGAGGCATAATAGCCTTCCATGTGGCTCTGCGGATCGATGGCATAGGTGGTGGTGTACAGCAAAATGTCAAACTGGCCGTGCTTGCGGAACGCGCCGCCGGCATAGCTGCCGAAAAGTTCGGCGCTGGGCACGTTTTCGATGTACATGCCGACGCCGATTTCGGCCATCATTTCAATGATCACCTGCTCGGTCTGCTCGCGCAGCACATTGCCCGAGGTAGTCTGCAATTTGAGCTTGAGCACCTTGCCGGCCTGGGCAGTGACGCAGCCGTTGCACTCGCGGAGGCCGTCGCCGTCCGCGTCGGTCCAGCCCGCTTCATCGAGCAGCGCCCTGGCCCTTTCGGGATCATATGGCGACAGCGGGATATCGGCTTTGGCCCAGCCCAGGTTCAACTCGGTGGTGCCCGGCGTGGCCAGACCATAGAGCAGCTTGTCGACCAGCCTTTTCTTGTCGATGCCCAACTCGATAGCTTCGCGCACCCGTGCGTCGCCCAGCGCCCAGTGCGGCGATGGGTTGGCAAGCAGATATTCGAGGCAGGGCGCGTCCAGGCCGGGATCGACCAGGTTGAGCAGCAAGCGCTCGGTGCCCGTCTCAGGCGGCGCATCGAGGACGATGCCTGTCCAACCCTGCGCTTCGGGGATGTCGGCTTCGACCAGGTCCCACAAAAAGTCGATTGCGCCGGTCTGGATCAACTGCTTGCCCACTTCGCGGCTTTCAATCCAGCGCAAAATGACGCTGTCGAGATAGGGCTTGCCCTCGCTGGCCCAGTACTCGTACTTTTCATTACGCACCAGGGTCATGTGGTCGCCGGAAACCCATTCTTCAATCATAAAGGGACCAAGAACGGGGTCGGGCTTGCGGTTGTATGCCCATTCCTGCATTTTGGCCGGATCGAGGCCGGCATGAGCGGGCAAAATCGCCGGAAATCGGGTCAGAAAGGGGGCGTAAAAGGCCTTGTATTTGACGACGACGGTATGGTCGTCCGGGCAGGTCACCGATTCCATGTCGGCATAGCCGCTGGTGCTCGCCGCGCCGCTGTCGGGGTGCATGATCGCCTGCCAGGTAAAAATCACATCCTGGCAGTCAAAGGGATCGCCATCCGACCAGAGGAGGTCTTTTTTGAGCCGGTAGGTCACGGTCAGACCATCGGGGGAAACGCCGCCGTTCTGGGTGCTCGGCACCTCGGCGGCCAGATCGGGCACGCGCTCGCCGCCGGGCAAGACCATGGTCAGGCCGCGCTCCATAAAATCGGCGGTGATGCCGGCGACAGTCTGGGTGCGGATCAAAGGGTTGAGCACATCGGGTTCCTGGTAAAAACCCATCACCAGAGTACCGCCGCGTCTGACATCGCCGGGTTGGGGAAGGTCTGTGCCGCCAGCCGCCGGCGCGGCCGGCCGGGCACATGCCGACAGAAGGATCGAAAATACGATCAGCAATCCGATCGACGGGGGGCAGTACCGGTATTTCATCTTGTTCTTCTCCTCGCACATGGATAAGGTCATCGTACCTGGCTTTTTTCAGAAGACTCGTGATTGTATCACATCTGACGGCGCGAGGCAAAAGACCCCGTGGCGGGGTGTATTTTCGAATAGGTTTCAAACACAAAACGGGCGGTGTGTACACACCGCCCGCTTGATTTCGCCCAAGCGCGTTTATCGGTTTTCAGGGTGATCGGTGGCGCGGATGACCTGACCGTCCAGCAGCTCGTACACCAGCGACGCATATTCTTCGATCACCGGGTCGTGCGTGACCATCACGATGGTCACATTTTCATCGACCGAGATTTGCTGGAACAGGGCCATGATCTGCCGCCCGGTCGTGCTGTCCAGTTCACCGGTCGGCTCGTCGGCCATAATCACTTCCGGCGTCGTCACCAGCGCACGGGCCACAGCCACGCGCTGCTGCTGGCCGCCCGACATTTCGTAGGGGCGGTGCTTGGCCCATTTGGCCAGCCCCACCACCGACAGGGCGCGCATCGTCCGGTCGCGCCGCTCGCGCCGCCCCATACCCTTGATGCGCAGCGGCAGTTCGACGTTCTCGAACGCCGAAAAGGTCGGCAGCAGCGCAAAAGACTGGAACACAAAGCTGAACTCGCGGCGGCGCAGCATGGTCATCTTGTGGTCGGACAGTTTCGACATGGGCTGGGCGCGCAGGTACACTTCGCCAGAAGAAGGCCGGTCCAGACCGCTGATGCAGTTGATCAAGGTTGTTTTGCCCGACCCGGAACGGCCTCGAAAAGCGACAAAGCCGCCCTCGGGGATGACAATATCCAGATCGCGCAGCGCATGCACCTCCAACCCGCGCGATTTGTACACGCGGCTGAGGCCCTGGGTATAGATGATCGAATTTGGCTTTAACGCATCCAGATCGACGTTGTTTTCCACAGCTGTTTTGACCTCCTGGAAGGGGTTATTCGAACGCCCGCCTCGGCGCTATCGCCGGCTGTTGCCCTTAAGCCGGCCCTTTAGCCAACTCACCACACCTTTGACTTTGTGCGCGGGTGATGGCGGCGCGTCCTGCCGCGCATACAAGCTGCCGACGTGGGCTTCCCAGGTGTCGTGATCGGCTACACGCGCGACAGCTTCGCGCCCTTGCACCGGCTGGATCAGGATGCCCTCATCCGTCACTTCGACGCGCGCCCGGTCGCCGATGCCAAATTCTTCCAGGTAATTGCGCGGAACCTGCAAACGCCCGGCGGTGTCGACAACGACCAGCTCTTCGTACAACACTTGATGCTCGAGATCGCCATTTTCTTCGCCATTTTCCTGCTCATCGAAACCCTCCAGCGGCGCAATGACCTGCCGCGTGGTTTCCGTGCTGGTGCGCCCATCGCGGATGGCGATGACCCGGTCCACTTCGCTGGCGATGCGCGGGTCGTGGGTGACGATAATAATCGTCACGCCCAGTTCGCGGTTGAGCCGGCGCAGCGTGCCCAAAATTTCCTGGGCCATCTGCGAATCCACCTCGCCCGTTGGCTCATCGGCCAGAACCAGCCGGGGATAATTGGCCAGCGCCACGGCGATCGACACCCGCTGCTGCTCGCCGCCAGAAAGCTGTAGCACACGATGCTTTTTGCGGCTGCCCAACCCGACCATTTCGAGCAGTTCATTGGCCCGGCGATGTTTTTCTTGCGCGCCGATGCCGGTGATCGTCATCGGCAAAGTCACGTTTTCGCTCGCCGTCATATAGGGGATCAGGTTACGGCCGGGCTGCTGCCAGACGAAACCAACTTCTTCGCGGCGGTACTTGTTCAACTGGGCATCGGTCATCTTGAGCAGGTCACGGCCGCTGACGAGCACCCGCCCCGCCGAGGGGCGATCCAGCCCGCCCAGCGTGTTCATCAGAGTGCTCTTGCCCGACCCTGACGGCCCAACCAGGGCCATCAACTCGCCTTCCTGGACAACCAAATCCAGCCCTTGCAAGGCAACCACTTCGAGATCGGCCATTTTGTAGATTTTGACCAGGTTGTCGCAAATGATAAAGGGTTCTTGACTCACGCTATGTCCTTATCCACCCGCAATCGAGGTTACAGCCCCTCGATAACCTCGCCTTCCTCCAGGCCATCCAGGATTTCGATAACGTCTTCGGACTGGATGCCCAGTTTGACATCGACCTTGCGCAGACGGCCATCGTCGCCGCGCACCATCACAAAGCTGCGCCCTTCAAAGGTGCGGATCGCCGCCGAGGGCAGCCAGAGCGTGTCGATGCTCTGCTCAACCATCACCATGACCCGAACCATGTCGCCTACACGAAAATCGTCCGGCGCCTGGTCAGGATCGAGGAACACGATATGGGTGCGCTGATCCATATCTTCGACCTTGGTCGAACCGCCGCCAGTGCCATAGGGGTACGGCATCACCTGGATGATGCCCTTGAACACCTGGCCAGGGAAGCGGCTGCTGGTGATCTGGCATTCCAACCCTTCTTGCAGCAGACTCATTTGGCTGCTGGGCAAGTCGGCGGTGATGTCCCAGGCGCTCGGGTCAGCAATTACGGCAACCGACTTGCGCGCTTCGACGGCCCGCCCGGGGATCGCGCCCACGGCGGTGATTTCACCATCAAAGGGGGCGATCAACTGGGCGTTTTCGACCTGGCGCTGGATGCGCTCGACCTTGATCTGCGCGCCCTCAACGGCCTGGAGCAGCGACGGGCTGACGCCTTCTTGGAGCCACTCGAGTTCCTGCTCGGCGCGCTGGATTTCTTTTTCTTGCAATAGCAGGTCGATCTCGTAGGTGTCCATAGATTGGCTGTCTCTGAGCAGCGAGTATTGATAGTTGGACTGCGCCAGTTCATAGTTGCGTTCGGCCCTGGCGATGTTTTTGAGCAGCGCATCGCGCACCCGCTGCGGCTCCCACGGACGGTCCAACGCCTCTTTGTAAGCGATGTTGGCCTCTTCGAGGACCTCTTTGGCATCTTGCACGGCATACTTTTGCGACAGCAGGTTGCTGGTCGGCGGCGAGAGCTTGGAACGCTCCAGGCGCAGTTTGGCCACTTCGAGGTTCATCTGGGCGTTAAAGACCTGCCGCTCGTGCGATTGGACAGCGCTGTTGTAGGCATTCAGCGCGTTTTGATAGTCCAATTCGACCAGCGCCAACTGGTTGCGCAAGTCTTCGACTTCCAGCTCGGCGAGGACAGTGCCGGTCTCAACCCAATCGCCCTTTTCGACATAGACAATGCTGACATAGCCGCCTGACCTGAAAAACAGGTCTTGCTCTTGCAGGGGCGACACGCGCGCGGTAAACTGGACCATTTTTTCAACTGTTCCGCGCTGCACGACATAGATGGGCTTTTCGGGCACGACCGAAGTAGGAATGGGGGTAGGTGTTGGTTGTTCCTGCACTTTGGGCGCGCAGCCGATCACCAACACCATCACAACTAGGACTGTAATTAGCGGACGATACTTGATCAACTCTTCTCTCCTTGCCACAATCAAGAGCGTCCCGCAGACGATCCTTCTTGATTGATGTATCGATACACCCAATGTTTGTAAACCTGAATTACTCGACAGACCGGCAGTATTTTACCTCAGGAAGGCGTTTCGTGCAAATGAAAAAGAGCCGGCGTTTGACATCCCGGTCATCGTGACTTATCATGAAGGTTTGTGTCGGCAGTCGCACTCGGACAAATTTTCACCGGAGTTTGACATTGAAACCCAAACGTTACCTGCTCGGACGCATCGTTGTTTTTTTGCTTCGCCCGCTGGCCCACATCCTGATGAAAATCAAGATCGAGGGGGCCGAACGCATTCCCCGGCAAGGGCCAGTCGTGATACTGGGCAACCACATCAACTTTTTAGACCCCGTGCTGCCGTACATGCTCGCGCGGCGCTACGTCAAGGGAATGACGGCGGTCGAGACCTACAGCCGTTTCTTTTTCAATTTTTTGGCCTGGTCGGTCGACGCGATCCCGGTCGAGCGGGGCACACCGGATCTGAGCGCGATCCGTACCTGCGTCGAAGCCTTGCAGGCCGGATGGGCGCTGTACATCGCGCCGGAGGGCACGCGCAGCGGGCACGGGCGCTTGCAGCGGGGTTACGCCGGCGTGGCACTGATCCTGCTGCACGCCGGCAAAGATGTGCCAATCTATCCAATGGGGTTTGCCGGGCCGGAGCACTTTTGGCCCAACATCAAGCGGCTGCGACGCACGCCGGTACGTGTGCGCATTGGGGAACCGTTCTATCTCGACCCACAGGACCAGCGCGTCCGGCAGCCCGAGCGTGAGCAAATCATGGCCGAGATCATGGGCCAGATTGCGGCGCTGCTGCCGCCGGAAAACCGCGGCCTTTACGCCGATCAGGTGGGGCAAAAACCGCACTACCTGAAATTTGAACGAACGCAAGACGAACAAGGGCACGACACGCTGTGCCCTTACTGATGATGGTTTAGCACACGACATCCAGCTTGTGCGGGATCACCTCGCACTCGATGTGGTGTGCAGCGATGCAAACCAACTCGCCATCGGCGTGGGCAAACAACCTGTCTTGAGAGGTAACAACGATGCGCTGGGCGCGTTCAAGCCGGACTTCGGATTGCTTGAGGTGTGTGCCCTTGAGAAAGTGTGGGACCAGCGCCAGCATACGCAGGCGCGGAATGTCCTTGACGATGACCAAATCGAGCAGCCCGTCGCCGGCATGTGCCTCCGGCGAGATCAAGAACGAGCCACCCGCCCGCCCACCGTTGCAGACATCGATCATCAGAAACGCCCCCTCCAGGCGATGCACCTCGCCGTCTCTTTCATACTCGATGGTCGCACGCGCCGGTTTGAGGCTGACAAAAATCGACTTGATCACTGTCGGCAAATAGAGCGCAAGCCCGCGCAGGTACTTGATCTTTCTGGCCTCGACCGTCACCACGCCTTCGAAACCGATGCCCAGCGTATTGTCAATGTAACGTGTCTCGCCATCAACAGTGAGGCGCACCAAATCGACTCGCCGGGTTTGCCCCCGCGCCAGTTGCGCACAGGCGGTTTCCAGATCGGGCGAAATGCCCACCGACCAGGAAAAGTCGCTGCCCGAGCCGATCGGCAGGATGCCCAGGTTGCCGATCACATGGCCGTTGACGTGCGCTTCGGGATTGGCATCCATCATCCCGTTGATCACTTCCTGGTAGGTGCCGTCGCCGCCGGCGGCAACGACCGTATCGTAGCCATCGAGGACGGCCTGGCGGGCCAGCGAGATCGCCTCTTGGGCCTGCGTTGTGCAAACCAGGTCAAAGTCGAGGTTGTGCGCGGCAAACAATTGCTCGATCTTGGGCACTGCGCGCGCACCAAAGCCCTTGCCAGCGATGGGATTGACGATGATTTTGTATCTCATACCTCTCCTCAGGTGATTTGGGGTGGAAATCAGCGCCCCATTATAGAGTCTTCTGAAAAAAGTCAAGAACGAGAAATAAGCCGAGATGCTCAGAATATCAAGTATCCTGGAGCTTTGCTTATAGCGCTTGATAAACACAAGAACAACGTCTCGGCAGGCGATTCAACGCATCTTGGACCTTTTTTCAGCAAAGCCATTATAACGCTCTGGCCGGATTTTCACAAACGCCAGAGTTCAGTACACAGCCGTGTATGGGCATGTAACACCCGAGGGGGACAAAAGTGACGGAATCAGCAAAAGCAAGAGATCGGAACCGCCCTTTTGAACGGCCTATGGCAAGACAATCTCCTCTTCATCCTGACTTTCTTGCCGCTGGACTGACTGTACCGGCTCTTCTTCCTCTTCTTCCTCCTGGCGCTGCACTGCGGCGCTGGCTCCGGCATTTGCGGTCGCGCCAGTCACCGCCCGCGCCGTTGCGTTCGCTTCCCGTTCCAAGGCATCGCCGGGCGCGTTGACCGTCATCCTGCCCCCGCCGCTTGCCGCGCCTTTGCCCTGCTGCACCACGTGGGTCAGCTCGTGTGCGATCAATCGCTGGCCCTCCGTCGAATGCGGAGCATAGGCGTTCTGGCGGAAAAAGATGTCCTGCGCGGTGGTAAAGGCCTCTGCGCCAATCTGATAGTTCAACGCGTCGGCCTCAGGTGAGGTATGCACGCGCACACTGCTGAAATCGGCGCCCAGGGCCTGGCCCAGGGAAGCCTGGATGCTCGCTTCCAACGGCTGGCCGTCGTTGCGCTCGCGGTCGATACGCCCTGCCGTTTCTTCGTCCAGATCGAACGACTCGCGGCTGCTGCGCCGTGCCGGCGAACGCTGCGCGATCAAGCGCTGCACCTGCCGGTTGCTCAAGTGCGGGCCGCCCGCCCCGGCCGGTTGCCGCGCGGACGGTTCGCGTTTGATCGCTGGCCGTCTCGAATTGGCTTTGTCAATCTGAATTCGTTCCTTGTCCATCATTTGGTCTCCTCGCTACTGCAGCAATTGCTCGGATTCCTGGGCTTTTTGGGTGAAATAGTCGTACTGGCGCTGCGTGCTCCGCCGAGGCTTTGTTGATCACTCGCTGTATATGGCGGTTTCCATACGTCTGCCCGATGTGCGCAGCGACAGTCTGCCGGTGCGCCAGGGGCAGCCGCCGGTTGCCGATCTGCGTCGTCTCGGCGCGGATCAGGTGGCTGCCGGCTGTGGGATATACTTTGCTCGCTGACTGACGATCCTTGCGCAGGCGGTCTGACTTTTGAAGCCCGTTCTTGGTGTGACATCGTGTGCTCTTGCTCGATGGCGGAAATGAAAGCCGGGCTAGGAGCATACTGAAAAAATGGCAATTCTCGCGCAAAGCCGCCAAGAACGCCAAGCGTAGCGCAAAAGAAAGAAAATACCAGATATTTAGCAATACTTTGCGGCGCCAACCAGTGGTTGGATGTGCCTTTGCGTGAGGCTGGGTTTTTCAGCGGTCTACTAGGGCAAAACCTGTTCTTCCTCGCCGCCCAGCAACCTGGCGAGCGGTCCTTGTGTCACATCTTGCAGCAGCCCTCCGCCCTGACCGCCGAGCACACTGCCCAGGCCGGAAGTGATCCCGCCCAGTGCGCCTCCCCGGTTGCCGAGCACACTGCCCAGGCCGGAAGTGATCCCGCCCAGTGCGCCTCCCCGGTTGCCGAGCATGCTGCCCAGGCCGGAAGTGATCCCGCCCAGTGCTCCTCCCTGGTTGCCGAGCA
>CAYRXM010000051.1:13024-30142 GCA_964428175.1 uncultured Anaerolineae bacterium
ATGCTGCCCAGGCCGGAAGTGATCCCGCCCAGTGCTCCTCCCTGGTTGCCGAGCATGCTGCCCAGGCCGGAAGTGATCCCACCCAGCGCGCCTCTCTGACCGCCGAGCATACTGCCCAGGCCGGAAGTGATCCCACCCAGCGCGCCGCCCTGATTGCCGAGCATCCCGCCGATCTGGCCGGCCGCCCGTTGCGCCGGGCCGATAAATTGATCGGTCAGGCCGGAAAAGGAAGGCATCCGGCCCAAAAGCCGCTGCAAGCCCTGATTACCCATACCTTGCTGCAACATCGACAAAGGAGATGACTGGGATGCGGACTCGGCCGACTCGGTCTGGCTCGCTCGTCCATCTTGCAGGCGGGCCAATACATCTTGAAATTGAAACATTCTCATTTTTTTGCTCCCTGATTTTCAAAGGTCACTGCCGCCCGATTTCCAGCCGGTACACCGTCTGTGCCGGTTTGTTGGCCTCGATCAACGCATGCACCATTTGCTCGTCGATAGACTGCCCGGCTGGCGGAGTCAGCTTGACGCAAAAGGTGTGCGGCCCGTCGGCATTCTCGACGATTTCGACGCCGCAGCCGCAGCTGGCTTCCAGCAGCCGGGTCAATCCCTTTTTGGTGCCCCGCCAATCGTACAATTCGACCACAGCACTCAAGATGGCCCGCCGCTTTTCCTGCGGCCAGCGGTCGTCTATGTCCAGCCCCAACCAGGCAGCCAGGGTGGGCAAAAAGTGCTCCGCAGCGGTGCGCGGGTCCAGCAGCAGATCAAAATGGGCGATCACCTGCTCCAACGGGCCGAATTGGTCTTCAAAAATGAGCAGGTAGCGGCCCAGAAACGGGTCTTCGCTGAAGTAATAGGGCAGATATTGCAGCCAGCGGCTTGGCTGCGAACCGTCCAGCCAGGGTTCGACAGCCCGTCCCTGCGGCGGGCCGCCGGCCGGCGGCTGGCCCTGTGGGGGAGGTGGAGGCGGCGCGACGGATGGCGCTTCCTGTACGCGCAACCCGGCAAACGGGTCATCGACCGGCCCGGCCGCGGCCTGCCTGGGCGCGGGCGGCCTGGTTGCTGACGGTTTGGCAGCCGCCGGTTTGGCGGCAGGTTGCCTGGCAGCGACCGGCTTGGGCTGCGCCGGTTGTTCTTCCGGGGCCGATTGGGGCGCTTGAAAAGTCAGCGTAAAAGGGCCAATGGTGATACGGTCACCGTCGTGCAGATCGCGCACCTCGTTGGCCGGCAAGGGAATGTCATTGACCCAGGTGCCGTTGCTGCTGCCCAAATCGACGATGCGATACGGCTCGCGGTCGCAGAAAATCTGGGAGTGCCGCCGTGAGACCAGGTTGTGCGTCAGCGCCAGGTCGATCTCGGGCGTGGATAGCCGCCCGATTCGCAAAACCGGCTTGTCGAGGTTCACCGTTTGCGGCGACTCGCCCGGCACAGTGATCTGCAATCTGCCAGGACTTGCCATTTGTCTACCTTTTTCTGTCTTGCTTACCTGTTACTTGTCTACTCGGATTGTATGCTTGTCACTGACGATCACCTCGTGGTCGAGCAGCTCGATCTTGTTGTCCTCGCCGTGAGCGGCATTTTTCTGATCCAGCCAGGCCATCTTGACGTCCTTGATGTATTCTACCCCGTCCACGGCCTGGATGCAGGCATAGAGGTCCGACAGGTAGAGATCGCGGCCAAAGGGCCAGCCGTTGCCGTCTATGCCGCCGACGAAGGGATTAAGCAGCGCTTCCAGCCGGGCGGCGACGGCCCGTTCGACGTGGCGCGGGTCGGCCTGCGGGCGCGCCTTGATCGTAGCAGCAATCGCCACCCGCCGGTAATCCGGCGCGCGCACGGTCAACTGGGTGGTCAGCAGGCGGTGATCGTCCAGATAATCGGCGATGCGGCGGCGCAGGTCTTCGCTCAAGGCAAGCTGCCCCACCGGCACATAGCCGGCCACGAGATGCTCGGGCAGGCGCGGGATGGCCAGGATGTAAATCTGGCCTGGGCCGGGACGACCAGCAGCGTCGGACAGACCGGCCTGTAAACAACGCACACGTGATACCTCGGCGGCAAATTCCTGGAAGGTCAGATGCTCGAAATCGGCCGTGGTGACGGCGCGGCGGCGGGTGCGCAAGACGTGCGGCGCGCGCAGCCGGGCATCCTCCAGGTTTTCGGCATCCAGGCCGCCGCTGGCCGGCCGCCGGTTGACGACGCGGTCCACGTAGGGAATGGCCGTTTTCAACTCGCTGACGGCGCCGGCGCGCACGTTGCCGACTGCGCCGCCGCCATAGCGATAGGCCGAAAAGCGAATCTCGGCTCCGCGCGGCGGGATGGCCCCATAGCGATACACCGTGCCATCGGGCTGGCGCAGGGCCGGCCCAAAGCGGATCTCGCCGGAAACGCCGTCGCACGTCCAATGACGGTCGCCGGCTTGGGAGCCGCCAAAATCCTCCACCTCTTGCCAGTCTTCCCACGCATTGAGGTCGGCTCGCCAAACCTGCACCCGCTCGTCCGGGCCGCGCGCCAGGATCGGCGACCGTTCCAGGTGAAAAACCTGTCCCGGCGAACCGTCGGAACGGCCCAAAATTTCATTGTGGATGGCGGCGGCGTGCGTCGCCGCGACGACGCCGCCCCAACTGACCGCCGTCACGCCGCGCAGTTCCGGCGAAGCCTCGTAGGACGGCTGATCTGGCGCGGGGTCGCTCACCTGGATGCGCACCCAATACACATTCGCCTCACCGATGGCGCGCCTGGTCATCCCATGGGGCAGGTGCAGTTTGATCTGACCGCTCCAGTTCAGCCCGCCGGTGCCATCGTCTTCCAGTTCGGCCTCTTGCCAGTCGCCGTCCGGACGGGCCGCGTCCGCAGGACGGGCCGCGTCCGCCGGGCTACTGCACCAGGCCTGGAAGCGCAGCGGCGGGTATTCGGGGATGATGCCTTTGCCTTTGGCGCGCACACAGTCAAACTCTAGCCCCAAGATGTGGTGGTCAAGCGGCTGCTCGAAGCCCAGGTACAGCGCGTCGCCGACCTGCGGCAGGTCGGAAAAGGGACGGAATTCCTTGTTCAGGCGACGCAAGGCAATGGACACGTACTGGCTGCCCCGGCGGGCCAGGACGTGTGTCAGGTTGGGCACCCGGACGGTGAGCGGGACATCGGTGGTGAAAACGACCGGCTCGCTGCCCTCGACGCGGGCGGTCGAAGCCTCGACGCCGGCCGGGATGTTGACCGTGTCCGGCTGCGGCGCCGACAGCCAAAAAGTGAGCGCGGTGTGGCTGGGGCGCGGCTCTTGCAGGCGAATGCCCAGCAGTTCCATCAATTTGATGTAATGTTTGTCGGGCACCTGATTCAGGCGGTAAAGCAGCGTTTCGGTCATCCAGGCAAACAGCTCGATCAAGGCCACGCCCGGATCGCTGACGTTATGGTCGGTCCATTCCGGGCAGTAGAGAGGGATTTTCTTTTTCGCCTCGTCCACCAGGTTTTGAAAAGTGCGGTCGTCCAGGTTGGGAGTTTTCAGCGCCATCGTCATTCTCCAGGAATCAGGTAAAACGGGTAAACCAGGCTGCGCTCGTCGTGAGTGGCCTTGATGCGGTAGCGAATGTCGATCAGCAGGCGGGACGCATCTTGCTCATCTGCGCCGACTTGTACATCAAGCACCTCGATGCGCGGCTCCCAGCGGCCCAGGGCCAGGCGCACCGCGCGCTTGACCTGGCTGGCCGTCTGGCTGTTGTTGGGCATAAAGACCAGGTCGTGCAGGCCGCAGCCGAACTCGGGGCGCATCACCCGCTGGCCCGGCGACGTGCGCAGGATCAGCAAGATGGCCTGCTCGATCTCGGTCGCGCCGCCCACCAACTCGATCGTTCCCTGCCGCCCCAGACGCGGAGGGAAACCCCAGCCCTTACCGATAATATCTTGGGTCATAGAAATTCCTTCTTATCCACCCACCATCACCGTGCCGGCGGCGATCACCGTGCCCACCGGCATCGGCGCCGGGTCGTTGCAGGTGTTGGCCGTGTCGCCGTTGCGGGCGACCGGCTTGCTATTTGCAAAGACCGTGCCACTGCCCATGATGATCGTCGCCTGGTTGGTCGGCGGAATCTGGAACGACGGCCCGCCGATGGGGATGTGCGGCGGCTGGTTGTTGGCCGTGCTGCCCACCGTCGCCACCGGCATGCCCATCACGTTGACATCGCTGCTCAAGCCGCCATCCAGGATGCCGTTAAATGGATGGCCAGGCGTCGGCGTCGGCACCGGCCCGCCCGGCGTCGGCACCATGACGATGTGGATGTCCGTCGCCTGAATCATGTCGCCTTGTTTTGCTGCTGGTTGGCCCATAGTTGGTTACGAGTTGAAAGCTGCGAGTTACGCAGTGCGTTTTCAGTTCAAATCAATCTTGGCGCCCTTGATCGCGATGTTGCCGTTTGCGCTGATCTCCAGGTTGCTGCTGGCCTGGAGGGTCAGGGCCTGCCCGGCCTCGATCTTGAGATCGCCCTGGCAGTTTAGCGTGACCGAACCATCCTGGTCGTTCAATGTGAGCGTGATACCACCCTGTGTCTCGAGTTCGACCAAGGTGTTCTCGTCATCCAACAGCAGTGAGTGACCACCGGCCGTTTCCAGCCGTACCAACGCGCCACTGTCATCGACAAAGGTCAGCGCGTGGCCCTGGCGCGTCTTGAACGCGCGCGTATGCACCTTGCCATCCTTGACCGCCTCATCGATGGGCACTGCCGGTTTGTCCACCCCGTTCCACAGGCTGCCGATTACCAGCGGGCAGTTGAAATCGCCGTGCTCAAAGGCCACCAGCACTTCGTCGTTGACTTCGGGCAGGCAGTACAGGCCGCGCCCATCGCCCGCGCCGGCGCCAAGCACTCGCGCCCAGCCGCTTTCCACGTCGTCGGACAGCCAGGGATATTTGAGCTTGACCCGCCCTTGATCGTCATCGTCCTTGTTGTTGGTTACAATGGCGATGACGACGTTTCCCCATCCGGCAGCGCCCACTGCCGGGACTTCGCCGGGTTCATCGACGAGCAGGCGGCGCAGTGTATCGGGCCGGCGGCCATGCACCTTGAATTCGGTGATGTATTCGCCTTGCGCGCTGTAAATGTGCGCAGCCGAGGTGACGAAATACCGCCCGCTCAACTTGTCGCCCAGGGCGTTGAGTTGAACCATCATCCCGGCCACCAGCGCAGGCTGCCCGGTACAGCGCCCTTCGGCCTCGATGAAACCGCCGCAAATCTCGTCATAAAGCGACTGGGCCACCGCGTCGGCCTCGGCCTGGCTGCTCACCGGCCGGTTGACCACGACGCGCTGCCCGGCGCCAAAAGCCTCGGACGCGGCCTCCGTGCCGGACCTCGATTCGCCGATTTCGGGCGCGGCCGTGCTGCGATTGGCACTGCCCATAATCTCGGTCTTGTTTTTGGCGTCCCAGCCCTTGACCGTGACCTCGTCCACCTGTTCGAGCAAGGTCAGCCGGGGGCGAAAGGCCTTGAGTTGATCGCCCCATTCCAGTTCCAGCGGCGTGCCGGATGGCCGGGCATCCGGTCTTTTGAAATAGAGCGTGCGGTCGCGGACATAGATTTCATAACCGATGCGCCTGGCCCGGCTGCGCAAAAAGGCCATGTGCGTCTGGTTGTACTGGATGACGTGCTCGTAGGTCTGCGACGTAGACTCGACATCGGCGCGCAGGCCGACCTCCTGGGCGATCCGGTTGGCCAGATCGCTGTCGGTCACCCGGGTAAAGGCGCGGCTGTGCGTGCCCCGGTGCAGACGGTGCGCGCGGTCATAGCCGCGCACGGTCAGAACAGCGTGGGTGCCCTCGGCGAAATCGGGTTCCAGCGCAGTGATCTCGCCCTTGATCAGTTCCTGCTCTTGTCCGCCGTCTTGCGGCACCACACCGATCTCGACGGACGCGCCCAGACTGAACGGCCCGCGGTCGATCCACTCCAGGGTCTCGTCGTCGACGCGGATCACGAACAAATCCGGCAGGTGCAGGTTGCTGTCCACCACCACATCGATCAGATCATCCATCAACCGGCTGGAAACGAGTTCGCCGTCGACGCGGATGAGAAAATGGTTAACCGGTTTTTCTTGTCTGGGCATAAACCTGGCCTTGAACTCGTGCAAACCCTTGCGAAGGTTGTAAACCTTTGAAAGGATACAAAAGTCTACGTCAGCGGCGGGATGCTCAGGCTTTGCCCTGGACGCAGCCGTGTGGGATCGGTCAGGCCGTTGGCCCGGGCGATGCGCCGCCACTCGTTGGCGTCACCGTATTCTTCAAAGGCGATCCAGTCGAGGCGCTCTCCGGCGCGGATTACGCGGATTTTGTGCGCCTCGCCGCCGCCGGAGGTGGGGTTTTGCCTGGCGAAATCCTCTTCGTCGACCCATTGGCGCAGCGACAGATCAACCGTCGCCCGCAGCGGCATGCCGTCGCGGCTGAACAGAGTAAATTTCTGGGTCATGTCGGTGATCACACCGGTAAAGGTCAAGCCGCCGCCCCATTCAAACACCACCCTCGGCGGGCTGCTTTTTTGCGAGCCGCGATTTTTCTTGTCCTTTTCAACCATCATCAGCAGCCACAGCCGGTCGGTGTACTCGCGCACGTCGCTGCCCTCGTCCTCGCCGGCATAGGTATCGAAAAAGAGTTGCAGCTTGAGCGTCTGTGGGCCGCCCTGCTCAAAGGTCAATCCGGGGACGTTTTTACCTTTGTTCCTGGCCTGCGTCCACTGGTTCTGCTTGGTCAGGGTATACTCGTTGGGGTTGAACATGCAGTGAACGATCTGGCTGACATCTTCTTTGTTATAGATGGCGGCGGCCATCAGGCCGCCACGGGTCGTTGGCATGCTCGATCCACTCCTTTACCGCCCGCGCTCGCGCTCGCGCTCGACGACCATCCGGCGGCGGATGATCTGGTAAACCTGGCGCGATATGGCTTCGAGGTCATGCGCCTGGCCGCCGGCCTGTTCGCCGCTGGCAGCGGGCGCGGCTTCTGCGGGTTGGGCCAAAATTTCGGGCGCAGTCTGAACGACCATTGGCGACAGCGACGGCTGAAGCACCTGGGCCAGGTCTTGTGCGTCGCGGATCGTCCGCTGGACGGTGTGCGTTCCGGAGGCGGCCGGGGCGATCGGTGAGACGGCAGATGGGATGGGCCGCGATATGTCTTGCTCCGGCTGCGCAGCGAATGGCTCTGCAGATGGTGTTTCGGACGGCATAAAATCGGGCCATTTTCCCACTTGGGGCTGCAAAGCCAGCGGCGATTCCTGCGCTTCTGGTCGCTCGAGCGGCTCTTCGAGCGGCCTCTCGATCGTTCTTTCACGCGCAGATTGTTCGGGCGGTGCAGTCTCCACCGCCGGTGATTCTGCGACGGTCTCATCTTTTGCCGGTTGAGGCTCCTCAACCGGCGATTCCTGCACCGCCAGCCCGCTCGCTACGGGCTCGAACGTCTGATGGGGCCGCATTTGTGCCGCGCGCGAAATCTGCGGCGTCGCCCCGGCTGCCGTCGCAAAAGGTGATACAGAATCCGCCAGGCGGCGCGCGACGGGGCGGGCAGCCCAAGTCGGTGCCGGCGTTAGTTGGGGTTGTTCTGGTACTGGATGCACGGTTGGCGGCGACGCAGAATCGGCCGGCTGACGGGCAATGGCGGATTGCACTGCGGGCCGTGGTGACGCCAACGACGGTGCGTGTTGCACGGCATCAATCGGTCGCGGGGCAGCCAACGGTCGGGCCTTGACCGCCGGCCTTTCTTCATCCGCCGGGCCCGGTATCTGTTCACGGCGCAGCAAGCCCAGCCTTTGCAGGCCTGCACGCAGCGACGCCACTAACGGCGGCCTGGATTTCACGGTGGGTGGAAGCGGATGCTCGGTCGCTTGTTGGTCAAAAATCGGAGGTTGATCGACCAATGGGCGGCGCGTTTGAATGGGTGACCGCGCGTACTCGAGCGGCCGCGCGTACTCGAGCGCGGAAGAAGCCGTCGTCGCTGCCGGGGACGCGGCCATGACGCGACTGGCAACCGGACGCACGGTCAGGTCGGCCTTGCGGCGGGCGATGGCGGGCCGGTTCAAAGGCGGCGCGGCCGGCTGAGCCGCCTTTTGCCCGGCAAGCGCCGTCGATTCAAGGCTGACCGGCGCAGGTTGTGCATCTGATTCAGGATGTTCTACCGGAAGCGGTGCAACAGGCGGTTGGGGCAGCGAAGTTTGTGTGCGTTCCACGGCTGATGGTCGCGAGACGGGCACGGCCGGCCGACCGACCGCCGGCGGCGTCGTTTGTAGCGGCGGGCGCGGCCCGCTTTGAGGCAAGGCACGCTGCATGCCAGGAGCGGCCGAGGGCGCACTCGCCTCCGGCGGCAATTCCGCCTGTCCGGACGACGACACTGGCGTCGACCGCACCGGATGGGCCGAGATCGAAGGAGTACCGCGCAGCGCCCACAACGCATCCCAGGCCGCGTCGTCGGCTGCCGGCGCAGCAGCCGACGTGTCTTGCGAGGAAACGGCTTCTCCCTCGACGAATTCTCCGGTCGGCACGCTTTGCGGGCCGTACCGCGCCAGCGGCAGGGGCGTGTGGGGGACATTTTGCATTTCGGCCGGCATGATGTGATAGGTCGGCGGACGCGGCCGGCTGATGCGCAGCGACGGCAGGCGATCAACCCGGCGCAAAACGCCGATCCGCACGTGGCTTTTGATCCGGCGGGCCAGCCCGCCGCCGGGCACACCGGCTTCTGCCGCCGGCTGCGCAGGCTCGTCTTCCGGCGCAGGCGGGTTTTCGTCCTCGTGCGGGCCGGCGCGCGCCAGTCGCCGCTCGCGCCACCCTCGCCACAATCGCTGTATGCCGTTCAACATCACTCGCCCTGATCCTGACCGATTGGGGAGAAACCAGGTTTTTGTCAAAAACCTGGTTTCTCGAGTTTACGCTTCTACGCTCACGCTCTGATAAGCCAGTTCCAGCGCTTCGATGGCCACCCGGCTGTCGCCGGAGGCAAAGTTCGGCCCCGTCCACTTGACCGGAAAGGCCTTGCCGAAATTCCAGCGCAGCACTTCCTGGGACTGGCTGTCGAACATGACCACCGAAATGTCGCGCTGGCTGTCCTGAATCTGCCCCTGGGCAACGTCCATGTACCAGCGCAGCAGATCGCCGGACGTGGTCACACCGCGCTTGAGGGTGATCTTGCCCATCTTGACCCGTCCCGGTATCTGGTGAACGGCGTTGTTGAGGCCGCCCTCCATCTGCTGCAAGACTTCGACTTCGAGCGTGGGCAAAGTACACTCGGTAAACACGGCCTCGGTGACGCCGCTAATTTGGACGGCAAACCGAAAGGCTGCATGAATTTCAATCCTTTGAGCACTGCCCGGCACAGTTTCCTCCAAAATAAAGAATTGCCTTAGGGCAGACACACAGGTCTGCCCCTACTGGATCACCAATCGCCGCGCTCGCGCTCCAGGCGCAAGTCCTGGCAGATGAGCTGGTAGACGCGCTCGGCAATCCATTCCACGTCGATGGGGGCAACCCGGAACATGCCCACCAGCGACTGCTGCTGCTCCGGCGGTGGGCCGCTGACGACAGGCGGCAAAGGCAGTTCGGCCGGCCTCTGTGGATGGCGGTCCGCCGGATTATCCATCTCGCACCCCTTCGGGCGCGCCCGCCCACGAAGCATTGAGACGGGTGTTGATTTGCGCCAGCTGCTCTACCCACTGCTGCCGCTCGGCATGTTCCATGTTCAAGACCTCTTCATACGACCAGTGAAAGTGAAAGGCCAGAAAAGCTACCTCCTCGAAGAGCCGCTCGAGGGGGTAGCTTACGATCCCCCCAGCGGCAGTACCTCCGCCTCGAAGGCCTGACCGCAGGCCGGGCAGGTCACCTGGACGATGTTGGCGCCCGCGTCGTTGATGCTGCGGTACAGGTCTTGCAGGTAGGCCAGGTCGGCCGCATAGAGGTTTTCGATGGTGTGCGTGGTGATCGCGGGCAGGTCGCCCAGCCGGGTGATCACCCGCGCTAGCAAAATGATGGTCAGATACGCTTCATTGGCCCTGACGCGCGGGTCGCGCAGCGGGGCGATCTCGTCCATGGCTGTAGCCAGACGCATCGCTCCCTTTTTGTGTACCCGGCCATCGTCGTCCTCATAGCCGCGCGGCAGCGTAAACTCGAATTCGGTGCGAGCAGGCATAGTTCACTCCACTTGGGCAGGGGCCAAGCATTCCGTTGGCCGGAGCGCTTGTGCCCCTGCGCTTAGACCTCGACGCGCGTCAGCCCTTCATGGGTGATGACTAGTTCTTCGATGCCGAACTCGTTGCTGTCGGCCTTCATGGTCGGGCCGGACACCTTGAGCGGCCAGGCGTCGACAAAGTCCCAGCGCGCCACCGGTTCGAGGGACTGGTTGTACATGATCACCGAGCCGCTGTGGCGGGCTTTTTCCACCTGGCCTTGAATGACCTCTTCCCGCCAGGCCCAGATGTCCATGTTGCCGGTGATGCCGCGCTTGAGGGTGATGTTTTCCCACTTGAGCCGGCCGGGAATTTTCTGGATGGATTCGCGGCCTTTTTCGTCCACCACCTTGTGCTCAATCAGCTCGTGCTCCGAGCCGATGCCCGTACACTCGGTAAAGTAGCCCTTGATCATACCTTGCACTTCGATGCCGTAATGAAAACTGACTAGCGGATCGCGTGTACTCGCCATAATTTATCCTCCTGGAAAAATAATCGGGATTGGCTGATGTTGGTTGAGCCTGTCGAAACCAACATCATTCCGATCACTCGGCAGCGCCGGCCCACTGGCTGATGCGGAAAATGACAAACTCGGCCGGTTTGACCGGGGCAATGCCGATCTCGACGATCAGTTGGCCCAGGTCGCGGGTCTCCTGCGGGTTGGTTTCTTCGTCGCACTTGACAAAGAAGGCCTGCTCCGGCGTCGTGCCAAAGAGCGCGCCGCTGCGCCAGACCACGGTGAGAAAGGCGCGCACATCGCGGCGCACCCGCGCCCACAAGTCTGGATCGTTGGGTTCAAAGACCACCCACTGCGTGCCCCGTTCAATCGACTCTTCGATCATGTTGAACAGGCGACGGACGTTGACATAGCGCCAGGCCGGATCGCTGGAGAGGGTGCGCGCGCCCCAGACGCGGATGCCGCGGCCGGGGAAAGAACGAATACAGTTGACCCCCAACGGGTTGAGCACGTCCTGCTCGCCTTTGGTGACCTGTACGGCCAGGTCGGTCGCGCCGGCGACCACTTCGTTGGCCGGCGCTTTGTGGACGCCGCGCTCGACATCGCTGCGGGCATAGATGCCGGCAATGTGCCCGGAAGGCGGCACCAGCCGCGACGCGCCGTTGCCGCCGCTCATATCGGCGACGCGGATCCATGGATAGTACAGCGCAGCATAGCGGGTGTCATAGTTGGCGCTCAACCGCCACTCCTTGGCCTGCTGCGGGCTGAGACCGGGCGGCGCGTCGAGGATGGCAAAGCAGTATTTGTTGCGCTCGCAAAACTCGTACATGGCCATTTGCACGGCCTGGACGCCCTTGAGATCGAGTTCGCCGCTTTGCAGGCTGCTCATCAGGTCGGGCACGGCGAGCATGGTCACGCCATCCACGGCCTCCAGCCCGCCGATACCGGTGCGCTCGGCCGGGTCGCCCTTGTAATCGGCCACGGCCACCGTCGTCGTTTTAACTTGGCCGCCGGCCAGGGTGTACGTCCCGGCCTTGGGCTTGGGGCCGCTCTTGACGACTTTGATCGTCACCAGTTTGGAACGGGCATTGACCATCGTTGCTACATTGGTCGCACCTTTGGCGGTTATCAGGCCTTCGAACGTTTCCGGCGGGCCGCTCGGCCCCTGGATGACCAGGGCAAACGCTTCGCCTTCTTCGTCGCGCACCTGCACCTTGATGGCGTTGCCGCCCAGCCCGCCCTCGCGAGCCTGGATCTCCAGCGCATCGCCGCCGGCCTCGTCCCCGGCCGGAAGCATCGCCACAGCGGGCACGGCCAGTTCGGGCGAAGCCGCCTTGCTCAACGTTTTGACGCTGATCACATAGCAGCGGCTGCCGCCGTTTTGAAAATAGCCATAGACGGCATAGGGCAGGTAAGCGTTGGCCGCGAACCCGCCAAACTTTTGCACGTACTGGCTCCAATTGGTGACCAGCGTCGGCTTTTTGAGCAGCGAGACCGGCGTCCCGTCGTCCTGCACATCTTCGGCCTTGTCGGTAAAGCCAACAAATGCGGCCAGCGCGGTGCCCACTGCCTCGATAGGCCGTGTGCCCCGGGCTACCTCTTCGATATAGACGCCTGGGGAAAGATACTCTGGCATTTTTACGCTCCTTTACTTGAATAATTTAGCCTATACACCCAAATCATACATCGTCAGATCGCGCGTTCCTGACGGAACGGTTAACGAGTGCTCAGCCTGGCGTCCCTGAGCAGTCACGCGAAACGTGTACCGGCCGGGCGGCAGGTTGCGAAACGAATAGCGGCCAAAACGGTCCGTGCGCACGCTCTGGCCGCGCTCGACCACGGTGACCTCGGCGTCGGCAACCGGGTGCGCGCCGTTCTTGCGCTCGTGGACAATGCCGGCAATCTGGATCACCGACTCGACCGGCGTCTGCTCGGCCAGGGGGTGAAAATCGACCCGCTTGGTCAAGATCAATGGATGGTCAAAGGCGTATTCGCGATCCACGGCCAGGGTGACGGTATAGTTGATCGCCGGTTTCAGCTCATTCTCCATCACGTTCCACAGATCGGAAAGGTTGGGCATCGCCTCGGAAATCTGGCCCGTCTGCGCGGGGATGGGAAAGGGCTGCTCGACCAGCTTGCCTTCGAGTATGGTTTCGGGCAAAACGGGAACGGATGCAAGCGCGACCAACACCCGCCACAGCACGGCATGCTCGTCTTCGACTTCGTTTGTCCAGGCGGTGATCACATAGCTCAAGTCCACCCGCAGCGGCGAAAGTTTTTTCTTGGCCCGCCCGTCGGCCTGCTGATCGACGATCCACTCGCGGTTGCGCAAATCGCGGTTCTCACGAATGTCGTACAGGTAGCAGTTGATCGCCGGGCGGGTCAGGCCGGCAGCCCAATCGCGGGTCGGCTGATCGAAGCGAATGTCCACGTCGGCCGGGCTGAAACGGCCTTTTTCCAAAAGAATGCGTTTGATGGTTTGATCCAGAGACTTGATCACGTGCCAACTATCCTTATTCGAATTCGTGCTCGTCGGCCAGGCGGCCCAATTTCTGAAATTCGCGGCGGGTGGCCCACAATAAATGGGCCATGTCGATGATCCCCCCGTCGCGGGCGGCCAGAAACGCCGCGCCGAGCGCCACGTTGCGGATGTTGCCGCCGGTCAGTCGGTACCGCTCGGCCAGCAGGCCAAAATCGACACCCGGCGCGAGCGGGGCCTGGGCCGGAAAGACGATCTGCCAGACGCGCTGCCGCGCTTCTTTTTCGGGATAAGGAAATTCGATGGTAAAGTGCATCCGCCGTACAAACGCTTCGTCCATGTTCTTGTTCAGGTTGGAAGTCAGGATGACCAGGCCATCGTATTCTTCCATTTTTTGCAGCAAATAGCTGATCTCGACGTTGGCGTAACGGTCGTGGGCGTCGCGCACCTCGGAGCGCTTGCCAAACAGCGCGTCGGCCTCGTCGAAAAAGAGGATGGCGTTGCTGTTGCGCGCAGCGCCAAAGATGCGCTCCAGGTTCTTTTCCGTCTCGCCGACGTACTTGCTGACCACCGTCGAAAGGTCGATCTTGAACAGGTCCAGGCCCAATTCGCTGGCGATGACCTCGGCGGTCATCGTCTTTCCGGTGCCCGAAGGCCCGGCAAAGAGCACATTCAGCCCCTTGCCCAGTGAGAGCTTGGCCTCGAACCCCCACTCGCCCAGCACGCGGGCGCGATAGTTCATCTGATCGCACAATTCGCGCAGTTGGGCGAGCTGATCGTCGGGCAAAACCAGGTCGGCCCAGGTGTGGCGCGGTTCGATCTTGTTGGCCAGGCCGTTCAACTGGCCGCTGGTGCGCGCGCGGGCGGCGGCAAAAAGATCGTCGGCGGTCAGCGACTGCTGCCCCGGCGAGCGCTGTACGGCGTGATGGGCAGCGTCCAGGACGGCGTCGCGGATCTGGCCGCCGGTGAGGCGAAACCGTTGGGCCAGCGTGGATACGTCCACATCCGGCGATGTCGGCAAATTCGCCGGCAGCGTGTCGAGAAAGTGCTTCCACAGCGTGCAGCGCAGCCCATACGACGGGCACGGCAGGGTCAGCCGCACCAGGCGCGGCGCAGACAGCAAGACGGCCGCCGGCTCGCCGGCGGTTGCGGGCAGCGGCAGCAGGCTGGTGATAGGATATTCCAGCAGAATGGGATGGAGCGCGTCGAGCATTGCGGCGCGTTCCGCATCCGGTTTCAAGGCGTCGTAATCCTGCCAGTACACAAGTGCGTCGCTCAGACAGGCCTCGCGCGCAGCCAGCCGGGCCAGCGCCGCAAACTGATCGCCCTGCTCAAGTCGACGCAGGTGAATGGTCAGCAGCGGGCGCTGCCAGGCCGCACAGAGGCTTTGCGCCGCCGTGCGCCGGCCCGTGCCCGTGTCACCTTGCAGGAGGATCAGTGTCGCAGTTTGCCCCGGGCCGGGGTTTGCCGCCAGCCGCTCGATCTGCTCGTGCGCGCCGGGGGGCAGAAAAAGCACCGGCGCGGAAGGGTGGACGGTCAAATCACAGAAATCGCGCAAGCGGGCATCCGTAAGGGCGAGGCATCCCTTGCCGGTAGTTTGCTGACCAGAAGGCCAGGATAGAGGCGCTATACCGGATAAACAGATTCTTTCTGGGGATGCCTCGCCCCTGCCCACGACAGACCCGGTCAAAAGGAACTCGACGATCCGCGCGTCGGGTTTGATGTCCTGGGCCAACAGCGGGGGGTTGGGCCGGGCGGGGTTGCCCAGCAGAGAGATCAAATGGTGGTGCAGCAGGGGGGCGTTGGGCAAAAAATGCGCCCGCCGCGCCAGCCGCTCGCCCGGCGCGGCGCAAAGCAAGTTCAACACCAGCGAAACGCCGGGACGCTTGCGGGTCATGTCGTCCTGCAAATAGGCATAGATGCGCTCGTAGCGCAGGTCGATCTCGGGCAAAAGGCCGACCAGCAGCACATCCACGTCGAAATCGTCGAGGCCGAACAGCTTTTGCAGACGGACCAGGTGCAGTGGAATGCCCTGCTGGAGAGAGGCGGCCTTGCGCTCGGCGATCTCGGCCGCAGCGCGTTCCAACGCCTGGGTAAAGGCGATCTCGTCCGGCAGAGCGGCAACCTGGCGGGCGATGTGCGGGCTGCCGGGGTAAATGCCGCCCAGGATGGCTTCCATTTCGGCGCCGGCAACATAGACGCCGCGAAATTCCCGGTCTTCCGGTGTGCCGGTCAGCCCCTCTTGCTGCCAACGCCAGACTTCGCGCCGGAGCAGCAGATCGAGGCGGGTCAGTTCGGCGTCGAGGTGCTCGAGGCCGGTTTCAAAGGGCCTGGCCATCTGACTGCACCTCCAGGCCGGGCGCAGCGTTCTGCGCTGCCCAGTCGCGGATAAATTCGACGGCCCGTTCGCCGGACTGGAACTGCACCTCGCGCCCGCTTGACACGTGACGAACCACGCAGCGCACCATCTGCTCCTGGTCGTCGATCCAGGCCCGGACGACAAAAGAGGCATCGGGAAGGCGCAGCTCTTCCTGATCGTGAACGCGACATAGCCGCCAGCACATCGGCCCGCTGCCATCGCCGCACCAGCTCTGAACGACAAAAGACATATAGCGGCTCATAGCTCCTCTGCTTTGAGTATAGCAGAGGGTGCTCCAGGGACGCTCTGGAATCGCTCTATTTGGGCTATAAAAAAAGGCCTGCCAGGTTTTAAAGACCCGGCAGGCCTGTATGATAATGGTCAGACAAATTCCTGGCGCGCGATACGCTCATAAAGGGCGATGGTCTCGCGCATGGGCGATACGCCCAATTCTCGCTGCAAATTCTCGGCGCACAAGTGAAACTCGCGCAGTGCCTGGTTGCGCTGTCCCATCCGGCTGTAACACTGCATCAATTGACGATAAGCATCTTCGCGAAAGCTGTCCTTGCTCACGATCTGCCGGCAGCAAGCGATGCTTGGCTCGAAACGCTCCTGATCGAAATAGTAGGCCGCCAGGCGGCCAAGCAGGGTCAGGTACATTTCTTCCAGGCGGGCGCGCGGCGCGGCGGCCCAATCGGCATACATGTCTTCGGCCATAAAGTCGCCGCGGTAGAGCGAACATCCCGCCTCGTACAGGACGACCGCTTCTGGCATACGTCCCTGCTGTTCCAACTGCTGCCCGGCGTGCAAGCAGTTCACAAATTCGTCCGCATCGGTCCAGATGTGAATCGACGGGTTGAGGAAATAGCGATCCTCGTCGAAAATGAGAACCTGGTTTACCTCGATTGCCTCGCTCAATGCCTGGCGCAGGGCGCTGATGGCGATGTGCAGTTTGTGATTGGCTTTGTCAGCGGGTTCATCGGGCCAGAAAAGCGCCAGCAGCGTTTCCCTGGTTGCGCAGCGATCCGGGCAGATGAACAGGTAGCGAAAAATGGCGCTGCCTTTTTTGCTGCGACACAGCGAGATCGGCCGATCGGCCCAACTGGCCTGGAATTGGGCAAACGTGCGAACGCACAAGGCCGGCGGCGCGTCCGTCGCCGGATGAGGGGCAGGTGTGGGGTCGTGGACGGCCGGATTCAATGCCGTAGCAGAATCGGCCGGTATGTGGCTGCGAAACTGCTCAGCCAGAGCCGCCATCCGGGCAAGATGTTGGTCGATCTGAGTTTCTTGTTGAACAAGCCGTTGGCGCGCGTTTTGCAGATAGGCGCCAAGCTGTGCGCACTCGGTTTGCAAGGCATCAAGACAGGCTGCGATCTGTGCCAGCGACGTTGATGACAAATCGATGTGATCGTCGCCCCTCGTCGATGTTCCGAGCGGGACATGCGGTACATCCATAGCAGTCCACCTCCTCAAAACCGACATTCGCACGCCGGCGAATCTGGTGACTAAACGACCGATACGAACCGCCGTTGCGATCGTCTGACGTGCAAACTGGTCTCTAGGAGGCCGCTGAAAAACCCAGCCTCACGCAAAGGCGCTGAGCCGCAAAGCACTGCAAAATATTTAAGAATTTCTTTCTTTTGTGCTATTCTTGG
>CAYRXM010000052.1:0-29280 GCA_964428175.1 uncultured Anaerolineae bacterium
CCTGATTCCAGTTATATCATTTTTCAAGGGCCGTTTCAGACTGATGCTAGCAAGTGGTACTGTTCGAGAATGTGCCCATTGCCAAGCGCGACTCGGTCGCGGTAGAGGTTCACCCAACGACTCTCATAGAGGACAGTTCGATCCAGACGGGTTGGGAGTGCATCGTCTCCGGGTTTCATTCTTTCTCCTCAAACAGTTGAAAGCAGCCTACTCGGCGAATATCTTACCCGGATTGAGAATCCCCTGCGGATCGAACGCCGCCTTGATCCGCCGCTGCAAGGCGATCAGCGCCGGATCGAGCGCAATGTCCAGATACCTGGCCCGCTTGTGGCCGATGCCGTGTTCGCCGCTGAGGGTGCCGCCCAGATCGACGACCACCTTGTATAAATCTTGCAAAATCTGCGGCAGTTTGAGATGCCATTCATCCATCGACGTTTCGGGCTTTTTGATGATCGTGGCATGCAAATTGCCGTCGCCGGCGTGGCCGTAGCAGGGGATCAGCACATCGTATTGCGCCGAAAGGCGATCTAGCTCTGGGATCAAGGCGGGAATCTGTGCCAGCGGCACCACAATGTCCTCGCTGCTCTGCACCGGGCAGATCGCCTTGAACGCCTCGGCAATGTTGCGCCGCACCCGCCACATTTTTTCCTCGTTGGCCGGCGTGTTGCCCACCCACACATCGAGCGCGCCGAATTCCAGGCACAGGTCCACCACCGGCTCGACCATCGCCTCGACCTGGGCCTCGCTCGGCCCATCGACCTCGATCAGCAGCATCGCGCCGATCCCCGCCCCGGGCAGGCTTTCCTCCAGGTAGCGGTAAACCGTTTCGACGGACAGGCGATCCATAAACTCGACCGAGGTGGGGATCAATTTGCCCTGGGTCATAATTTGGGGCACCGCTCCAATCGCCGCCGGGACATCGGCAAAGGGGATCAGCAGCACCATGCGCGCCGCCGGCAGCGGGATCAGCTTGAGCGTCACCTCGGTAAACACCGCCAGCGTACCCTCCGAGCCGACCAGCAAGTGAATCAGGTCATAGCCGGTCACGTCCTTGACCCGCTTGCCGCCCAGCCGCACGATCTCACCGGTCGGCAGGACGACTTCCAGGCCCAGCACGTAGCGCCCGGTGACGCCGTACTTGATCGCCCGCCCGCCGCCGGCGTTTTCGGCCACGTTGCCGCCGATAAAACAGGTCTCGGTGCTCATGGGATAGCCGGCGTAAAAGAGGCCAAACGGGGCCACCGCGTCATTGATGTCGTTGGTGATTACCCCCGGCTCGACGGTGACGGTCATGTTTTGGCGGTCGATCTCGAGGATGCGGTTCATGCGCTCCGTCGACAGCAAGATGCCGCCGCATACCGGCACCGCCCCGCCCGACAGTCCCGATCCGGCTCCGCGCGGCGTGACCGGGATCATTTCCTGGTTGGCCAGTTTCATGATCGCCGAGATTTCGGGCGCCGACGCCGGTTTGACCACCACTTCCGGCAGATGCGCGTATTCCTCCCCGGCGACCTCGTCGTGGCCGTAATCGACCATTCGCTCCGGCTCGTCGAAAATGACGTTTTTCTCGCCAACGATCTCGCCCAACCGGGCGACAATTTCGGCGGTGACAGGGTGATACTTGATCATGGCTCAACTCTTTCGGTTATTGCAAAATTGAATAATCAATATCGAATGGCATACCGGGCGGCGGTCAGCGGTCTTGAGTCTGAATGGTCGCTCCACAAAACGCACACCCGGCGTTGTGCGCGTCGATCCAGGTGATTTCGTCGGCGTGGACGGGACCGCCGCAGGAGGGACAATGGGTGGGCAGCGCGCCGCGCGGCGCGGCCTGTTGGGGCGTTCCCGCCAGCAGCGCGCCGATCTCTGCGCGCAGCAAAACGGCCTCGGCGTGAAAGCTCTTTTCTTCCAACGCGCCGATCAACCGTCCAATCGCCGCTTGCGCGCGTCCGGCCTGCCCGGCCGGGGCTAGCAGGCGCAAACCGTGTTGGGCCAACTCAACGGCTTCGATTGCGCCGCCCATCTCCAGCCGGGCGCGCGCGGCTTGCAGGTACAGCGCGGCGGCCTGGAGCGGCATGCCCAGCCGGACGGCGCCGTCGGCGAGGCGCTGAAAGGCGGGAAAGGCCTGCGCAAACTGGCCTTGCGCCATCAAGCGATGCGCGCGGCGAAGTGACTGCATCGCCCGTGCTGCGCCTGTTTCTGCCCCGGCCCGCTGTACAGAGCGCCGTCTGGACATAGCGACCTCCTCTGGTGGTCGGTTGTGTATGTAGAAATAAGGCCATTGGCTGGCCGGCGATGACCGGCAAATTTGCCCGTACCGACAAGTACCGGCATTTTACTCGAAAAACCAAAGAGGAGCAAACATTCTACGGTCGAATCGAATGGACGTTTTTCCTAACTGCGTGTATAATAGGTGATGTGGCATTATGTTGTCAAGACGCTTGGGAGGTCAAGCTGAACGATTACAGCTGTCGTTCTCGGTTTTTGCGGTGGGACGAGTGATGAGTATCGAACACATCAAACGCCCGGATGGAACCATCGGCGATCTGGTCACATGTGATGTGTGCGGCGCGCGCATGCACGACGAGGCCCTCGACTGGGGGGAATGGGATTGGAGCTGGCAGCGCCTGTACGTGGACATTGACGGTAGTTATGTCGACCGGCACGTTTGTGATCGCTGCCGCACGCGCGTGATCTGGTGCCAGGACTGCCAGACCTTTCACTATCAAAACGGCACGCATCACGTCAAATGTGAGAAATGCGGGCGAATCTACCAGGCCTTTGTCAGGCAGGGCGGTCACGTCTGCGCCAACTGCGCCGGGCTGGACGAAAATCACCCCCGCTGGTGGCTCGAGGCCCTCGCCGGCCGGTAACGCTCCGTCTGGACAAAATCATACGTCGCCCCCACCCCATCTCTTCTCGATGAAATGAGCAGCAGACGGGGCGGGGGCGATTTCGTAGGCCCAAAGTGTTTGACGTTCGTTTCGATCAAGGGTATACTTGCGCTGGAAGGAGCAACCGGGAGTCGTATGCACAAACAGCGTATCGCCTTGCGCATAGCAATCACCATTTTGATGATCGCCATCACCCTGTTCGACGCGATGAGCGGCAGCCGCCTGCTGCAAGCCCAGGGCGACGACAATGGCAGCTTGGCCGGGCCGTCCGTTGATGAACTGCTGGCACAGATGACCGTGGCCGAAAAGGTGGGCCAGCTCTTTTTGGTCACATTTAACGGCCGCACGCCCGACGAACAGGCCGACATTGCCCGGCTGATCGTCGAGTACAAGGTTGGCGGTGTGCTCTTGTCGGACGCCAACCAGAATTGGGTCAATGATGCCACGGCGGTCGAGTCGGTGGTTGCGCTCACGCGCTTGCTGCAAGAATGGGCTACCATCGATGCGCTGCCGCCCCCGCCGGTCGAGCCGGTCGAGATTGCGGCGACGCCGACGCCTACCGCGACCGAGGAGATCGATGAGGCGCTGTCTGGCACGCCAACCCTGACGCCGGACGCGGTGCAGGATTCCGGTCTCCAGATTGCGCTCACTGCCACGCTGACGGCGACGGCCGTGATAACCGAACCGGTCTTGCGCGAGCGCTTTATTCCCCTGTTTATGGCTATCGAGCAGGAAGGCGACACATATCCTTATGCCCGCCTGCGCACCGGCCTCACCGCGCTGCCCAGCAATATGGCCGTCGGCGCAACCTGGGATACGGCCAATGCGTTGAGCGTGGGGCAGATTTTGGGCCGCGAGTTGAGTGCATTGGGTTTCAACATGCTAATCGGCCCGACGCTGGATGTGCTCGATTCGCCTCGGCCCGACCGCCCGAACGATCTGAATGCGCGCAGTTTTGGCGGTGATCCGTATTGGGTGGGTGTGATGGGCCAGGCCTACGTGCGCGGCGTACACATGGGCAGCCAGGGTAAAATGTCCACCGTCGTCAAGCACTTTCCGGGCCTGGGCAGCAGCGACCGGCGCATCAACCAGGATGTTTCGACGGTGCAAAAGTCGGATCAAGACCTGGCGCGGAACGAGTTGGTGCCTTTTTTCCGGGTGGCTCAGTCGTTCTCAGAGGATGCGCAAGACGTCACCGATGCGATGATGGCCTCGCACATCAGTTTTCGCTTTGTCCGCCCGGCCAACAAGCCGATCAGTTTTGATGCGGCGACCATGCACACCTTGATGAGCTTTGAGCCGCTGGCCCAGTGGCGCAGCCAGGGTGGGGTGATCGTCAGCGGGCCGCTGGGCGCACTGGCCGTGCGCAAGTATTATGACCCCAACCTGAGGAGCTTTAACCATCGCTACATTGCCCGCGAGGCCTTTATCGCCGGCAATGATGTGCTGCTGCTCTCCCAGTTTGCGCTGGACAACAACTGGATCACCCAATATAACAATATTGTTGATACGATCAAGTTTTTTCAGGAACAATACCAGAACGAACCCGATTTTCAGGCCCGCGTCGATCAGGCCGTGCGGCGCATCCTGACCCTCAAGCTGCGGCTCTACCCCGAATTTTCCCTGGAAGCAGCCCAGCCCGACCTGGAACAGGCCCAAAGCGAGCTGGGCAAGGGCGATGCCGAGGTGGTACGTATGGCCCGTGAAGCGGTCACGCTGCTTTACCCGGAATCGGTGGACCGGCTGCCGGCCCCGCCGACGCCCGACGAAGAGATTGTTATCTTTGTCGATACCCGCCAGGGCCGCGACTGTGAAACGTGTGAACCCAGGTATTTGATCGAACCCGACGAGATCGAGCGCACGCTGGTGCGATTGTACGGGCCGGATGCCAGTGGGCGCGTCTTGCCGGAGCAAATTTACACCTACAGCCTGGTCGATTTGCAGCGCTTTTTGTTCGAGCGCAGCCGCTACCTCGATCTGGCCTCGTCGCTCGACACCCGCTTCAAGACGGCAGACTGGCTTTTGTTTGCCATGCTGGATGTAGACGCGGAACGCCACGCCGCGTCGACGGCGCTCAAGTCCTTGCTGGCCGAGCGCGAGGACCTGCTCCAGGGCAAAAGGCTCGTTGTGCTGGCCTACAATGCTCCCTATTTCCTCGACACGACCGAAGTCAGCAAGCTTTCGGCCTATTACGGTATTTACAGCAAAATACCGGCGTTTATCAGCGCATCGGCGCGGGCGCTGTTCCAGGAATTTCCAGCCCTGGGGCTGTCGCCGGTGACGGTGTCCGGGATCAACTATGATCTACGCACCCGGCTCGAGATCGATCCCCGCCAGGTGATCCAGGTCTACCAGAGCGGCCAGCCGCAGTCGAACGGCGAGGGTACGCCGGTGCCGCTGGAGGTCAAAAAGGGCGACAAGTTGCAGCTTGAGACGTCGGCGATCCTGGATCGCAACGGCAACCTTGTCCCGGACGGCACCTGGGTTGAATTTCGCTTTTACTATCCCAACGAAAAACTGGAGACGCGCCAGGCCGAGCAGACGGTGAACGGCCGGGCCAGCACCGAGTACACCCTCGGCCGGGTGGGCAACCTGGAAATTTCGATTGTCGGATCGGACTATAAATTGCTGGCCCTGGTGCCAGAAGAGGAGACGGTCAAGTTTGAGACCGTCGTTCCGACGTCAACGCCAACCCATACCTCGACGCCCACGCCGACCTGGACGCCGACCGCTACCGCCACCAACACGCCCACGCCGACCTATACACCGACCCATACGCCGACGGTCACACCAACGCCGACGCCGTTGCCGGTCAAGATAGTCAAAGGTACGACTCTGTCGGTGGCGCTGTTGATGATTTTTGTCGTGGCCGGGTTTGTCTTTGCGGCTGTTCTGGGCATGGGGCACGGCCCAAGCCGGGCGATTCGTTTGGGTTTGGTCTGTATGCTGGGCGGGTTGGTTGGCTATGATGTGTATGCGATGGGCGTGCCCGGTGCGCTGCGCGCGCGGCAGCTCTCGCAAGAGTGGGGGGCGCTGATCATGGCGCTTCTGGGGATGCTGGTGACCGTGGTGATCGACCTTCTCGTCACGGCAATCATCCAGCGCTGGCGGCAGAGCCGGGCTTGATCAAAGCGGTGGCAGGCTGGGGGAAAGTGCGGTTGCCACCAGGGCGACGACGAAAAAGATCAGCGCGAGCAGCAGGTAAAGTGAATTTTCGCGGATGGCCCGCCCCCAATGACGGCGCTGCCGGTGGGCAATTTCGTCGACGATCACATCGAGCGGCTGCGACGAGAACAACTCGGTACGCAGTTCGGCGATATTGATCGGGCGCTCGTCAGGGTGCATGGCGATGGCATGCAAGATGGCTCGTTCGACGCGCGGCGAGATCGAGGGGGTGAGGCTGCCCGGGTTCTTGAACAGGTGTGGCTGCAAATAGCGCGTCTTGGCATCGGCCGGGGGCTGGTTGGTGAGCAGGTGGTAGAGCGTCGCGCCGAGCGAATAGATGTCCGAGCGCACGTCGGTGTGACCGGTGTCGCCGCCATACTGCTCCAGCGGCGTGTATTGGGCCGTCCCCCGGCCCTGCAAGACGGTGATGGTACGGTCTTGATCGGAGGCCATGAGCTTGACCAGCCCAAAGTCGACCAGCTTGATCGTGCCGGAGGGGGTCAGCCGGATGTTGGCTGGTTTGATGTCGCGGTGCAGCACCGGCGGGTCCTGGCCGTGCAGGTATTCCAGTGCGTCGAGGATTTGCCTGGCCCACTCCAGGACTTGCTTTTCAGGCAGGGTTTTGCCTTCGGTGCGCGCCTCGTCCATCAATTCCTTGAGGTCTTTGCCGGCCACAAAATCCATCACCAGATAATCGCGGTCGTCCTGATCGAAATAGTCGGAGACTTTGGGCAGGTTGGTGTGGTCGAGGCGGGCCAGGATGCTGGCTTCGCGGTGAAATTGGGCCTGCGTCTGGCGGGCATCCTGTCTGTCGGCATTGACATCGATCCACATTTCTTTGACGGCGCACATGCGGCCATCGAGGCGGAGGTCTTCGGCCTTATAGATGGCGCCCATGCCACCCTGGCTGATAAATTCGAGGATTTTGTACCGGGAACGCAAGATGGTCCCCGGCGATAATAGCGTAGACACCGAACGGTCTTCTCCTCACTGTACAGACAGGCACCAACCGGCTGCCGGGGCGGGGCAGTCAGGTTTATGGTGTCAGGAAATTATACCCGAGTCGGGTGCTTTTGGCAAGCAAAGGAGGCTTTCTCGCAATGACAGCGATCTCTGAACAGGCCTTTCTGGTGGTCGAAGAAGGCGAATTGGCCGGGGCGCGGATTGCCATCGACCGGCCGGCGATCACGATCGGGCGCGCCGGTTCGGGCGAGCTGATCGATGTGGCTTTTCCCGAACGGCAAATTTCGCGGCGGCACGCCGAAATTGTATGGCAAGATGGCCGCCATCAACTGCGCGATCTGGGCAGCAAGAACGGCACCTATCTCAACGGCCAGCCGGCGCGCGAGGCGATGGCGCTGCAAGACAATGACATTATCAGCCTGGCGCTGTGTGTGCGGCTGCGCTACATCGGCGCCGACGCCACGCTGCCGCTCGAAGATATCCGGCTGGCCAAAGAGCTGCGCCTCGATCCGGAGGCGCGCCGGGTGTGGATCGGTGTGCGCGAACTCACGCCGCCGCTCTCGCCGGCGCAGTACCAACTGCTGGAATTGTTGTACAATGACCTGGGGCGTGTCTACAGCCGCGATGAGGTGGTCGAATCGGTGTGGGGCGAGGATGAAAAGATCGGTGTGACCGAGCAGGCCATCGACGCGCTGGTGCGGCGCTTGCGCGAGCGCCTGGCCGAGGTCGAGCCGGAGGGACAGTACATTGTCACCGTGCGCGGCTATGGGTTTCGTCTCGATCCGAGTGGAGGCGGTGATTAGGCCGTGCCGCGTTCTGCTCACCGCTTTCGGGGGCTAGATCGACGTGCCCCGCGCTCAAGCGCGGGGCACGTTTGTGTAAGACGATTTTTCGCGTCGAGGTCAGGCCAGGCCGGCGATCAGGCGGGCCTGAGCGGCGATCTGGGACAGTTTTTCGGCCAATTGAGGCCGCTGGTGCTCATTCAGGTTGTTGATCAGCAGATTGAACGTCTCGATCAGGCGGGCGCTGATTTGCGCCGGGTTTTCCTGGAGCATCTTGCGCGTCTCATCGGGATATTCGGCGTTGATCAGCCGCTGGATGAACTGCATTTCGGGCGGAGCGCCTTCGAGCATCACCGCATAGATGGCGTCGCGAACCGCTTCCAGCCGCCGAACGGCTTGCTCTTCCTGGCGCTGCGCGGCCTCTTGAAGGTTGATCTCGAGCACGGACATGAATGCATCGTCGATTTCCTGGCTGTGGGCGCGAATGACCGGTCTGGGGTCTGCGCTTTGCAGTATTTCGTTCAGCAGTCCGACGCGGGCCTGCATCGTTTCGCGCACCTCGGCGTCGAGATGCTGGGCCAGGTCGAGGATTTTGCCGCGCAGGTTCTTGATCCGCTCGACAAAATTGGTGTCGCCGGACTGCTCGGCCTTGTCCATCCGCTCGGTCATCGATTGGAAAAAGCGATAATCGATCAGCGGGCGGGCGACGCTGATTAAAAAGCCCAAAACGTCGTCGGACATATCGTCGTCGAGTGTGAGAATGCGCTCCAGCAGCTGCTCCTGGGTCATGTTCTCGTCGATGCCTTCCAGCGCCCGGCGCAGTCTTTCCTGCCGGGCGGCGATTTCACGCCCGCGTGGGGTCTGTTCGAGCAGTTTTTCCAGCAGCACGTTGAGCCGTTCGGCCATCTCAGTTTGCCCCGCTTGCAGGCTGCCCTGCACGCTGCTCGACAGCAGGGCGAAAAATTCCTCGTCAAACTGGGCCTGGTTTTCGGCGATCATGTTGGACAGGGCCAGCCCGTCGCCGACCACCTGGACCATCTGCTCGATCAACTCGATTTTGCGCTCCTGGGCCTGGAGCATTTCTTTGGTGATCCCGTCCCCTTCGAGGATCGCTTCGGCCATCGATTGGACGGTGAGGAAAATGCGCGGGCGCAGCAGGTAGCCTTTGCGCGCTTCCTGGGGCAGGCCGTTCATCACTGCGCGCGACATTTCGCCGATTGCGCGCTGGCGTTCGGTTTCGTTGAGGCCCAGTTCCTGGGGCACCAGGCAAAACAAAAATTCCTTGTCCGCGTCGTGGTAGGCGAACGGCATATTCATCATGCCGGTCGTGCCGCACTGCGGGCAGGTGCTCGCGTTGAGTTGTCCCTGTAGAAACAGCGCTTTGTGCGCCGGATTTTTTTGTACGTCGATGATTGAGACGACCGGCGCGTTATAGGAGGTCCGGCAGGCCGGGCACCTGACGTTGGCAAGCCGTGGCGGGTTGGACGACATTGGAACCACCTTTCTGACCATCTGTGCAGATTTGAGATATTTTGAAAACCGCGCTATTATAGCACAACCCGGAACGTTTACCAAGCGTTTATTGGTCGGCAAGAGTTGGGAGGAAGCCGTGCGGATGACCCTGATCTATAATCCACACGCCGGACAGGTGCAGGTCCAGCATCAACTTGGGCAGGTGGTCGACGATTTGCGGCACTATGGCTGCCTGGTCGATGTCGAGGAGACGCAAAAGCCGGGCGACGCGACCGAGCTGGCCCGGCAGGCCGCCCGGCAGGGTGCAGACGTCGTCGTCGCCGTGGGTGGCGATGGCACTGTCAGTGAGGTGGTCGGCGGGCTGGTCGGCACAGATGTGGCGTTGGGCGTGCTGCCGGTGGGCACCACCAACGTCTGGGCGCTGCAAATGAACATCCCCGTGCTCGACCCGATGAATCCGGGCACGCACCTGGCCCGGCTGGTTTCCGGTTTGCAAGAGCAGTTCGATGACCCGCTGCCGGTCTCGCCGCAGCGAAACTTGATGCGTGAGGCGGCGCGCATCCTGGTGGAAGGGCAGACGGCGCCGGTCGATGTGGGTGAAATCGCCGGGCGGCCCTTTTTGCTGTGGGCGGGCATTGGCCTCGACGCGGCGATCACGCAGAGCGTTCCGGCGCAAGAAAAACGCGCCATCGGCGCGTGGGCGTTCATCATCCCCGCGCTGGACAAGTTTCAGAACTTTTCCAGCGCCGAGGTCACTCTGACCCTGGATGGCAAGACGGTTCAAACCGAGACCACGCTGGTCGTGATCAGCAACATCCAGTTATATGGGGCCATTTTGCCGCTGGGGGCCAGGGCTTGCGTCAACGATGGGCTGCTTGACGTGTGCATTTTCAAGGGGGAGGGGCTGCTGACCTTTGTCCGCCACACGCTGCAAGTGCTTTCGCGCAAGCACTTGCAGGACCCCGAGATCGAGTATTATCAGTGCCGCCATCTGGTGGTCGAGTCGGCCCGGCCGATGCCTGTTCACGCCGACGATGAGCCGTTTACCCAGACGCCGGTTGCGGCGCGCGTGCTGCCCCAGGCCTTGCGCGTGGTTTTGCCGCGCAACGCGCCGAACGAACTCTTGCTTCCTTGCCCTAACGCTGCGTCCAGTTAACCGTGGGCGCGAGGCGCTGTTCCGGCGCGTCCATCCCGTCGCGCCACAGCCAAAAGGCGTGTGGCTGTTCATCCATGCGGCTGTAGCTGAGCACGCAGTCGTTTTCGTCGCGGTCGAAAGCATAAATTGTCACCACGCCCCGGTACTGCCACGTGGCGGCGTGCAGGTCGCGCGCCGCCTCACGCACCGCCTCCTCGATTGACAGCCCCATCTTGATATAGAGCACCACCGCGCGCGCTGTGCCGGTGCGGATGGTCATCTCGCCAAAGCCGGTGCAGGCCGCCGCGCCAAAGCGATTGTCGCCGTAATTGCCCGCGCCGATCACCGGCGAGTCGCCCAGCCGGCCGGGATACTTCCAGCCCCAGCCGCTGGTGCTCACCCCCACGGCGATGTCGCCGCGGCCGTCGCGGGCCAAAAAACAGACTGTGCCGTGCGCCGTTTCCGGGTCGGCGCTCAGGCGGGCATAGGGTGCGAGCCTGTCTGGCGGCCAGTTGGCCCAGTCTTGCTCCGATGACCGCGTTCGAATCCACTCGGCCCACTTGCCTTTGACCTCGTCACTCATCAGGTCGCCGCGTTCGGCGCCGACCTCGCCGGCAAAGCGCGCCGCGCCCTCGTCGACCAGGAAAGCGTGCGGCAGGTCGGTCATCACCCGCCGGGCGACGCTGATCGGGTGGATGAACCCGTGCAGCGCGCCGACCGCGCCGGCGTCCAACGTGCGCCCGTCCATGATGCTGGCGTCGAGCTGGTGTTCGCCGAGCAGGTTGGGCCAGGCGTCTTGCCCGACACTGTGTACGCCCGGCGCTATTTCGACCAGGCGGATGCCCTGTTCGACGGCGTCGAGGGCGCTGCCGCCTGCGCGGAGGATTTCAGCAGATTTGGCGATGCCCGCCTCGGCGGTGACACTTGCTAAAACGATCATCAATATGCTCCGTCATTGGATTTGAAAAGCGCCAAACCCGATGTGGGTTTGCCGGCCGATGTGCAGAATGGAGGCCAGTTCCAGGTAGCGCACGGTGGGGTGCGGGATCATCGCAAACGTCTGCCGCCCATGCATAAATTCGGGCCAGCGACGGTAGGCCTGTTCGAGGTCGTGGCTGCGCAGCGGAATGTCGCGCACCCCGTCGATGGCTTGCTGCAAGGCGGCCCGTTCTGCCTCCGGCAGGGCGTTCAACACGTTTTGGGTGGTGGTGTATTTGCCGGGGATGAAAACGCGCATCCGCTCGATCAGGGCTTCCAGCAGGTCGACGAGCATCGGCACGGCGGGCCGGCGCTTGTTTCCTGCCGGGCGCAGGTCAAAGGGCGTCGCCCAGGTCAGCCGGTCGTAGGTGCGGTCCACGTCGGCGGCCCATTCCAGGCCTTCGCTCCACTGCGTGGCCGTGACCCGACGGCGCAGGTCGAGCTGGCCCTGGCGTACCACCGGCTCCCAACGCGGCCCAGCAGCGGCGTAAATGGCCTGGATGTCAAAGCGCCCCCACAGCCGGTTGGGTTTGTGCCAGCGCGGGTCGGTGGTGGTACTGGCCTGTTCGATGGCCGGGAGAATGATCTGGAGGAAAAAGCCGTGGTCGGCGCACGCGCCCAGCAGTTCCAGCTCCCACACGATCAATTCGTCCTGACCGTAATGGGCCTTGACCGGGTAGACAAACAACACACTCTCGATCGGCCAGGCTGCGCTTGCCGGGTTCATCGAGGTGGAGAGTTCGCGATCCTGGTCGGGGATGGCTTTTTGCCACGCGGCGGCCTCGGTGGTGGGCAGCCGTTCGGCGATGATCGCGCCCAGCACGTGCGAAAACTCGGCGCCGGGCGTGGTGCTCAACCGTACCAGCGTGCGGTTCACCCGGCAGACGATCAGATAGCGGATCAACTGGATCGGTTCAATAAAAGGCCACATAGTTCACCAGTTCGTACAGCAGCCTGACCTGATCTTTCGACCAACTGCGAATCTGCCACGCTTGCAGCATATCGCGTTGGGCGGGAGACAGCCGGCCGAGAAACCGTCCCCAGTAAAACATTTCCTCTTGTGGGTCGTCGAGCTTGAGCAAGGCCTGGATCAATTCTTGCTCGTCGGGCAGCAGCATGGTGCGAAAAATGGTGGCCATGTCGAGCAGGCTTAGGAAATCGTCCAGTTCAAAGGTGAGCAGTCCCTGACGTTCGCGGGTGTGCGACATGAGCACCTGGTAGGCCGAGGCGAAGAAACGAACCTGCAAGCGCCGCATACTCGCACGAACCTCGTGATGGGCGACCCGGCAGATCATCTCGCCGATGCTTAGTGGGGAGCGGCTGCCGACGGTGGGGAAAATCTGGATGACGCCCCGGAGGTCGGTGCCGTGATACAGCACCAGTTCTTGCAGCCAGTCTTTGATCGCCTGGCGGGGCAAAAGGAGCAAAAAGTGGCGCTCGTCGTGTACATAGCTGCCCAAGGCCCGTTCGGCATAAAAGCCCTGCCCTTCGACCAGGTTGGCCGGCAGAGGTTCCAATTTGGCCCATACCACGGCCGCATGCGCCGAATTGTGGCCCAGGTAGCGGGCGCGTTTCAAGACCCAGGCGCAAGTGGGACAGTAACCTCGGCCGTAATGAACCTGCCGACGGGGATAGAACCAACAGCGATTGCATGGGCCGTCGAGCGCCGAATGTGGCGGCCCGATCTCATCGCCTGTCGGGAGCGTGAAATCGGGCCGCTGCAAGAGTTCGAGGGTAGCGAGGAGTTCTGCGCCGCTACGGCAGCGGCGTAGCCAATCAAATGCACTCTGCATTCAATGCCTTTTTTAGTTCTTGATAGTTGGCAATATCTTGCGGTCGAATCCACTGCTGCACCTGCACCGGCTGCTTCCACTCGGCGGCGGGCGCGTCGGCGTAGCGTTTGGCCCAATCGATGGTAAAGCTGTCGGGCAGGATGTGCAGGCGCAGGCTGCCAAAGCCCAGGTAGCGATTCTTGCCCAGTTTGTGAGCCAGCTCCGGCTCCAGGGCGATGCTCCAGATCAGGCGGGCCATTTCTGTTTCTTCGAGGTTCCAGAAGCGGATGTTGAAGCGCGCGCGCGCACCGGGCAAGATTGCCCGTCCATAACTGGCCTGCGGCGAATCGGGGCTGAAATCGGCCTGCTGCTTGACGATGGGCGCCAGCGGGGCGTGGGCAAAGACGCGCCACTGCTTGGCGACGGTGAGCATTTGCACCGCCTTGCTCTGGCTCTGCTCCCAGGCCTTGCCGTTAAAGCGCCAGCCGCCATACGGGTAGGGCGCTTTGAACCAGGCCAGCTCGGGCTGCTCAAAGGGGGCAAAGCTGAGCGACAGGCGGCCCATCAGGGCCTGGTTGGGGCCGTTGCCCACCCAGCCAAAGAGGCTGTCGGCGGGGTTGAGGTGGGCGATGTCCGTGCTCTCGGCGCGGGCATCGCTGGCGATGGTATAGATGTGGCGCAGCATCCCCTTGAGGCTCTTACTGGGCAGGGCGTATTGCCTTTGGTCGGGCCGCATCTCCGGATTGGGCGGGGCCATCGAGAAAAAGTCCCAGCCGTTGACCGGGTTGCCATCGAGCGTGGCCTTGCGCGTCGCGTCGCCACTTTCGCGCACGTGCAGCGGGGTGAGCACCTCGGCCTCGACGACCAGCGTGCCGCAGTAGCCGCCAAACGCACGGTGCGAGACAAAGCCGTCGCGCGCGCGCGGCACCGCCGGCTGGCTCTTGCCGTCCGACAGCGGCTTGAGCGCATGGGCTTCCGTCCAGCCCAACACCTGGGCCGTTGCCGGGCCGTCCAGGGTTAGCCGGCGCCACAGGCCTTCTTGGGTCAAAGGCTGGTCGCCAAAGAGCGTGCGATGGAGGCCGCCCGTGCTGGTGGTGAGCCACTCCATGCCGGTGACGGTGGCCTGCACCCAGCCCATGCCGCTGGTCTTGGCGCCGCCCAGGGGCACGTCGCCGCGTTGAAAGTCTTGCAGCAGGTGGAAAAGCACCTGCAGCGATTCCATATCGTCTTTGTCCAGGTCTTGCAGGTCGATGCGGCAGCGGAAGGCCAGTTTCGCACCGTAGGCAAAAAGGCAGTCGAGCTTGGCGTTTTCGATGGGCTTGCCAGTGGCCGGGTCCATGCGCACGCCGTCCATCGAGCACCAGTCGCGGTCGGGATCGATGGGATCGACCAGGTAAGCGTCGGAGAAAAAGACCAGCCCGCGACGCCCCTGTGCGCCAAAGAGGTGATCGATCATGGCGTTGGTACGCCCGGATTCGCCCCACAGGGTGCGCAATATCTGTGAAGCGCGCTTGCGGAACGCGCCCTTGATTGTGCTGCCGGGGATGTACACCTCCCACGTGCCTCGTTCCAGATCGGCCGGCGTCCAGGAGAGCATGCGCATAAAAACGGTGTCGTAGGGTTTGCCGTATTTGCGCGACACGACCCGGTTGAACGGCCCGCCGGCTCTAAAGTCCACGTTGTAGGGCTGGGCAAGTTCCTGGCGCGCCTGGTTGCGATAGCTCTGCAAAAAGGCGATCATGTTTTCGTCGTTGGCGATGCTTTTTTCCAGGTTGCGCTGGTTGCGCATATGTTGGTAGCGCACCCGGCGGTGGTCGTCCAAAAAGCCGCGCCATACCGTCGCGCTGATGCCCTGTGGGGGGTGGTTGCGGTCGTTCCACTGCGCTTCGTTGATCTGGCCGCGCAGAAGCATTTGCTTGATTTGCAGGTGCTGGCGGCGGGCCGAGATTTCGTCATCGACCCAGGCGTCGCTGCGCAGGAGGCGGATTTGCTGATCGACCTGCTCGTTGAGGCGTGGCAGCACGCCCTGGCAGGCCTGGGCCAGCACGCGGGTCAGGTCGGCCTCGTTGCCCAGGTTGGCGACGACCTCGGCGTGCAGCGCCGGGTCAAACCCCAGGCCGTCGGCCAGCTCTTGCCAGGTGTCCGCGTCGAGTTCGTGGCGGGCCTGTTTGGTGCGGGTCATGGCCTTGACCAGCCGGCCGGTCATATTGGATTTGCCACCCAACGCCTTGTCGATGGCCGCTTCGGCGGCGGCCTGGCTGGCGAACGGTTTGTCTACCAGCGGTTGGACGGCCTCGACGACTTTTTTCGCGAGTGCGTATTTGCCCTTGCTCAGTTTGGACAGTTCCGAGGCCTGCAAGGTCCAGCTTTCCACCTCGCCCGTCGACTGCTCGCGCAGCCAGATGGCGATGGCGCGGGGCAGCAGGCCAGCAAACTTGTTTTTCCAGTCTTCCGGGCCGAGGATGGGGCCGCCCAGGCTGAGCGCCAGCCGCGTCTGCACCGCTTCCGGCAGGTCGCGCATCGCCTCGACGAGCAGACGGCCCTCGACGGCGGCAAAAGAGGGCACGCTGGGATCGACCTTGCCCCAGTTCCAGCCGACCAGGATGGGGTTGCTCGCGTCGAAGGCCAGGTTGAGGGTCATATAATTGGCTGCAGCATCGACGGGCGGCGTTTTGTCGCCCGGCGCAAAGGGCAGGTTGGCTTCCAGCCGAAAGCGGCCCAGGCCCTTGCTCTTGCCGGCGCCAAACCAGAAGCGTCCTTCTCGAAGCTCTTGCAGCAGGTAATAGAGGCGGGCCTGGTTGTCGCCCCGCTTGAGTTCGTCGTCGTTGACCGTCATCTCGAAATCAAAGGCCGAGTTGCGAAAGACGGTCTCCATTTTATAGTTGGCGTTCGATTCGGCGGCCCAGCGGTCTTCGTCCAGGCGCAGGCCCATGCGCATGTCGAACAGGTTGTCGGGGGGATAGCTCTCTTTGGACAACTTGCAGTTGACGCTGGCGATGAGGCGGCGCGGCATCGGCTCGCCATAGAGACGCAGCCACATCTGGTTGAGCAGGCCGCTGTTGCGTCCGTTGCGCGATTCACCGATAAAGGCATCCATCAGCGACTCGGCCGTGCCGGAAATTTCACCGGCCAGCGACAGCAGGCGGTGCGTGCCGTCGCCGTCACGGGTGAACAGGGTTTTGCGGGCGTTGCCGCGATAAGCTGGCGTTTCAGCCCATAGTTTGCCTCGGATATTCATTGAACGCTCCTTTCTCATGGTGACCGGTCGAGTATCTGCGGGGATAGGATTTGATTCTGGAATGAAGTCATTTTATCACAACTTGGATGAACTTACAAACGTTTGCTGTGGGCGGCGCGCAAAAGGGCGCAGCAGCAGCAAGAACAGGCCGGCCCCGATCAGCCGGCCCAGGCCCGACAGCGCAAAGTCGAGGTAATAGCCCCAGCGGTCGATGATGAGGCCGCCGACCAGCGGGCCGAGGATGTTGGCCAGGCCGACCAGGGTGGTGTAGGCGGCGGCAGATTGGGTGCGCTCTTCCGGCTCGGACAGCTCGAGTTGCAGGTTAAAGCTGGCCAGGTTGAACCCGGCCCACAGAAACCCGGACGGGATGCGCACAAAGATGGCGTGCCAGGGCTTGCTGAGGAAAAACCAGATAAAGGGCAGCGCAGGGATGATCAGCGTGCAGACGGCCAGCACCCAGCGCGAGCCGCGCCGGTCGACGATGCGTCCCCAGAACCACTGCCCGGCGATGGTCATGATGTCCAGGGTCATACCCAGCCAGCCCATCGTGCTGACGGTGGTGTTGAGTTCCTTGACCTGAAAGACGTTAAAGAATGGCCCGCCCAGTTGCAGCGCGAAATTCCACCACATCGAGATCAGGGTGAAAAACATAAAGGTGCGGTTGCCGGTGAGCGTGCGCCAGAAACGGGCCAGGGTTTGCGCAGGCGGGACTTTGGGCGCGCGCGGGCGGGCTGCTTCGGGGATTTGCGCATAGTAATACAGCGCGGCAAAGCCGAAAAGGGCCGAGAAGCTAAATGACCATTGATACCCCCTCGGCTCACCAATCCAGTCGATCATCAATCCGGCGATGGGGACGAAAATCATCGAGCAGAGGGCCATGCTGATGTTGCGCGAGGAGAAAAAGCGCCCGCGCCGCTCGGCGGGGATCACGTCGCCGGCGAGGGAAACCCAGGCCGGGTGGGCCAGGTTGGCCAGCCCGGAGCGCAGCGACCACAGCGCAATCACGGCATAGATCGCCGCATCGCCGGAGAAAAACAGGGGCACCAACACCAGCCCGGCCGACAAGGCCCGCGCAACCGTCCAGACTGTGACTACTACCCGCCGGCGGTTGCCCCAGCGTTCGGCCAACTGCGCGCCCGGAAGGGGGGCGACCATCCCCAGCAGGCTGGGCACCGACGAGAGCGCGCCGATCTGGGTGTTGGTCGCGCCCAGGGCGATGGCGAAAAGCGAGACATAGGTCGCCAGAAACGCGCCCGAAATCGCCGCCCAGAGGTTGTCCATCCACAAGGCCCACATCCCTTTGTGGGTGCGTGCGTCGAGGCCGCGCGCGGCGAACAAGTCCAGAGCTTGCAGACGTTGTCTGATGCGCAAATTCATCTAGAAAGCCGTCCTAAACCAGATCATGGTCACGGTGACGATGGCCAGGCTGATCAACATGCTGAGCGAAACCAGCATGGCCGCCAGGCGCGAGTCGAGGCCTTGCTCGGCAGCATAGAGCAGCGTCGACATGGCCGTGGGCATCAGCGGTGTCATAAAGGTCACCGCGGCCAGGCTGCCCGTGAGCGGCAAAACGATCAGCAGTCCGGCAGCCAGGGCCAGCCCAGCGCCGTATTTGAACAGGGTATGAATCAACAACACGTGCGCTTCGCGCAGAGAAATGTCGAGGTCGAGGTAGAGGCCCAAACCGAGCAGCATCAACGGCGAGTTGGCCTGACCGAGCGTCGAGATCACTTGGGCCGGCAGCCCGTCCAGGCGGATGCGCGCCAGGTTCAAGAGCAGTCCCAGCGCAAGCGCATACAGGGGGGGAAAGGTGGCCATTTTGACCGCCACACGTCGCCAGGTGACTCGACCATCCTCGGCATAGCGAAACGAGAGCGAGTAGGCGACGGCAAACACGGCCACAGCATTGCCAATGTCGCACACCGCCACCGCGCGGATGCCCTCATCGCCATAGCCGGCCTGGAAAAAGGGGTAGGCCAGCGAGAGCATAAAGCCGCACAAAGAAATGACGAATGTGCCCTGTTGGGCGCGGTTCAGGTTCAGCCGCCCGGCGATCCAGGCTCCGCCGCCGCACATGGCCAGGGCGACGACGAACAAGGCCAGCGGCGGCAGCAGCAGTTCCCAGGTGAGCGTGGCGGTGGACAAGGCCCACAGACTGACCGCCGGCAGGGTCAGGTAGAGCACCAGCCGGTTGACGATTTGCCCGTCGTCGCGTTTGAGCAGGCCCAACTTTTTGACCAGGTAGCCGGTAGCGACCAGCACCAGGTTGGCGACGACCTGAATTGTGACGGTAGAATCTGGCATAGCGACATGTGCCGGGTAATTGGAGTGGTTCCAGTATACACCCGCTCAGAGCATTTGACAACAAGGACGCTTTGGGGTATACTTGCGTCGTGAGCGGGGCTGTAGCGCAGCTGGGAGCGCGCATCAATCGCACTGATGAGGCCAGGGGTTCGAATCCCCTCAGCTCCATGTGTTTTCATTAACATTCGGCAAAATTCGTCTGGGGCTGTAGCGCAGCTGGGAGCGCATCTCAATGGCATTGAGAGGGTCAGGGGTTCGAATCCCCTCAGCTCCACTCTCAATCGCCTATCATTCAAAGTTGACGAGTTTTCGAACTCGGCGAGTTTGAGACATAGGCGATTATTATTTCAAAAGGTTGTGAACAGGAGCAGTAGGCCATCCTCGCAGTGAGCGGCGGGTCGGTGCGACGCCGTCAAGGTCCTTTCGAGGAGACCGTAAGGCCGAACTCGCCTGGGAACTGCGCCGCTGAATCCTGTTGAGGTGGGTCTCAACAGAGTTAAGGCGACGACGGCAGCCGCCGTTACCGGCATTGAGTGGGTGAAACACAAAAACCGGGTTTCTGCCAGAAACCAGGTTTTCAGGACTTCACCAACCAGGGTGGTACCACGGAGTCCCCTTCGTCCCTGAGGCGAAGGGGATTTTTTATTGGCTACGAGTAGACGTGTCTGAAATCGATTATTACCAGCTTTTAGGTATCAATCCCTCGGCGACGGTGGATGAAATTCGCGACGCTTACCGCAAGCTGGCGCGCCGTCACCATCCAGACAGCAACCCGGAATGGGAAGACGACGTGCAGGCCAACCGGCAGATGGCTCAGCTCAATACGGCCTATGCCACGCTGCGCGATCCGGCGCGCCGCGCCGAGTATGATCGCCAGCGCTGGGAGCGTCTCGAACAGCGCACGCAACGCGCGCGTTATTACGAGCAGGCTCAGGCGCGCACGCACGAGACGCCTTATCAACGCGCGTATCAGCAAACCCAGGAATACGTACACAGGTGGCGGCGGTCGTCAGGAGAAGACCCTTTTGTCGAACCACCCGGCGGCTGGCCACAGCTCGTTTTTGTCCCTTCGTCCCTGGGGCCGGCCGTTGGCGGTGGATTTTTGCTGCTGGTCTCGGTTTTTATTTGGATGGCGCTCCTGGCCGATTCGGTTGTGCTGCCCGTTATCCTGTTTGGTTCGCTCAGCTTTATCGGCGGGGTGCTGCTGGTGATGGCGGCGCTGCCCTACTTTCAAGGCTACATCGTCCTGACTCAAGATCGCCTGATCGAATATCCGACCTTTGGCCTGTGGGCGCCGCGCGAGTATCGCTATGATCAAATCTGCGACGTGCAAGAGCAGGTCTTTCGTCACAAGTCGTCGGTGACATACGCTGTGACGATCAGCTATTTCAAGCAGGATGCGTCTGGTCGCTGGGACGTGACGCGCTATCACGGCCGGCGGCTGATGCAGGTCCGCGATCATTATGCGCTGCTGCACGCGCTGCGTGTGCGCGCCCGGGCGCGCAAATTCCCGTTCAGCAAGCCGGCCTGGAGTGCGCTGCTGATCGAACAGGGCCAGCTGATCGGCATGGGCGTGGCGGCAGTGCTTTTTTTGATCATTTTTATCTTGATGATGGTAACGAATACAAAATGAACGCAACAGTGGAGGAAACCATGACCGACCGATACAATCCAGCCGAGATCGAACCCAAATGGCAGCAGCGGTGGGAGGCCGATGGCCTGTACCACTCGGACATTGCTCCAGGCAAGCCCAAGTATTACGCGCTGACCATGCTGCCCTATCCCAGCGGCGACCTGCACATCGGGCACTGGTATGCCATGTCGCCCTCGGACGCGCGGGCGCGCTACCTGCGCATGAACGGCTACAATGTGCTTTTCCCGATGGGCTTTGACGCTTTTGGCCTGCCCGCCGAGAACGCCGCCCGCCAGCGCGGCATCCATCCCTACACCTGGACGATCAAAAACATCGAAAATATGCGCAAGCAGCTTCGCTCGATGGGCGCGATGTTTGATTGGCGGCGCGAGGCGGTGACCTGCCTGCCGGGCTATTATCGCTGGTCGCAGTGGTTCTTTCTCAAGATGTTCGAGATGGGCCTGGCCTACCGCCAGTTTGCGCCGGTCGATTTTTGTCCCAACTGCAACACCACGCTGGCCCGCGAGCAAGTATGGGGCGACGACCGCCACTGCGAACGCTGCAACACCCCGGTGATCAAAAAAGAACTCAACCAGTGGTTTTTCAAGATCACCGCCTATGCCGATGAACTGCTCGACTTTGGCAAGATCGAATGGCCGGAGCGGGTCAAGACGATGCAGGAAAACTGGATCGGGCGCAGCGAAGGCGCGCAGGTCACGTTCAAGGCCGAAAGCGGCGACCCATTCGAGATCTTTACGACCCGCCCCGACACGCTGTGGGGGGCCACTTTTATGGTGCTCGCGCCGGAACACCCGCTGGTCGACAAACTGACCAGCGACGAGTGCCGTCCGGCGGTAGAGGCGTACAAGTTTCAGGCTTCACGCCAGAGCGAGATCGAACGCGCAGCGACAGACAAGGAAAAAACGGGCGTCTTTACCGGCTCGTATGCAATCAACCCAGTCAACGGGGCGCGCATCCCGATCTGGATCGCCGATTACGTGATGATGGGTTATGGCACCGGTGCGATCATGGCCGTGCCCGCGCACGACGAGCGCGACTTTGCCTTTGCGATCAAGTTTGGCCTGCCGATCATCCCGGTCATCGCGCGGCCCGACGAGGTCTCCCGCAGCATCGTGTACCCGGACGCGGTGCGCGACATCGACGTGCTGGCCGAACGGCTGACCAAGGCCGGGGTCGAGTTTTACCGTGACCGAGTCTCCGAAGGAGTACTCGAAACCGGCGTTGAAGGGCTGTTTGTCACCCTCAAGGGCCGCCGGCAGACTCAACGCTACCTGGAAACGGCCTGGGAAGTGGTGATGCCCGGTCATTGGGTTGAAGTGGTTGGCACGCGCTGGGCTTTGGTCTTTGCCGAAGGCATTACCAGCCTGGATTCGGTCGAGGCCGACCGCAGCATCCTGGCCCGCTGCCAAGCCTTGTGCGAGTGGGCCAGTCCCTTCCGCACGACGATGGAGATGCTCGCCCACAAGCCGTTCTACACCGACGTGTTGTTCCATCACGAGTATGGAGACATGATCAATTCGGAACAGTTCAGTGGCACGCGGGGCAAGGTAGCCAAGCCCAAAGTGACTGAATGGCTCGAAAACAAGGGTCTGGGCCGGCATGCGGTCAACTATCGCCTGCACGATTGGCTGATCTCGCGCCAGCGCTATTGGGGCACGCCGATCCCGATGCTGTATTGCGACCGGTGCGGCGTGGTGCCCGTGCCCTACCAGGACCTGCCCGTGCTGCTGCCCGAAGACGCCGTCATCCCGCCCACGGGCGAGAACGCGCTCAAATTCCACGAGGGTTTTTTGAACACGACCTGTCCCAAGTGCGGCGGCCCGGCGATGCGCGAAACCGACACGATGGACACTTTTATGTGCTCGTCGTGGTACCAGTACGGCTATCTCAGCCCCTATTACAAGGAAAACGAGCCGCTGTCTGCCGACGCGACGCCCTTTGATCCGGCGGAGGGCAAATACTGGCTGCCGGTCGACCAGTACACGGGCGGCATCGAACACGCCACCATGCACCTGATTTATACCCGCTTTTTCACTCAAGTGATGCGCGACATGGGCGTGGTCGATTTCGACGAGCCGATGCTGCGCCTGTACAACCAGGGTATGGTGCTCGGCGAAGACAACGAAAAGATGAGCAAGAGCCGCGGCAACGTCATCGCTCCCGACAACCTGGTGCAGCAGTATGGGGCCGACGTGGTGCGCACTTATCTGATGTTCTTTGCCCGCTGGGACCTGGGCGGCCCATGGGACAGCCAGGGGATCAAGGGATCGCAGCGTTTCGTCGAAGACGTGTGGAACCTGGTGGTCGAGCCGAAAGCGGGGCTAAAGGGCGAGGCGAGCGGGGAGGCCGTCCGCGCTCTGCGTCGCGCCGCGCACCAGGCGATCAAAAAGGTGACCGACGACATTGAGGCCTTTGGTTTCAACACCGCCATCGCCGCATTGATGTCCCTGCGCAACACGATGAAAGCAGTCAAAGAGTCGCCGGTCGCGCACACGCCGGCCTGGGATGAGGCGGTCGAGCTGCTGCTGCTCTTGCTGGCCCCGTTCACGCCGCACATCGCCGAAGAATTGTGGCATCGCCTGGGGCACATGGACAGCATCCACCTGCAACGCTGGCCGCAGTATGATCCAGCCGTCGCCGCCGAGGAGACGATTACCCTGATCGTGCAGGTCAACGGCAAGGTGCGCGACCGCATCGACGTGCCGGCGGGCATCGAGCAGGCCGAGATGGAGCGCCTGGCCCGCCAGAGTGAGGTCGTGCAGCGCCACACCGAGGGCAAGCAGATCGTCAAGGTGGTTGTCGTGCCGGGCAAGTTGGTGAATGTGGTAGTCAGGTAAAGCCCAAGTTGGCGATGATTTACGGAGAGACAAGATGAACAAATTGCTTGCGCTAAAACCGCACTGGGCAGTGGGGCTCTTTGTGCTTCTCGATATCATCTGTATAGGAATGGGAATGGGTGTGCCCATCTTTTGCATCATGTTGGGCGTTTTCGTGGGCTGGTACATTGTCAGGAGCATCATTGCCAAGACCACCGATATGCGAGAGGTTTTTCGCCGGATTTTCTTGTACGCAATAGTTGCCGCGGCAGTGACCATGCTTGGCATGGCCGCAATCTGGGGGCCTTTTGCCTTACAGTTATTCGATCCCAATCAAGATCTGGCGGATACCGGGATTCCAATGATCCTCTTTGAGCCGCTACCCAGTTTCATCGGCTGGATAATGCTGATGATCGTAATCTCGCCGACGCTACAATTCTTGACCACACTCTTCGGCGCACATCTGACCTTGCTGGGGTGGCTCAATGCGGGCGGCGATCAATATGCGCCTGCATGAAATGTGTTCGGCGCGTTCGGTCTTTGACATTCTCTTGCCGCTGTGATAGAATGAACAGCGTGATGATTTGAGCAAGGGCCGGTACGGCCTTCGATGAAGAAGGAATGCCCAGGTGTGTGCTTGGCCGGTTTGTCTGGCGACAATTCAATCTGATCGGATCGACGGGCGCGCGTCTGGCCGGTGAATGTATTGTGCTGACCCCTGGATTTTGGGGGTCGGCTTTTTTTGTTCTTGTTCGCATTTTCACCACAGAAAGGGGGTGATGATTCGGACCTGACCGTCGGCTGGTATTTTTTTGTATCCGGTTCACAAGAAATGGAGTGGAGGAAATGTTGAAGAACAAATGGTGGTTGGCGATCTTGTTGATCGCCCTTATTGCACCGGTAAGCTGCCAAAAGCGGGTCAAGAGCACCGAGATCAATGTGCTCTGCACGCCGCAAGAAGAGTGGTGCCAGGGCATGAAGCAGGAATTTGAAGCCAAATACGGCATCACGGTCAACTATGTGCGTATGTCCAGCGGCGAAGCGCTGGCGCGCATCCGCGCCGAAAAGGACAATCCCCAGTTTGACATCTGGTGGGGCGGCCCGATCGACAGCTTTGTCGCGGCCAAGCAGGAAGGGCTGCTGGAAGCCTACGATTCGCCCAACTACAAGAACCTGCTCGATCAGGCCAAGTACAAAGACGCCGACAATTACTGGGTGGGCATTTATGTGGGCACGCTGGGCTTTGGCACCAACAAAGACTGGCTGGCCGCCAACCCCGGCACGACGGCCCCCAAGTCATGGCAAGACCTGCTCAAGCCCGAATTCAAGGGCCAGGTCATGGTCGCCCATCCGTCTACGTCGGGCACCTCGTACACGGCCATCGCCACCGTGCTGCAAATGATGGGTGAAGAGAAGGGTTGGGAATACATCCAACAATATGCCGGGCAGATGGCTCAGTTCACCAAGAGCGGCGCGGCCCCGGCCAAGTTTGTTGGGCAGGGCGAGGCGGCGGTGTGCATTGTCTTTTCGCACGACATTGTCAACGAGATCGACAACAACAAGCTGCCCCTGGAACTGACCTTCCCCGAAGAAGGCACCGGCTATGAGATCGGCGGTATGGGCATCATCAAGGGGGCCGCGCATCTTGACGCAGCGCAGCAGTGGTTCGACTGGGCGCTGACCGCCGAAGCGCAGTCTCTCGGCCCCAAGTACAAGGCCTACCAGGCGCCCACCGTCAAGGGTGTCGAGCTGTCGCACCCCGAACTGCTGCAAGTCAATCTGATCGACTATGACTTTCAGTGGGCCGGCGCGAACAAGACCGCCTTTGTCGACAAGTTTACCAACGAGATTTCGGCCGCCGAAAACCTCAAACAGTAAAATGGCTTCGCATAGGGGCGTAGCATTGCTACGCCCCTACCCAAAACAGGAAAAGCCCATGTCTGCAAACCCATCCCCCGCTCAACCTGCCTGGCGCGCCGCCTTGCAGCGCCGCTACCGCGAATTCACCCTGATCGCCCGCGATCCGGTCTTGTGGGTCAGCCTGATTCTGTGCAGCATCGTGCTGCTCGTCTTTGTCTTTTATCCACTTGCGCGCACCTCGCTCAATGGTTTTTTTACCCGCGACGGCCGGTTCAGCCTCGAGTTCTTTGGCCGCTACTTTGACAGCTATTACGGCCCCGTCTCGCGGCGCATTTTCGGCAATACGCTGCTGATGGGCACGTTGACGGCTACTTTTGGCACGCTGCTGGGCTTTATTTTCGCCTACACGGTGGTGCGCTGCAACGTGCCGGGCAAACGTTTGGTGCATATTCTGGCCCTGGTGCCCACCGTCTCGCCGCCGTTTGCCATCGCCTTGAGCACGATTCTGCTCTTTGGCCGCAATGGGCTGATCACCCGCAAGCTGCTGGGGATGACTTTTGGGCCGGGCATAAACGACATTTACGGGATGGATGGGCTGGTCTTTGTCCAGACGATCACCTTTTTCTCCGTTGCCTACCTGATGCTGCGCGCCATGCTGGAACGGCTCGATCCGTCGATGGAGGAAGCGGCGCACAGCCTGGGCGCGAGCAAGCTGCACATTTTCCGCACCGTCACCCTGCCGCTGCTGATTCCGGGCATTGCCGGGTCGTTTTTGCTGCTCTTTGTCGAGTCTCTGGCCGACCTGGGCAACCCACTCATTATTTCCGGCAACGTGACCCTCCTCTCGGCGCAGATTTTACTGGCCGTGGCCGGAGAATACGATTATCAAAAGGCGTCGGCGCTGGCGGTGGTGCTGCTCATCCCCACTCTGATCGTGTTTCTGGTGCAGCGCTATTACGTCACCCGCCGCTCGTACATCTCGGTGACCGGCAAGCCGACCGGCGGGCAGATCGTCGAGCGCGAGAGCTGGATTCGCTGGCCGTTCATCATTGTCACCTATGCCTGCTGTGCATTGATCGTGCTGCTCTATGCGACGGTGATTTTTGGCTCGTTCAGCGCGGCCTGGGGCGTCGATTACACGCCGACGCTGCGCTGGTGGGAGCATACGGTCACGCGCGGCATCGAGGCGATCATGGACACCACCTTTTTGAGCGCGCTGGCCACGCCGGTCGCTGCGCTGATCGGGATGGTAATCGCCTTTCTAGTGGTGCGCAAGCGGTTTAGCGGCAAGAACGTGCTCGATTTCGGCTCCAACCTGGGCGGCGCAGTGCCCGGCACCATCCTGGGCATCGGCTTTGTGCTGGCTTTTAGCACTTCGCCGAAAGAATTGGTCGTGGTGGTGTATGCCGTGTTGGCGCTGTTCCTGGTCGTGTCGGCGTTGGAGCGCTGGCGCGATCGATGGATCGCGCTTGCCCTGGGCACGGCAGCCGGCGTCGGCCTGAGCCTGCTCGACGGCGTGCTGGGCGAGATCGGCCTGTTTTACCTGATCGGTGGGCTGTACCTGGCGTTGGGGTTGTTCGAATGGCTGGCGCGCAAGCGCAGGCGGCTCGGTTGGGCCATGCTCGGCGCGGGCGCGTACCTGCTTTCCTATGACTTGATCGAATACGTCGCCTATCCCATCGCCCAGTTCAGCCGTGCGCTGCCGCGCGGATTCTGGAGCAATGCCGTGTTTCAACTGGCCGACCATATCAAGGTGGTGTTTCAAGCGCCACCGGCGCTGACCGCGATCGTCTTGATGTTTGTCAGTGCGCTGCTGGTGGGCAATGAATCGGGGCGCTGGCGGCTGCCGCTGGCCGCGCTGTCGCTGGCCCTGCCCTGCGCGCTGACCTTTGCCGGGATGCCGCTGGCGTTGGTCGGCACGCCGTATATTATCATGGCTGCCTATGCCGTGCGCAGCCTGCCCGCTTCGGTGCGCTCTGGCATCGCTGCCTTGCAGCAGATCGATCCGTCGATCGAGGAAGCCTCGCAGATTCTCGGCGGCGACGCGCAATACACCTTTCGCAAGGTGACACTGCCGCTGATCTTGCCGGCGCTGCTGGCCGGGCTGATTTTCAGCTTTACCCGCCATATGACCAGCGTCTCGGCGATCATTTTCCTGGTCAGCGCGCGCTGGCGCATCGTCACCGCTTCGATCCTCAGCGAGTGGGAGCAGGGCGGGATCAGCATTGCCGCTGCCTATTCGACGGTGATCATTCTCTTTGTGCTGGTTGCCGTGGGCGTGCTCTATTTCCTCACCAACCGGGTGTTCCGGCAGCGTGGGGATGTGAACCTGACCTGGGGGGCGTGAGGATGTAATGCGTGATGCGTGATGCGTAACGCAGATTATCTGGGAGGAAAGACATGTATCTCGTTCTGGAAGACGTGTTCAAGGTGTTTCCGCCGCGCGGCGGCAGCAGCGAAGTGACGGCGGTCAACGGGGTGTCGCTGCGCATTGAAAAGGGCGAGCTGGTCACGCTGTTGGGGCCGTCGGGCTGCGGCAAGACGACCACGCTGCGGCTGATCGCCGGGTTCGAGTTTCCCACCGCCGGGCGCATTTTGCTCGACGGGCAGTCGATCAACGATCTGCCGCCGCATCGCCGCGATATGTCGATGGTCTTCCAGAGCTATGCCATCTTTCCCCATCTCAACGTCTTTGAGAATGTGGCTTACGGCCTCAACGTGCAGCGCCGTCCGGCCGCCGAAATCCGCGAGCGCGTCGCGCGGGTGCTGGCCCTGGTCGAGTTGACCGGGTTGGATCGCCGCGCGCCCAACCAGCTTTCCGGCGGGCAGCAGCAGCGGGTGGCCCTGGCCCGTGCACTGGTGATGGAGCCCAAGGTGCTGTTGATGGACGAGCCGCTGTCGAACCTGGACGCCAAGCTGCGCGAGCAGATGCGCGGCGAAATCCGCCGCATCCAAAAACAGTTGGGCATCACCAGCGTCTACGTGACCCACGACCAGATCGAGGCGCTGACCCTCTCCGACCGCATCGTGGTGATGAACCGGGGCTTGATCGAGCAAATCGGCGCGCCAACCGAGCTGTACCGCCGCCCGCGCACCCGTTTTGTGGCCGACTTTATCGGGCGGGCCAACTTTGTGGACGGCGTGGTGCAGGAGCGTGAGGGCGAGCGGCTGGCCGTGCGGGCCTGGGATCGCCTGTTCTATATGCCGGTCGAGGACGGCGTATTTGCCGCCGGCCAGGCGGTGACGCTGGTCGTCCGTCCAGAGATGGTCCGGCTGGGCGAGAGTGGGGTGGTCGATGGCGTGGTGCAGCGGATGGCCTACCTGGGCAATACAGTCGAGTACGACGTGGCGGTCAACGGGCAGGTGCTCACCGTCACCGAGACCGATCCGGCGCGGGCCAGCCTCTACCCGGAAGGCAGTCCGGTCGGGCTGACCTTTTTCGAGGAAGGGATCCACGTTCTGGCGGGCGGGGAGTGAGTCGTCTGTGCTACGTCAGGCGATGAATGAATGCTTCTCCGCACTCTATCAACGCATCATGATCTTGTGGCGGGCGCGATTCGGCGATCAACTGCCGGGTTCGCGCCCGCAGTCTTTCCCCGGCTTGCGGCCGCCCCTCGGCCAGCCAACGGTCCAATGACAGGCGCGGCCAAATCTCGCTCTGCTGCAGCGCTTCTCGATAGCAGCGCACGGTGCGCTCGGTGCCCATAAAATCCCCCGCCGGGCCGACCTCGGCGATCTCTTTTAAATCAAGCTCTAGCTCGAATCCGCCTGCAAAACGCCGCGCCAGGGCGATGATCTCGTCGGCGAGGACGAGCAGCGCCGGCGCAAAGGCCAGATCGCCCAGCGTGCTGCCCACAAACGGCGCCAATCCCACTTTGCCGATGCATGCGGTCAGGTGGTTGATCCATCCATGCTCGGCGGCAAGGAGATCGGCGCCCCAACCGATCCCACTGCCCGACGTGCCGCAGTGGGGCAGACCCAGATGGGCGATCACCTCGGCGCAGGCCAGGTTGAGCAAATAGCTGGTCATCCCATAGGTGGGCTGCATCGCCCGCATGTCGAACTGGGCGGGCAGGCTGCCCAGCACGACCGGCGCGCCGGGCCGGATCAACTGCGCCAGCGCCAGCCCGGCCAGCAGTTCGGCCAGCAGCAAGGCCAGTGCGCCGCCGGGGGCGATAGGCGTCGTCGCGCCGGTCATCCCAGATCGGAAGAGCACACGTCTGAACTCCAGTCACCGCTCATTATC
>CAYRXM010000053.1:0-29013 GCA_964428175.1 uncultured Anaerolineae bacterium
CCCATCACGCAAAACTTCGGCAGCGCGATCACTGCGCCGGATGATCCGACCCGCGCAGGCTACACCTTTGCCGGGTGGAGTCCGGCCGTCCCGACGACCATGCCTGCCGAGAACCTGACCCTGACCGCCCAGTGGACTGCCAACACCTACACCGTGACCTTTGACCCCAACGGCGGCAGCGCGCCCGTCCCGGCCTCCAGGCAGGTGACATTCGGCGCGGCCTACGGCGAACTGGCTACCACCAGCCGCACCGGCTACACCTTCGCCGGTTGGTTCACTGAGGCGAGCGGCGGCATCGAGATCACTGCCGACACAACAATATCGACGGCAGAGAACCACACCCTCTACGCGCACTGGACGGCCAACGAGTACACACTGACGGTGAATGTCTTGGGCAATGGCACGGTGACCCGGAATCCCGACCAGGCCACCTATCACTATGGCAGCCTGGTGACGCTGACGGCGGCCCCGGCAGATGGTTACTTTTTTGACCACTGGAGCGGCGCTTGTACGGGCACCGGCGCCTGCCAGGTGACGATGGATGCGCACAAGACTGTCACCGCCAACTTTACCCAGATCACCCATGGCGCGATGCTCGTGGCCGCTACAGAGGTTTTGTCCGGTGCGCCGGGCGAGACGATCCAATACTACCTGACACTGACCAACACCGGTAACATACCCGCCGCCTTTGCCCTCACCTTCGCCGGCAATGCCTGGAATGTGAGCCTTTCAGGGACGAGTTTTACCCTGGCGGCAGGAGAAAGCGTCGAGGTCGTCGTCTCTGTGATCGTCCCGGCTGACGCTGAGGATGGCGACACTGACACGGTGACGGTCACAGCGACATCTCAAGGCAGTGCGAGCGCGACCGTCAGTGCAACGCTGACCACTACCGCCGACAAGCCTGCACCCGAGCGGTTCTACATCTTTTTGCCGATTGTGTTCAGAAACCCCTAACATCTGAGCGGGCATTCATAGCGAATAGCACAACGCTAAAGCCCGAGCAGCGACACACAAACAAAGCGGCGTGTCCAACCTGGACACGCCGCTTTGCCTTGTAAACAATTGCTCCGCCTGCGCTGGTCGAGTCGGCCTCACCGTATTTGTGAGACCATTCCGACACGGCAGACATCAACTTGACCTCTTGCCCATTCTACCTATACTTATCCTGGTGCAACAAAAATCGCTGTGCAGCTTTGGGGTATTATGGACAAGATGGAGGAAAAAATCATGAAAATCGACCGGATAGAATTGTATTACGTCCAAGTTCCACTGGAAGCAAGACGCCCCGGGTTTTTCAAGGAACCGGCCTACTTTATGCCCAGTTGGATTCCGGGCTTTCGACAGTCCGAGATGCGCATGTGCCTGCTCAAATTGGGCACCGATCAAGGATACGAAGGCTATGCGGCAACGCACGCGATGGGGCTTGAACGCAAAGGGCTTGGCGAGATTATGGGGAATTACCTCATGGGCATCAATCCCCTCGATATCCGGCTGGTCAACCAACGCATGCAAGAATTTTCCTACATCGGCATGCGCAACGGCTGGATCGATGCGGCATTCTGGGACATCATCGGAAAAGCCAAACGACAACCACTGTGGAAAATACTGGGCGGAAGCGGAGGGTCTGTTTATCCATACCTGTCGACCGGCGCGACCCACGACCACGATCAAGCCAAGATCCGCGCAATCGTCAAGCAGGTCCGCGAAAACGGGTATCAAGGCTTGAAACTGCGGGTCAAAAGCGCCGAGCTTGCCCCCATGGTGGATTTTGTCGGCGCCGCGCGCGATGCTGCCGGAGCGGCGATGCAGCTCATGATCGACGCCAATCAGGGATGGCCGGTCGATATCGTCGATGAAACGCCCAAATGGGACCTGGAATTTGCGACGCAATTCGCGCAAAGCGTCGAGCCTTATGACATCAAATGGCTGGAAGAACCCCTCAATCGCGGCAATTTCGAAGGCCTGGCTAAACTGCGCAAGAACACGACAGTCCCCATTGCCGGAGGCGAGCTTAACTCAACCTGGCGCGATTTCAAAGCCATGCTCGATCTCGGCAGCCTCGACATCTACCAACCGGACGCCGTGCTGGCTGGCGGGACGTATGCCGGCGGCATTTCCGTCGTGTACTGGCTCATTCGCGAAATCCAGAGGCGCAACGCGGAGAACAAACACGGGGATGGCAAACTCAGGTACTATCCCCACACGTGGACAACCGGATTGGGGTTTGCCGTGGCCCTGCAACTCGTCGGCGTGTTGCCGCCTGAAGAACGCGGCCTTCTGGAATATCCCTGCGAAGGCCCCTGGAACCCGCAAAACTGGGCACGCTTTATCAAGGGCGGCTTTCCGCTCGATCAGGATGGGCGAATCAACATTCCCGACGGGCCAGGGCTGGGCATAGAAATCGATTGGGACATCGTTCGCCGCTTCGGCAGACGCTTCTATCGCGGCACTGCCACCAGCGTCGCCGTGCATACAGTGCTCGACCGCGGGCTGAAACAGGCGCTGTATCTGAGCAAGAAAAAGGACGCACAGCTCGAACGAACCGCCCAAGCGGAATTCGCCGTTCCAGAACCGCCATTTTAGCCCATAGCCATGACCAGAACATCCCAACCCAAAATACTCATTACCGGCGGCTGCGGCAAGATTGGCGCCTACCTGGCCCGGTTCATCTCGCCCAAATATCCCGTGCGACTCGTGGACAAGGTGGCGTGGGACGTTGAAAAACTTGGCCCATTGCCCGGAGCAAGTTACATCGCCGATTTGCAAAGTCTGGAAGCCTGTCAAAAAGCCTGCGCCGGCATCGACTGGGTCATTCATCTGGCTGCGGACGCATCGCCAGAAGCCGACTTGGATTCCTTATTACCCAACAACATCGTGGCCACCTACAATATGTTCCGGGCGGCTCGCGCTGCTGGCTGCCAGCGCTTCATCTATGCCAGCAGCGCGCACGTCGTCTCGGCCTATCCCGCCGACGTTCAGATCAAAGCGTGTATGCCCGTCCGCCCTAAAAATCTCTACGGTGTGTCCAAGTGTTTCGGTGAAGCCCTGGCAGCATACTTTGCGTTCAGCGAGGGTTTGCCGAGTATTGTCCTGCGCATTGGGGCCTATCTCTTCCCTGACGAGTGCGCGCAGGGAGCCGGCGCAAATGAACTGGATGCATTCTTGAGTCCTGACGATTTCAACGCACTGCTCCTCAAATGTCTGGAGACGCCCAATATAACATTCGCAATCGCCCACGCCATCTCGGACAATCGCTTCAAACGGCTCGATCTGACCGAGACGCGCGAGCAGTTTGGCTACAGCCCCCAGGCAGATGCCTTTGATCTATTCGAGGTGCAATGTCATCAAGTTAAGGAAGCGAGCGCTGGTCGAGTAAGACTGCAAGACCCAATACCTTTCAAATCAGGAGACCAAGCGTCGGTCGAGTAGCCGCCACGTTCTTTGTGGCTCGAACCGGTTTTCAGTTCGACGTATCGAGACCAAGCGATCAGCTTTTGAATCGGGTTTTGTCCTGCGACGCGCCGTGGTTTCGACTTGTGTCGAGCTTGTCGAGACATACGGGCGATTGAAACAATCACCCATTCAACCGACGGCGCTTACCTTGATGACTCTCCTGAAAAAAGGTCGAATGCGACAGACGGATCAAAACAATCAGAACGCCAAGTATCTTGGAGCTTTGCTCTTCTTGCTTATTAAGCACGATAACAATGCCCCAGCAAGCTATTCAGCACATCACTGACCTTTTTTCAGCAAAGCCATTGATTCGATGTGATCACAAAATACGGGCATGCGCCCTGACGCCGCCCTGTTTGACAATCCTTTCCGGCGATGTTACAATCCCAACGCTCTGGCTGCTGTAATGCCACGGACAAAATCACTTGAGGATACTCGCTTGAACCGTCGAAAATACTTTTATTGCACATTGTTCGTCTTGCTGGCTGTCCTGGCCGGCTGCGCCAAACCATCGCCAACCAGCACGCCGACGCCCCTACCGACCGCCACCGCCACTGTCACTGCCACCCCGACGGCCACGTTCACGGCAACAGCGACGCCGACCCATACCGCCACCGCCACCCACACACCGACGCCGACAAACACGCCGACGCCGACCCACACTGCTACCCACACACCGACGCCCACGCCATCGCCTACGCCCACACTGATCCAGCCCTTGCCGCCCACCTCGACGCCGACGCCGGTCTATGCGCAGCCTACGGCGACCCCGGCCCCCGAGTCGCGCGTGCAGGTGGTGCTGGCCATGCCGCCGCAGAGCGACATGCTCGGCGCCAGCCAGGCCTTTGACGCTGTGCGCCGGCGCGGGCTGCGCACGCTCAGTTTCATCGCCCTCGACAACCACCCCGATTTCGTGCGCATCAGCATCGCCGACGGGCACCTGCCCGGCCTGTACGTCGATCTGGAAGCGGATTTGGGCACGCAGATCGACGAGTGGGAAACCCTGCTCACCCGCTTGAGCGGCGGCATGTTCACCCCCCGGCTGGCCCTGATCCAGGAAGGCACGGACGGCGCAGACCTGCTGGCGCGCGGCTATACCGTGGTCGAAGCCCAGGCGCAGGTGAACGGCGACGCCGCGCAGGTCGTCCAACTGACGCTGGATCGCGGCGGCGTGCAGCAGTTAGCCAACCTGGCTTACGCTGCATCGACCTACGGCCTCGGCCTCGGTCCGCACACCGTCGCCGAGCAACTCAACGCCGAGCCATTTGTGCGTCCCACGCGGCCCACCACGCTGGACGAGTTCAAGGCGCGCTACCTGATCATCCTCGATCCCGGCCACACCCGCGCCGACAACGGCACGCCGATCTATCCACCGGTAGGGCGGGCGGTGCTGGAGCGGTGGGCGGTGCTGGAACGCGCCTATGCCTGGAAAGCGCTGCTCGACGCCGACGGCTGGATTACCGTGTTTACTCATGACGACGATTCGCTCTTTGACGAGTACACGCGCACGCCCAACACCGTCGACGATGGGCAGAACACCCGCCGCGATGACCTGCAATATCGCGCCAACCTGTGTTATTATCTGGGGGTTCGCTCCGGGCGGACGCCGGTGGTGATCAGCTTGCACGTCGATTCCATCGCCAACCTCAACATCGTTGGCCCGCTGACCTTTTACGCCGCGCACGGCGATGTGGAGTTGATCCGGCAGGGCAAGCAGTTGGCCGAAGAAATGCACAACGCACTGGCCCAGTTCTGGGTCGATCAAGAGATCGACGCGCCGGGCCGCGGCGTGCTACACGCCGATACCTATGCCTGGGATCGCATGGCCGAGGCCGGCTATACGACGATCGGCAACCGCTTTACCCTCACCGCGCCGGGGGCCGACATTCTGCCCACCGACCTGTACATCGCGGTGTTGATCGAGGCGGGGATGGCCACCCACCCGCCGGAAGCGCAGATTTTGGCCACTGTGGAGGGCAATGTGCTGCTGGCCGAGGTGCATCACGTCGCCTTTAATCGCTGGATAGCGTGGATGCTGGCTGATGCAGGGGGAACGCCCTGACGTCGGGAGGCTGCACGTGGGCGTGCGGCGCTCTTCTGACGGCGATTTTCAAGAATCATCCTTTTTCGACAAACCGCACCGGCACGAGCTGCGGCTCCGCCTCGCCCTCTACTTTGACCCGGCGAATGATTCCCTCTTGCTCCAGCGCGGCAAGCGTGCGCGCCCACTCGGTTTTTTCCCAGCCAAAGACGTGAAAGACGCGCTCCAGGGCTGGCGGCCCGGCAGCGACGACAGCCTCCAGGTAGCGCTGCACCAGCGTTCGCCGCGCCTCGCTGCGCCTGATCTGCCGGGCCTGCGCGGGCAGGTCGGGAAAATGCCGCTGCACGATCTCGTACACAAAGGCATAGCGCCACGCGCCCACCTCGGCCACGCCGACCGGCAGCACCTTGAAGCCGACTTGCAAATCGGCCAGCGCGCGATCAAAGCGGCTCTTGGCATTCTCGGCGCTCATGTGCGCCTCCCGGCGCAGCCGCACCGTGTCCAGCGGGCCGTGTTCGAGCAGCGCTTCATAGATTTGTTTGGCCTCGGCAGTCAGCACGCCGTCCTGGTATTCCTGCACATAATCGTTCAAATCGCCATAGTTGGCGCTGCACGCGTAGAAATAGGGCAGCAGGTCGAGCGAGACCAGCGTCGCCTTGCGGCGCAGCAGCTTGGCGTAATACCACCATTTTTGCCCCAGCGAGCGATCCTTCCAACCCCAGCAGCGGCTGCCATCGGGATCGGCGTGCTCGGCGGGTACCTCGCGCGCCCGCCCGGCGATGGCGTGCAGCAAGTTGGGCATCTCGATGTCCTTGATCGGCCACAAAAAACAAAACCCCACCGCATCCACAAACGCGCGCGCCTCCGCTTCGTTTTTGACCGCCAGCGCCGGCGTTCGCCTGTATTGCACGTTGCGCTGCGCCAAAATCCATTCCTGTGCAACCGTATCCATTATCACTTTCCTACATCGACCGGAATACGCAAAAAATCTCCTGCCGGTTCGCCGTCCAGCGTTACCGGCAGCCGGGCCATCGTTCCCCGATCGTACACACCCACTGCCAGCCACGCGCCGTCGAGATCGGCCCCGGTGGGGATGTTGATTGGGGCGTCGTCGCGCTGCGGCGTGCCGGGCGGCCAGGCCTGCATCGGGTAAAAGTCGCTCAAGGGCAGGTGATCGAACTGAGTGATCATTTGCCCGTCGGCGCCGACCAGGTGGACAAAGGTGCTGAAATTTCGCTCCGGCCGGCGCAGCGTCTGCCACCACAAAAAGAGGTGCGCCTGTTTATCCGGCTCGAAATGCACCTGCCGGTAGGCGATCAAAGCGATCTGGTCGCCCCACACGGCGTCGATCTGCTGGCGGGGTTCAACCGTGAACGGAGTGCAGGCTTCAAAATTGAGCAGCTTGAGCGGCCGCTGGCCCGTCTCGCGCTGCCAGTGCTCGCCCTGCAGGCGGCAGTTGGCGCGCAGCATCCCCTCGACCAATCCCTGCGGATCGACGGTGGGCCAGCTATGCATCACCAGCCGCACCTGGCTGGAAGGTGTGATCGCCGCGTTCAGCGCGTCGATCACTTCAGTTTCGTCCTGCACGCTGTCGCCGCGCAGCGGAAAGCGCACCACCCGCGCCGCGCCGCGGTAATACTGCATCAGCGGCTGGTACGCGCCGAGCATCAGCACCGCGTCGTCTGCGCCGGAGGTGTCCATCACGTACCCGGCGGCGCGTCGAAAATCTTCGCGCCAATAGGCCGGCTGGTGATAATAGGCGTTCAACTGGCCGAGCGGCCCGGCAACTGCCGCGAGCAGGGTCATTGCAGCGGACAACCTGCCCAACCAGCGCCATCGATTGGAAACAGCCCGCCGGCACCCCGCCGCACCCAACCCGACGAGCAGCGCCAACCCCGGCGCGGCGACCAGCATATAGCGGTCAGTGTAGATCGGCCAGCGGCTGCCGGCCCAGGCGACCAGCCCCACAGGCAAAGCCAGCAGCGACCAGGCAAACGCGCGGCCGGCCCGGCGGCCTTTTTTCCAGCCCAGCAGCAGCGCGGCGACCAGCGCCAGCAGCACCCCGGCCGTCTGCGCGTTCAGCCAGGGCGTTTGCGCCGGGCGGTTGGGGCCAAGGGTGAAAAAAAGCCAGATGTCGGAGAGGATCATTGCCGCCGGCAGTGGAATGCGCCACCACGTCCCCTGCCCGATGTTCACCTGCCGGATCGCCGTGGGCAGCCAGGGCAGGTAGAGGAGCAGGATGGCGGCCTGGGCCAGCGCCCAACGCCCCAGCAGGCGCGCCCAGGAACGGTCGTGGCGGCCCCGCCAAATGATCCAGGCCAGCGCGGCCAGGTTGTGCGCCGCCAGGAGCAAGACGGCGAAATACTGCGTGTACAGCGTCCCGGCGGCGGCCAGCACATAGCCGACCCACCAGCAGCGTCGATGAGGCTGCCCGGCCAGGCGCAGCAAACAGTACGACGCCAGCACGCCGAGGGCCATCAACAGGCCGTACATGCGCGCTTCCTGGGCGTAATAGATCAATGAGGGAGAAAAGGCGGCAAACAGCGCCGCCCCCAACCCGCTGACCGGCCCGCCCAACCGGCAGCCCAGCACATACGTCCCGGCGACGAGAGCCGTCCCGCAGGCTACCGAGAGAAAGCGGGTGGCAAAATCGCCGTATCCGGCCAGTTCGGCCACGGCCTTGACCAGCAGGTAATAGAGCGGCGGGTGATTGTCCGGCGCGAGCACGGCCCACATTTCGCGCCAGGGGTGGTGGATCGCGTAACTGGTCCAACCTTCGTCAAAGGCAAAGGACTGGTTATCGAGGAGATAGACGCGCAGGCCAAAGGCGATCAGCACGATCCCCAGGGCCAGCGCCCAAGATCGTCGCGCGTCGAGTTGCGTCATCATGAGCGGTCAGCTACCAGCGGTCAGTAGTCAAAAAACAAAAAATCCCAAGCCTTGTGAACTCGGGATTTCTGTGCCGAAGGTGGGATTTGAACCCACATGAGGGTTCCCTCACTACGCCCTGAACGTAGCGCGTCTGCCAGTTCCGCCACTTCGGCCTGCATACCATTTGTTAACGGCCCGGATCATACCACAAATCGCCCTGCCTGTCAAGTGCGTCATCGACCTGGTTGTTCAGATCGCGCAGCAGCACCTCTTTTTCCAGCGGCGACCACTGCCAGATGTTGCGAAACCGGTCGCTGGGATCGAACAGCGGCGATGTCTGGACATTTCTGACCCGTTTATCGACGCCGAACGTGTAAACAGGCTGGTAGAGCAGGAGCGCCGGCACTTCCTGGGCAAAAATGGTCTGAAACTGGTCATACAGCGGCTTGCGCGCTGCGCGGTCGGTGAGCAGACGGGCAACCTCGATCGCCTCCGAGGCATCGCGGTTTTCAAAGCCGCTGTAATTCTGTCCGGATGACCCGGTTTGCGTCTCGTGCCACAGCGGATAGGGGTCGGGGTCGAGCTGCCAGAGCCATTCCAGCAGCACGGCATCGAACTGGCGCGGTTGGAGGTGGTTGGCGGTGAGCGTCGCAAAATCGACCGGCTGTACCAACACCCGTGCGCCCACTTGTGCCCACTGTGCCGCCAGCGCGTTGGCCAGGGCTATGTGTTCGGCGGTCATGTCGGTGAGCAGGGTGAACTCGAGCGGTTGGCCGTTCAGCGCGCGCACGTTGGTCTGCTGCGGGCCGGCATCGCCGACCTGCACCCTTGTCGGGTTGGGCAGAGTGTAGCCGGCCTGGTCCAACAGCACCGCCGCCGCGCCGAGGTCGCGCTCGTACCGTTCAATGTCGGCCTTGTAGGCCCAGGATTGGGGCATGATCGGGCTGTAAATGGCCATGCCCTGCCCGCCGAGCGCGGCGTCGATCAAGGCCTGGCGGTCGATGGCATAGGCCAGCGCTTGGCGCACCCGCCGGTCTTGCAGGAAGGGCTTGTCGGGGTTTTTCAGATTGAAAAAGACCAGCCCATAGCCGGACTGCCGGGCCGAATAGAGCTGTAAATTGGTTTCGGCGCGTGCGCGATCCAGGTCCTGGAGCAAGATGTGGCCTATTCCCATCACCGCGCCGGATTGATAGGCGGCAAAAACGTCGGCGTCGGTGTTGTAAAAGCGCAGTTCGATCTGGTCGAGCATGGTTTTGTGCCACAAGGGGTGTTGGGGATTGGTTTCCAGCAGTGCGTGGCTCTGATCCAGTTCGACCAACCGGAACAGGCCCGTGCCTACCGGGTTGGTGTTGAACGGGTGGGTCAGCAGCTCGGCGACAGGCGACTCGCCGAGGATGTGCCTGGGAACCAATGGCTGGGTGGTATAATCGATGAACGGCGCATACGGCTCGACCAGCACAAGGCGCACGGTGTACGGATCAACCACCTCGACCGTGACCGAACGCCACAGGCCGGCATAGGCGTGCGCGATGGGCAAATCGGGCGCTTGCATCAGGCCGACTGTAAAGGCTACATCGGCGGAGGTGAACGGCTCGCCGTCCTGCCAGCGCACATCGGAGCGCAGGTAAAAGGTGTAAACCAGGCCGTCCTCCGACGTTTCCCAGCGGTCGGCCAGGCGGGGCACGATCTCGCCGCGCTCGTTGACGGCGGTCAATCCTTCAAAGATCAGCGCGCACAGGTCGCGGTCGACGTCGTTGAACAGGCTGAACAAGGGGTTGATCAACTGCCCATAGCCGACCACGCCCTCGACATAGGTGCCGCCGCGTCCCTGCACCACGGTCGCGGCCAGCGATGGCGTCGCTGTGGCGGCGGCAGACAAGGCGATGGTTTGTTCCTGGCCTTGTGAGATGGTATAGAGCAGCGTGGCAATCAGGATGATCCCGAGCAGCGTCAGCAAGAGCTGCCAGCGCACGTATTTGCTCAAGGGTTCTCGTTCCAAAAGAATGCTTGCTCCAAGAGAATGTTTTAAGAAAATGGGTGTTGTGTGAACACGAACTCGATTCGAGTTCCCATTCACACAACACCCACTATGCGGTCAAACCAATGAGGCTGCCTGCGTCCCTGCCGGAGGACTCGGCGATTGATCTGCCGTGCAGCCCTAGACCCAGAGCGCTGTTGCCAATGCGCTCAGAAAAAAGACGACCGAAAGACCGATCGTCACCTGAAACAGCGTCTTTTCGACGCCACGCCGGGTGTGCAAGGTCGGTCCATCGCCGCCAAAGATGCCACCCAGCCCGCCCTTGGTCTGCAACAGCACCAGCACCACCAGGCCGATTGACAAGATGATCTGTACGATGAATAAACTCGAAGAAAAGGTCACCCCGCTCCCTCCTACCCTCCAAAATTGGGATAAAACGCCCGAATTTTATCATGATTGCACAAATAGTGCAAATCGGCTTTCACGCTACCTTCACGGCAAATTTACTGGGCGGGACTCTCCACAGATACGCCGGGTAATGGGAGTATGGGCCTGCTTGTGTGAGCGCGTTTTCTAAAACTCGGAGCGCAGGCGATAGCCCACGCCCGGTTCGGTAAGGATGTATTGCGGGCGAGTCGGGTCGGCCTCCAGCTTGCGCCGCAGGTTGCTGATGTTGACCCGCAAGAGGTGCAGTTCGGACTCATAGCCCGCGCCCCATACCTGAGACAGCAGTTGGCGGTGGATCAAGACCTTGCCGGCATGCTGGACCAAGATGCGCAACAAATCGTATTCGGTTGGCGTCAGGGAAACTTCTTTGTCATTTACCGTCACCCGCCGCCGGGCCAGATCCACGACCAGCCCGTCGATTTGAAAGGCCGGTGATGTGTCAGGCTCAGCCAGGCGTCGCAGCACCACCCGCATACGCGCCATCAGTTCTCCGATGCCAAAGGGCTTGGTCAGATAATCGTCTGCGCCCGCATCCAGTGCGCCGATCTTGTCTGCCTCCTGCTCGCGCACCGAAAGGATGATGATCGGAATGCTGGTCCATTCTCGCAGCCGGCGAGTGACCTCGATCCCTTCGATGTCCGGCAGACCCAGGTCGAGGATGACAAGGTCGGGCCGGTTGTCAATGACCGAGCAGATCGCTTCCTGGCCATCGGCGGCCTCGAAAACAACATAGTTGTGCGCATTGAGCGCGGCCCGCAAGAAACGCCGGATGGCCCGCTCGTCGTCGACCACCAGCACGCGAATGCCTTCTTTAACCATCTTGATGCTCCACTGGCAAGGTCAGAGTAAACATTGCGCCGCCGTCTGGCCGGTTTTCGGCCCAGACACGCCCGCCATGTGCTTCTACCAGCCCCTTGCTGATCGAAAGACCCAGGCCGGTGCCTGTTACCTGGTCTGGACGTTGCACACGAAAAAATTTGTCAAAAACCCGGTGCAGGTCTTCTGGTGGAATGCCAATCCCGCGATCGGCGATCTGGATCACCACCTCGCCCGCTGCTGTCCAGGCGCAAATGTCGATGGGCATTTCAGGCGGCGAATACTTGAGCGCATTATCGATAATGTTGACCAGCACCTGCACAACAAGCACAAAGTCCATCGGCACAAAAGGCAAATCGGGTGGCAGTTCGACCCGGATTTGCCGTCCGGCGACGCGCGGTTCGAGTTGTTCCAACGCCGAGCCGATTGCATCTTGAACATCTTCAAGCTGCCGGGCGATGCGCACCGCGCCGGCCTCGATGCGGGTCATATTGAGCAGGTTGCCCACCAGCCGGTTAAGTCGTTCTGCTTCTTCGCATGCCGTTTCGATCAGTGTGCGTCGGGTGGTGGCATCCAGCGGCGTTTTTTCGTCTTCCAGGCTGCTCAAAACCCCGGTGATCGAAACCAGCGGCGTGCGCAGGTCGTGCGAGATCGAGTTCAACAACGCCGACTGGAGCTTTTCTGTTGCCGCCAGCAGGTGAGCGCGCTGCGCGGCTTGAGCCAGTTGTGCGCGTTCGATAGCCAGCGCGGCCTGGTAGGCCAGTGCCTCCAGCAGCCGCCGTTGTTCGGGCGAAAGAAGGCGGCCGCTGTACATTGGCTCGACGCCCAGCACACCGACGATGCCGCGAACGGTCTTGAGCGGCAAATAATAGGCTTGGGACTCGGAAAAGATGTCGGTTCCACGCCCGGCCGGGCATTCGTGTTGAAACACCCATGCGGCTACTTTCATCTCGCGTGGGTTGCGCATCAGGTCGGCGCCCAGATGGTATGCCTCCAGGTTCATTCCGTTTCCGGATGCCGGCAGCAAGATGATTGCCTGGCGGTCGAATGTTTGCCGCATGCTGTTGCCAATGGCCTCGACAATCGAGTCCAGACCTTCAGCGGCAGACAGATCGCGGCTTAACGCATACAATGTGGCTGTTTCGACCTCGCGGCGTTGGGCGTTCTCGATCTGACTGCGTACCTGCGCCGTCAGACTGCCGATAACCAGACCGACTGCCAGCAGCCCCAGGAATGTGAGCACATATTCGGTGTCGGTCACGGCCAGCGTAAACGCGGGAGGGACAAAGAAAAAGTCCAATATCAGCACACTGGTTAACGAAGCTGTGATGGCCGGCCCGCGCCCCAGATAAACGGCAGCGACTACGACACATAGCAAATAGATCATGGCCAGATTGGCCGGCGAGATGTAGGGTTGGGCGAATGCGCTCAACAGGCTCGCGCCCACAACCAGGCCCAGGCTCAACACATAATTCCGCCAGGGGCGAAAAGACAATCGCCTGGCAACCTGGTCGGAGACGGGTTTGACCGGCGGTTCGGCGATGATATGAACATCGAGCGAGCGGTCCGCGCGCGCCATCCGCTCGGCGAGGCTGCCGCCTATCAGCCGCTGCCACCGGCTGCGTGGGGAGCGGCCAACGATGACACGGGTGATGTTGTGCGCGTGAGCATACGCACATATCGTTTCGACCACCGACGCGCCCGGCAGGCTGGTCACCCGGCCGCCCAATTCTTCGGCCAGGTGCAGGGTGCGGGCCAGTCGATCCTTGTGCGTTTCCGACAATCGGGTTTCGCGGTCGGTCTCCACGTGCAAGGCAAACCATTCGGCGTTTAATTGATCGGCCAGCCGCCGGGCCGTACGCACGACCTGCTCCCCCGACTGGCTGGCGCTCACGCAGGCCATCAGCCGCTCGGCGGCGGCCCACGGCCCGGCAATGGCGCGGCTTTGCATATAGGTGCGCATTCGCTCGTCGACCCAGCGTGCGGCTCGTCGCATGGTCAGCTCGCGCAAGGCGATCAGATTGCCCAGACGGAAAAAACGCGGCGCATGTTCGACCATCCACTCGGGCACGCGGATCCGACCATCCTGAAACCGCCTCAACACCTCCTCCGGCGCCAGGTCGATCAACTCGATCTCGTCGGCCTGATCCAGCACGCTGTCTGGAAGGGTTTCCTGAACGGTGACGCCAGTGATTTGTGTGACGATGTCGCACAGGCTTTCCAGGTGCAGGATGTTGAGCGTGGCGTACACGTCGATCCCCGATGAAAGCAAGTCTTGAACGTCCTGGTAACGGTGGGCATAGCGCATGCCGGGCGCATTCACATGCGCCAGTTCGTCAACCAACACCAACTGCGGGTGCTGCTTTAGGATGGCATCCAGATCGATCTCGCATCCTGCGCCGTTTTGTTGTTCACCCTGGCGAGGCAGGACTGCTTTCAGGCTCATTTCCAGGTGATCGCAGGGTTCGGTAAGGGCAGCCACAACATGGGTATTTTGCTCTTGTCGCTGCTGCGCCGCCTGGAGCATCGCCAACGTCTTGCCCACGCCGGCTGCATAGCCCAAAAAGATTTTCAATTTTCCCCGCCGTGATGGCGGATCAATCGTGATAGACAATTGTTGTCAATCCTTTGCGATTAGCGAGGCCGGCCTCATCAAGATTTCGATGCAGAAACCACCCGCCCAAGCGAGTGGTTTCTTGTGCCCAACTTTATACTGTCGTCTAGTAGATGACCGGGCTAATCTGCCGCAAAAAGGAGTACACGAAAGGTGAGGTATATAAAGTACAAGGCGATGAGATAAAACGCGCCCCATTTGCCCAGCTTGCCCCTGGTGATCCAGAGAAGTCCCCACAAGATCAACCCGGTCACTGTTTCCCAGGGCAGGTCCCAATGGATCAGCGAACGGGGCACCCAATACGTGGATACCAGCGCCCCGCCGCCAATGGCGACCAGCGGGTTGGTGATGTTGCTGCCCACCAGTGTGCCCAGCGAGATGCCGTGCGAGTTGTGGCGCACGCCCACAACCGCGGTGGTGAATTCCGGCAACGCTGAAGCGATACCCAACAGGACTACACCGATCAGCGAACCGCTGATCCCGGTGCGCACCACCACCAGTTCGGTCACATTCAGCGCGATTTGCGCGCCGATTATAGCCAGCCCCATCGATGCAAGCGCAATGGTTATCCACCACGCCACCTGTTTGCCGTTCTTGGGCGCATCCACATCTTCCTGCACATTGTCTTCACGCTTGTAGTGTTTGCGCTCATCAAAATACAAATAGTACATATAGCCGATGAACGTCCCAAACAAGATCAGCCCATCCAGCCGCGAGTAGGAGCCATCCCAACCAAGCACCAGGCACATAATGGTCGTGCCGATCATGGGCACCATACTTTTCCACAAGAAATAGCGTTTGAAAACCAATGTGCCGGTCATCAAGACCACCAGTCCCATGATCAACGTTTGCTGCACCACATCCGAGCCAATATTGGTGCCCAGCACGATGGCTGAACCGATTTGATAGTCCATCGACCCGCGTAAAATGCCCACCGAAGCGACCAGATGGGCGGTAATTTCTGGAATGCTGGTGGCCAAAGATACGACCGTCACGCCCATAAAGGTTGTTGATAAATGAAAATAATCGGCCAGTCCAATTAATTTTTTCACTGCCAGATTAGAACTAAGGACGAGAATAACCAGGGCGATCAGACCAAATACAATGTTGGCCGCAAGACTCTGTTCTGCAAAAAAGCCGTTCACAATTCCTCACCTCGATTTGTGGTATGTATGGACACAAAAAGGCAGCGCTTACGGATTGAATCTATCCGGCAGCGCTGCTCATTGACGAAATCCAGTATACCACACCACATATCAAGGTGGCGATCAGAAACATCGCCAAAAGGTCAAGAAAACATCAAGACCAGCGGCGATTTGTCGCCGCGTGATTGCGCCCATATGCAAACGGCTTCACAATCTGCGGCACAGCGTTGTAGGATAACGAGGTGTGCCGCAGCCCTCAACATATCATAGTTCTGGAAAAGTAACTGGTTAGCTTATGAACCCTTGCGCGTCTTTTTACGCGATCTCTTCCACCGCCAACGGATATTTTGACATGATCTCGCAGCCGTCTGCGGTGATCAGGATCGCGTTTTCGTAACGAAAGCCGATATCTTCTTCTGGACAGGCATACTGGATGGCGCAGATCAGCATTTCGTTGGGCTGGTAAACGTGATCGGGGTTCGTCCAATAGGGGAACGGGCCGTCATTTCTGCCGATGCGCCACTCGTCGCCGAGCATCCCGATGCCGTGTTCGAAGCCGGGTACCATATATTCGGCAAAGCCGCGCTCCTCACAAAAGAGCAGCATCTCGTCGGCCAGTAAAGAAGGCGAAATCCCGGCTTTGTAGGTGTCCAGGCACAAACTGACAATGTCCACGAAATTCTGGGCGTGCCAGCGTTGGCGCGGCGTGGCGGGCGCGAGCAGGTAGTTGTGGGTGTGATCGCCAAGCGCAAGTTTGAAGGTCGAGTGCAGATCGACCATCAACGGCTCACCGGCCTGCAAGCGGCGTTCGGTGGGCGGCGTGCAAGCGCCCCCCATCAGCCCGGTGCGGTAGCCGGAGGCGATCTCGTTGCCGCCGGTAAAGGACCATTCCCAGACGCTTCCGGCAGCACGCATGCCCATCGCCGCAATGCCGGCGATCTCGGTTTCGGTGTACCGGGCAAAACCGCCGTTCTGGATGGCCTTGAGCACCGCCACGTGACCGGCATCCGCCATCTCGCCGGCCTTGCGAAAGCGGTTGATCGTGCCCTCATCCTTGATCATCGACAGCCGGTCGACAATGTCCAGCGCATTCACCAATTTGGCATCTGGCAGCGCCGCCTCAAGCGAGACGTATTCGAAATGGGTCAGGTTGCCTTCCGGTAAATAATTGGACATCCCTGCTTCGACGCCCACCACGCCCTTTTTCCCCTTGAGGTGCTTCTCGATCAAGCCGGAGAGCGCCGTGATTTGATCTTGCCCGCCCATCGGCGCGAAACCAAGCACATGGTCAAAGTCCAGCCAGGATTCATCGGCAATGCGGGCTGCATCGATGACGAACGTAAAGACGGTCGGCAGCCCTTCCGTGGGGATGACGATAAAGCTGCGCCAGGGACAAAACGCATCTGTCGTCCAGGAAAGTGTGCGCAGGCGCGAACCGAGGTAGACGTCCACGCCATCTCGCGCCATTTCGGCCTGAATGGCCCGGATGCGTCCGGGAAAATCGATGAAATAGGGATCGGTGTTCATGGCAGCTCCTAATACTCACACGGAATTTCTGAAATGACTTTGTTGAAACGGTCCACAATCGAAGCCAGACTCAACGCCTTGACCATGTTGCCCTGCAAACGCAGCTTGCCACTCATCAAAGCCGAGCGCGACCCAATTTCGGAACGGGAGATTTTGGCAAAAATCTCATAGTCCCCACTGATGACAAACTCTGCCTCTGGAAAGGGTTCTTCGCGAACGGAAATGTCGGTAAACACGCCATTCTCGAGTGCATAGTACAGCGCACGGGATTTGCCATCTGGACAATTGTGATTGATGGTGAGCATCGAGGAGGTCAAGTGCTTCATTTGCTCAGGGCTAAGCTGGCTGCGCAGACGCTCTTCCGCTTCCGCGGCCCATTCCGGACTGAGGTATTTCAAGCTGGACATTGTTTTCTCCTGTTCGACTTGGATTGATTGTACGGGTTTATTGTACCATCTTGGCGCATTCCTGTCCAGGGTGGTCATCGCAGTCACTTGTTTTCACACGTGCGCCCGGCGGCGCATAATATCGGCCTGTACCTCCCCCGCCAGCTCGACAAAGCGTGCCGAAAAACCACTCACCCGCACCACCAGGTCGCGATAGCGCGCCGGATCGCGCTGCGCCTGCAGCAGCGTCTCGTTGCTGGTGAAATTGAACTGCAATTCCGGGATGCGGTTGGCGACGAAATAGCGGGTGAAGGCCAGGAAGCGCTGTGCGCCCGCTTGATCGTCAAAATGAGCCGGGTCAAAGCGCATGTTGATCACGCTGCCGGTCAGCACCAGATGATAGTCCGGCACGCCCACCGAGGTCAGAAACGCGGTCGGCCCGTTGCGGTCGCGGCCAAAGTAGGGGCTGGCGGCGTCCGACAGCGGCGTGAATGCGCGGCGTCCATCCGGGGTGGCGCCCACCTCGCGCCCGGCGGCGATGTTTTGCACGTTGGCCGCCATCGCCGCGACAAACCGCCCGCCGTCGATCAGCCGGTGCTTGAGGCACTCGGCCGCCGTCCACTCCACCACCTGGGCGGCGATTTGGTCGACATACGGATCGTCGTTGCCGTACTTGGGCGCTTTGTGCTCCAGCATCTGACGCAGCGTCTCGGCCCCGGCAAAGTCATCGCACAGCGCCAGGAGCAGGTCGGCATAGGCAATGTGCCGCTTCTTCAAAGACCAGTTTGTTCACTGCCGCCAGCGAGTCGGCGATGGTCGCCAGCCCCATCACGCAGACCCCGTGAAAGCGCGGGAATTCGGCCCCGCCGTCATTGACATCTCGCCCCCGCTCGACGCAGTGCCGGGTCAGCGCAGACAGGAACGGATCGGGAAAGCGGCCGGCAGAAAAGCGGGCAATGTGCGCATTGACTTGGGCCGCGTGCGCGGCAATGCCGTCGACCAGTTCTTGCCGGAACAGGTCAACCAGCCGCTCATACGATGGCATTGTCTCTTGTCCCAGCCGCTCCATCGCCCGCAGCAGACAGAGCGGGGTGTTAAAGCGGCTGTCCGACCAGGGCGGCTGCCGGCCGGGCAGCATTGTCTCGATGCAGCCGACCATGCAATAATCGCGCGCTGCCTGGGGTGGGATACCGATCTCGTCCAATCCTTGCAGCAGCACGTGGTCGTTGAATATGGCCGGAAAGCCGATGCCAGTGCGGATGACCTCAAAGCAGGCGCGGTGAAATTCGTCTGGCGTGTCGTCGTGAAAGCGGGCCGAGAGGTTGGTGTATGGCGAACCGACCTGTCGCGTCGCTTCCAGGCACAGATAACTCAAGTCATTGGTGGCGTCGGCGCCCGCCGGGGTCAGGCCGCCAATGCAGATGTTCTGTACCTCGCCGATCTCGTCCAGCCGCGTCCAGAGGTGGCACAGCAAGACCAGCGCTTGATCGCGGGTCAGTCGTCCCTGTTCGAGGTCGCGCCGGTAAAACGGCCACAGGTATTGATCGACGCGCCCCAGGGCCATGTGGCAGCGCCCCTCGCTCTTGAAGGCCAGGTGGGTCAACCAGACCAGTTGCACCGCCCCCCACAGATGCTCCGGCGGGGCCTCGATGATGGCGGTGCAAACCTGCGCGCAATCGTGTCGCCCGGCCTGCCCGGCGACAGCGGCCAGGCGGGCGATGAAAGCAGAAAACGCCGCCAGGGCCAGATCGACGGCCTGTAAAAAGACTTGCGCATCCGCTTCAGGATGTCTGACCAGCGCCTCGCGCACCCGGCGGCGATAGCCGCCGACGCCGATGGCCAGCAAGGTGGGATAGTCGGCCAGCGTGTGGTCGAACCCGGCCCAAAAATCGCGCTGCCCGCGCGCCCGGTGTTCATCGACCAGGCATCGATAGTCCGATTCGCTGACCCCGACCGGCAGCACATCGGCGGTCATCCCCCGGCAGTGGCCCAGGATCAGCCCCTTATCCACCTCGACGCACATTGCGTCGAGCACGGCCTTGAACGCGCGGGCGCGCGCCAGCGGTTCGGGTTCGTCGCCGGCAGCGCGAAAAGCCAGCGCGCGGTGGTACAGGCAGAGGTCGTACCGTTTCTGCCGCCAGTTCTCCGCGCGGTTGCGCGATAAGACGACGGGCCAGGTTGGTTCAGTGATCGGGCCGTGTGTGACGCGAGTTGGCGTGGATACCATAACCCACCATTCCTCTTTTCCTCAATTGAGAGTCCGTCGAGTAAACCGGAATCAGCTGGACAAATGGGACACTGATTGACGCGGATTCACACTTTATGCTTGCTGCTCGGCCACCCAACGCCGCACTTTGGCCTCGAGCAGATCGAGCGGGATGCCGCCATCGCTGTGAACCAGGTGGTGAAACTCGCGCAGGTCAAAACGCGCGCCCAATGATTGCTCGGCCAATCGGCGCAGTTCGCGCAGCTTGATTTCGCCGATCTTGTAGGCCAGCGCTTGCCCCGGCCACGAGATATAGCGGTCGATCTCGTTGCTGATGTTGAGCATGGTCAGCGCCGTGTTCTCGGCCATCAGATCGATGGCTTGCTGGCGCGTCCAGCCCATATCGTGCATACCCGTATCCACCACCAGACGGCAGGCGCGCCACATCGCATAGGTCAGGCGTCCAAAGTCGCTGTAGGGGTCCTGGTAAAAGCCCATCTCCAGGCCCAGCCGCTCGGCATAGAGCGCCCAGCCCTCGCCAAACGCAGTGACCCAGCCAAAGCGACGGAAGGGCGGCATGTCGAGTTCTTGCTGCAAGGCGATCTGCAAGTGATGACCGGGCACGGCCTCGTGCAGGGACAGCGCTTCCAGTTCGTACAGCGGGCGGCTCTTGAGGTCATAGGTGTTGAGGTAATAGAATCCGGCCTGTGTGCCGTCACCGGCGGGCGGAAAATAATAGGCGGTGGTGGTTTCGGGAGCGATGTAATCCGGCACCTGGCGAATGCCGTATGGCGTGCGCGGCAGCGTCTTGAACAGGCGCGGCAGCTCGCCGTCGATGCGCTTGAGGATGAGCGCCGCTTCTTTCATCAACGCCTCGGGTGTATCGACGTAAAAGCGAGGGTCGGTGCGCAGGAAATGGATGAACTGCTTGAGGTCGCCGTCAAAGCCGGCCCGGCGCATCACCTCATCCATCTCGGCGCGGATGGAGGCTACCTCGGCCAGGCCGATGTCGTGTACCTGCTGCGGGGTCAGATCGAGGGTGGTGTATTTGCGCACGCAGTGCTCGTAAAAGGCGCGCCCATCGGGCAGCGCAGAGGCGGCGATCTCGTCGCTGGCGGCGGGCAGGTACTCCTCAACCACAAAGCGCAGCAGCGCCTGGTAGCCGGGCGATACCGATCGCTCGATAGCCCGCCGGCCCCGGTCGGCCAACCGCGCCGCCTCGGTCGCCCCGATGCCCGGCGGCATGGACAGAAAAGGTCCGTACAGCAAGTGGGCGCGCCCATCATCGACGACCTGGGCGCGGATGACCCCGTCCATACCCTGGAGGGCGATTCGGGATGGCATGTGCCCGCTGTCGATGGCCCCGCGCAGCAAGAGGATGTACTGCTCGACCAGGGCGGCAAAGCCGTCCAGCCGCGCGACATAGTTTTCATAATCCTGAGCGGTGTTCAGAGGAACGATGCGCCCCAGTTCGAGAAAATCGGTGTGAAAACCGCCCAGCCGGCCAAAGGGCATGCGATAGGTGTGAAAGCCCAAGTCGGCGGCCCAATCGCCCAGAAAGCGGGCCTGGATGTCATAGTCGATCTGCTGTGCCGGCGACAGCGCAGCGCGATCCAGCGCGTTCAGCCGGGCCAGAAAGGTCTCGATCTGTGCCCGCCGGCGCTGGTAATCCTGCTCGCTGACCGCGGGCAGGCGGTCGTTGAAGCGATGATCGCCGCAGCGGGTGGCGCGCAGGGGATCGTCTTGCATTTCCCACTCCCACGCTTCGGCCAGCAAGGCCGAAAATTTTTGCCCGGTTGGGTTCAATTCTTCTGACACCTGGATGCCTCCAATCAATGAAACAACCGGTCTGACGACCGGTCAGGCTTGTGTGATTACAATTCAGTACTCTAGCCCAATCTCGACCACCACCATTATACCATTGCCCCCCGTTTGGAACAACGATACCCATACCGTTGGTTGAGGGCGTTGAGTACAACGCTGTCGAAACCAACCCCAGTGTGATACGCCGGTATTTTCCCCAATCCGGCTTTCCGTGCTATAATCGGGCCTATGGAAAAAATCAGACTGCAAAAAGCATTGGCCCAGGCGGGAATTGCCTCGCGACGGGCCAGCGAACAACTCATCGCCGAAGGCCGCGTGCAGGTCAACGGACAGCCGGTGCGCGAGATGGGGATCAAGGTCGATCCGGCGCGCGACCGCATCACCGTCGACGGGCAGCCGGTGCAGATGGTGCAAAAGCGCCGCTACCTGCTGCTGCACAAGCCGGCCGGCTATCTCTCGGTGCTGCGCGACGACCGCGGCCGCCCGGCCCTGATCGACCTGGTGCCCGAAGCCGAGGGCCTGCACCCTGTCGGGCGGCTGGATTTGGACAGCGAAGGCCTGATGCTGCTGACCGACGACGGCGCGCTGACCCAACACCTGACCCACCCGCGCTACGAGCACGACAAGGAATATCACATCCTGGTGCGCGGTCACATCAATGCGGCCACGCTGCGCGCGCTGCGCACCGGCGTTGAACTGGACGATGGCAAAACGGCCCCAGCCCGGGTCGACCAGTTGCAGCGTTCGCCCTGGGGATCGGGCCAGCGCGGCGAGACCTGGCTGCGTCTCGTCCTTCACGAGGGGCGCAAGCGGCAGATCCGGCGCATGTGCGAGGCGACCCATCTGTTCGTGGTCAAGCTGGTGCGCGTGCGCATTGGCCCGCTGACGCTGGAAGGCCTGCCGCCGGGCGCGTATCGCCCGCTGACCCGCGACGAACTAACGGCGCTGCGTCTCAAACCCTACGGGTTCGAGGTTCGGCGGCAAGAGCCGGCGTCCCGGCCCGCCAGACACCGGCCGCGGAGCCGCTCATGATCTTGCCCACAGTGATCGCCATCGACGGGCCGGCCGCTTCCGGCAAGAGCACGGTGGGCGCGCTGCTGGCCCAACGGCTGGGCTATGTCTATTTCGACACCGGCGTGATGTATCGCGCCGTCACCTGGGCGGCGCTGGCGCGCGGCATCCCCATCGACGACGAGGCCGCCGTTACCGCGCTGTCCGAACGGCTGCACATCGAGGTGACAGCGCCCACCATCGACGACGGGCGGCAGTACACCGTCCTCGCCGATGGGGAAGACGTGACCTGGGCCATCCGCACGTCGCCGGTCAACCAGGCCGTCTCACCGGTGAGCGCCTATCAAGGCGTGCGCGAGGCGCTGGTCGCCCAGCAGCGGCGCATCGCCGGGCAAGGGCGGATCGTGATGGTCGGGCGCGACATCGGCACGGTGGTTTTGCCCCAGGCCGGCCTCAAAATCTACCTCGATGCCTCGGTCGAGGCCCGCGCGCACCGTCGCCATCACGAGTTGATCGCCCGGCGAGAAGCAAACGGGATCGACCTGACCCAGCAATACGACGAAATATTGGATTCGATGATCCGCCGCGACCGAATCGACAGCAGCCGCGCCGCGTCGCCGCTGCGTCCCGCCGACGACGCCGTCGTCCTCGACACGACCAATCTCACCGTCGAGCAGGTGCTGGAGCGCATCCTTGCCCTGGTTGCGCAGGCGGTCTAGCCGATGCCGGGCGGGGTCATTTCGGCAGTCGAGCCGGACAGCATTGCCGGGCGGCTCGGCCTGCGGCCGGGCGACGTGCTGGAGCGCATCAACGGGCGCCCTTTGCGCGACGTGCTCGACGTTTACTTTTACGCCGCCGAGGAATCGCTCAACCTGCTGGTACAGCGCGGCGACAAAACGTTGCGTTTGCGCGCCGCGCGCGATGATGCCACTCCGCTCGGCCTCGACTTTCAATCGCCCACCTTTGACCCCATGCGCCTGTGCCGCAACAATTGCGAGTTTTGCTTTGTCGCCCAGATGCCGCCGCTTTCGCAAGGGCTGCGCCGCTCGCTCTACCTGCGCGACGACGATTACCGCTACAGCGTGCTGTACGGCAGTTTTATCACCCTGACCAACCTGACCGGCGAAGACTGGCAGCGCATCGAGGAACAGCGCCTTTCGCCGCTGTACATCTCGGTTCACGCCACCGACCCCGCGCTGCGCCGGCGTCTGCTCGGCCGCGACGACATCCCCGACGTGTTGCCCCAGATCGACCGGCTGGCCGAGCTGAACATCGAGCTGCACACCCAGCTCGTGCTCACGCCGCAGGTCAACGACGGCGAGCACCTGATCCAGTCGGTGAACGACCTGGCGGCGCGCTATCCCGCCGTCCAATCGATTGGCGTGGTGCCGGTGGGATTGACCCGCTACGGTCGCAGCGCCCGCCCGTACACCGCCGAGGAGTCCAGGGCGGTGATCGAGCAGCTTGCGCCGCTGCAAAAGCAGTTCCGCCGCCGGCGCGGCCTGACCCTGCTCTACCTCGCCGACGAGTGGTACCTCAAGGCCGGGTTGCCCATCCCCCCCGGCCGCCAGTACGACGATTACCCGCAGATCGAAAACGGCATCGGCCTGGTGCGCCAGTTTTTGGACGACAGCCGAACGATTGACGTTTCACGCCTCACGCGCCAAGTGCGTGTCACGCACGGAGTGCGTGACACGCATTACGCCTCACGCCTGACCCTGGTGAGCGGCACACTTTTCGCCCCCACCCTTACAGAGACGGCGCAGAAAATTTTTGAGAAAATCGGCGTTCAATTCGAGGTGACGCCGGTGGTCAACCGGCTGTTTGGGGAAACTGTGACCGTGTCGGGGCTGCTGGGCGGGCGCGAGGTGATCGCGGCGCTGCGCGGTCGCGATTCGGGTGATGTGGTCTGCCTGCCGCGGGCGATGTTTGACGAGGCTGGCGAGCGCACCCTCGACGACCTGACCGTGGCCGATTTCGAGCAGGCATTGGGCTGCCCGGTGCGGGTTGCCGCGACGATGGGCGAGTTGCTCGAAGCTATTTGGTCCCCTTCATACTCAACCCGATCCGCCCGCGCTCCAGATCGATACTGATCACGCGCACCTGGATCACGTCGCCCACGTGGAGGACGGCGTGCGGGTCGCGCACGAAATGGTCGGCCATCTGCGAAACGTGCACCAGGCCGTTCTGCTTGACGCCGATATCCACAAACGCGCCGAAATCGACCACGTTGCGCACCGTGCCTTGCAGCACCATCCCCTCTTGCAGGTCTTCCATCTTGAGCACATCGCTGCGCAGAATGGGCCGCGGCAGTTCGTCGCGCGGATCGCGTCCGGGACGCATCAGCCCGTCGAGGATGTCGGTCAGGGTGGGCACACCCACGTCGAGCAGTTGGGCCAGTTCCTGGACATTTTGCGACTTGACGAACCGTTCCACACGCTGGGGCAGGTCTTTTTCGCCGCCGCGCACGCCGATCAGCGACAGGATTTGCTCGACCACGCCGTATGATTCGGGGTGGATCGGCGTGTTGTCGAGCGGGTTATCGCCATCGGGCACGCGCAAAAAACCGGCCGCCTGCTCGAAAGCCTTGTCGCCCAACCCCTTGACTCTGGTCAGTTCGCGCCGCGAGCGGAAAGGCCCATTCTGGTCGCGGTGGGCGACAATGTTGGCCGCCGTGCGCTTGTTGATCCCGGAGACGTATTGCAGCAGCGCCGGCGAGGCGGTATTCAGGTCAACGCCGACGTGGTTCACCGCCGATTCGACCACCACGTCCAGCGCCGCGCCCAACCGCTTTTGATCGACGTCGTGCTGGTAGAGGCCGACACCAATCGACTGCGGGTCGATCTTGACCAGTTCAGACAGTGGGTCTTGCAGCCGGCGGGCGATCGACACCGCGCCGCGCATCGACACGTCCAGATCGGGCAGTTCCTCGCGGGCCAGGTCGGACGCCGAATAAACCGACGCGCCCGCCTCGTTGACCATCACGTATGCGCCGCGCCCGGCCTTGCCCACCACCTCGGCGGCCAACTGCTCCGTCTCTCGCGAGGCGGTGCCGTTGCCAACAGCAATGGCATCGACCGCAAACTCGTTCACCAGCCTGACCAGCAGTTCGACCGCTTCGGCCCATTTTTTCTGCGGCTCGTGGGGATAGATGGTCATTCCGCCGCTGAACTTGCCCGTCTCATCGACCAGGGCCACCTTGCAGCCGGTGCGAAAGCCGGGATCGATGCCCACCACGCGCATCCCGCGCAGCGGCGGCTGGAGCAGCAGCGCGCGCAGGTTGGTGGCAAAGACCTGGATGGCGTGTTCGTCGGCCCGCTCGCTCAGGTCATTGCGCAGATCGCGCTCGATGGCCGGAGCCAGCAATCGCTTGTAGCCGTCGGCGGCAGCCAGCCGGGCGTGTCCGGCAAAGGGCGAGCGCGGATTTTTGACATAGCGCCGCTCGATCAGCCCGATCAGCTCCTCCTCATAGGCGGCAAGCTGCACCCTGAGCGTCTTTTCTTTCTCGCCGCGCCGGATGGCCAGCCAGCGATGGGGTGGAATCTTGGCCAGCGGTTCGGAATAATCGTGGTACATCTGAAAAGTGCCCTCAGCGTCGGCGCCGCTTTTGGCTTCCGCGCAGGCGATCACCGCTTCGGCAAAGGTGCGCTGGCGGATGTACTGCCGCACGCGGGCATCCTCGGCGATGATCTCGGCGACGATGTCACGCGCGCCGGCCAGCGCCTCCTCGACGGTGGGCACCTCGTCGCTCAAGAATGCCTGGGCGCACTGCTCCGGCGTGTCCTTGGTCGTGATCTGGTCGAGGATCATCTGCGCCAGGCCTTCCAGCCCATGCTCCCTGGCGACCGTGGCCCGCGTGCGGCGCTTGGGCTTGTAGGGCAGGTACAGGTCTTCGACCCTTTGCAGCGTGGCGGCAGCCTGGAACTCTTTTTCCAGCTCGGGCGTCAGCTTGCCCTGCTCGCGAATGCTGTCCAGCACCGACGCTTTGCGCGCTTGCAGGTTGCGCAGGTAAGCCAGCCGCTCCTGGATGGCGCGTATTTGCGTCTCGTCGAGCGTGCCGGTGACTTCTTTGCGATAGCGGGCGATAAAGGGCACCGTGTTGTCGTCGTCGAGCAGCTCAACGGTGCGTGACACCTGGTCGGCGCGCAGGCCGAGTTCCTGGGCGATGGTGGTTTCGATTGAGGCCATAGGGCTTCTCCTGGGTCAAGATGAGGCGAGTATATACCCAAGAGGGCAAAAGCGTCAAGCGCAGTGCGGCACTCAAGACACGGCCTCGGTCTCGGACAACTTGCCGGCTCGGATCGTCTGTGATAGAATGAACGCCATTGTTCATCTTTTGGCAAGCCTTAACGGCTTGCGCGAGGAAACAGCCCTGCTGGGGAGGAAAAAAGAATGACCAGAATTGCCCTGGTGCCCATTGCCAACGGCACAGAAGAGATCGAAGCTGTGTGCATCATCGACGTGCTGCGCCGCGCCGGCGTCGATGTGACCGTCGCCTCGGTGGAGGACACCTTGCAGGTGACGGCCTCGCGCGGCGTCCGGCTCGTCGCCGACCGGCCCATCGGCGAGTGTGTGGGGCAGACCTACGATCTGATCGTTCTGCCCGGCGGCATGCCCGGCGCGGAGCACCTGCGCGACTGCGCCGCCTTGATCGATTTGCTCAAGGCGCAGCGCGAGGCGGGGCGGCTCTATGGAGCGATCTGCGCCGCGCCGGTGGTCGTGCTTCAGGCGCACGGCTTGCTGCCCGGCCGGGCCACCGCGCACCCCGGCGTGTCCGATCGACTGCCCGATCAAACGTCGGTGGCGCAGCGCGTCGTCGTCGACGGTACCTGCATCACCAGCCGTGGGCCGGGCACGGCAATCGAATTTGCGCTGGCCCTGGTGGCGGCGCTGTTCGACCCGGAGCAGGCTGCCGAGATGGGCAGGCACATGTTGATCAAATGAGGATTGTTGATGACACTTGTATACCGACCGGATATGGATGCCGTGCGCGAGCGTTTGACCGCGTGGTGGAACGGCGGCGACCTGGGCCGGCCGGCCATGCAAATCACTGCGCCGCGCGAAGCGCCGCTGGAAGAAATCGCCGCCATGCCCGAACCGGCAGGTTGGCTGACCCACTATTCGGTGAGCGACTATGCCTACCGCGTTAACCTGGCCGCGCGGGCGTGCATCCACACTCACTATCTGGGCGAAGCCGTGCCCACCGTCTCGCCCGACCTCGGTCCAAACTGCCTGGCCCTGTACCTGGGCTGCACCGGCGTCGACCAGCCGGGCACAGTGTGGTTTGAGCCGTGCATCGACGCGCCCGAAACGGCCCGCTTTGCCTTTGACGCCGGCAATTTCTACTGGCAGTTCACCCTGCGCCTGGCCCGCGAGCAGGCGCAGATGGGGCGCGGCAAATTCCTGCTCTCGTTCCCCGACCTGATCGAAGGGTTGGACACCCTCGCCGCGATGCGCGGCACTCAAGACCTGCTCATCGACCTGCTGGAACGGCCTGAATGGGTGCGCGATTCGCTGCTCAAAATTACCTCGCTCTATTTCAATTACTATGATATTCTCTACAAGTTGATCAAGGATGAGCGCGGCGGCAGCCATTTTTGGGTCTGGGCGCCGGGCCGGGTGGCCAAATTCCAGTGCGACTTTTCGGCCATGATCTCGCCGCGCATGTTTGGCGAATTTATGGCGCCCGTGCTGCGCGAGATGACCGCGCGGGTCGATTACTGCCTCTATCACTGGGATGGGCCGGGCGCGATCCCGCATCACGATCACCTGCTGGGCATCGACGAGATCGACATGCTCCAATGGACGCCGGGCGCGGGGGCCAACGCCACCGTCGATCCGCGCTGGTGGCCGTTGTACCACAAGACGGTCGAGGCAGGGAAAAAGGTGATGATTGGCGTGGACAGCGTCGAAGGGTTGGGGGCGCTCAAGAAGGAATTTGGCGTAAAATTGAAACAGTTCTTGATCAATTTCAGCGCATCGTCGCTGGCAGAAGGAGAGCAGGCGCTGGAATTGGTTCAGGTGTAAAAGGAGGAGCGCGTGCAACGCAGACAATCAAAAGCGTTGTCTGCGTTGCACACCGCGCCCCAGACATGTTACCAGGTGTACATCCCGCCTTCGGGCGGCCACGCGCCCGCCATCCGTCGCAAGAGGATGATTTGCCCCAGGTGGTGGGCGTTGTGTATCGCCGTCGACAGCAGTGCATCGCCGACGGTCATCTCGTGTTTGCCCCAGAAAAAGACCTCGCCCAGTTTGGCTTCGTCTTGGGCCTGCGTTTTGCACGCCTCCAGACCGCTCAAAAAGGTTTCGACCAGGGTTTCCCACTCCCCTTCAGCGATCTTGGGCCAGCCGCCTTCGGCGTGCTCGGGCACCGAGACTGCCTTGCCGGCGAGCTTGTCCAACATCCAGACCTGCCAAAAGTTGAGGTGTGCCAGCAGGTCGGCGACCGAGTGCGGCGATCCTTCGACCAACGTCCGCGCCTGCACGTCGCTCAGGCCGCTGAGCGCGCGCTTGTAGCCCATAAAGGCCCCGCCGCCCGTTTCGAGCAGGCTGCTCAAGGCGACTGAAGAAATAGTCGGTGTTGACATTTTACACTCCTTTGCAAATAATCGAGATGCGAGATGTGATCGTTCAGTTTTCGTAACCGTTCAGGGGTGTATAGCCCGGTTATGCTATCCAGGAGTCGCCTCGTCGA
>CAYRXM010000054.1:0-28996 GCA_964428175.1 uncultured Anaerolineae bacterium
TGGACAGACCTCTGGTGTGCCAGTTGTCGTGCCAACGGCATCGCTGGGTAGCCAAGTCTGGCAGAGATAACCGCTGAAAGCATCTAAGTGGGAAACTCGCCCCTAGATTAGATCCCCCATCCCGTTAAGGGAGTAAGACCGCTAGAAGACTACTAGTTTGATAGGCCACGTGTGTAAGCACAGCAATGTGTTCAGCAAAGTGGTACTAACGGTCGAGGGCTTGATTCATTACGCGTAAGAAAAGCGAAATCGTTGCGACTAGCATTCTATTCAGCTTTTAGGTGCCAAGTGTTAACAATAAACTTGGATAAAAAGGTTCTCTTGGTGTTTTTAGCGGCGTGGACCAACCCGGTCCCATTTCGAACCCGGTAGTTAAACGCGCCAGCGCTGATGGTACTTGGGGGGTAGCCCCCTGGGAGAGTAGGTCATCGCCAGGAGAACCTTTTTTGTTTTTACAAGATAAACCCCCACCCGGTTTCCGGGTGGGGGTTTTGAGTTTCCGGGGCAAGGAACCGTCAGAGCAGCGGCAGGATCACGCCGATGCCCAATTCCCACAATAGATCTTGGCCCATTTCGCTGGACAAGAAAATGGCGACTCCGCCGATGCAGCAGCAGCAAAGCAGCAGCACTACAATGACGGCGATGGCGATGATCAGCCCGGTCTTGTTTTTGCCGCCCTGGGCGGCCGCGGCTGGCGATGGCGGTGGTGGCGGCGGTGGGATGATTGGCGCTTCGGCGAGCCGCTCTGGGCCGGCTACCGGCGGCGGTTCGAATTCGGCGACAGGTTCCGGCGGCTGCAATTCGTCGAGCGGCGGCAGCGGCGGCAAGTCGGCCGGTTCTTCCGGCGGTTCGGGCTGCACCGGCGAATGGAGGATCAATGTTTCTTTAGCCCCAAATTCTTCCTTGGTCAGCTCGGGCTGGATCGGTTCTTCTGCGGCTTCGACGGGAGCGCCGCAACTGCCACAGAATTTTTCTTCTGGGCTGACCTCGGCTCCACATTCATTGCACTTCATTTTTCTTCCTTTCATTCTAGAGCTTGCAAATAATGATACCTTTATTCAACAACGACCTGATTGATGCGCCAAACGTCGTTGACTTTGACCAGTCCCCATTGAATGTACAGGGTTTTGGTTTGATCGATCAGTGTGTATTCAACCACTGATGTGACCCAGACCGGAGCGCTGATCGGTTCTGGCGTGGGCGTTGGCGGGCAGGTGCATTCGGGCTGCGGGCAGGGCAGGCATGTTTCCGGGGTGACAGCCACCACCTTTTGCGCATCGCGCGTTTGTTCGGCCAGGATGACCATTTGCTGCTGGACGGCGGCTTCCTGGCTGGGGGCATAGCGCAGTTCCTTGACGCAGATGTCGGTCAGAGCGGCGCGCGGCCAGGGAGTTATTTTGCCCCAGGTGCCTTTTTGCGCGCGCAGATCGTCGGCGGCCTGCTTGGTCAAAAACTGGTAGACAGCTTGCTCGTTTTTGAGGTTGGACAGGAACGCCATCAGGATTTTTTCCGGGTAAGGCGATCTGAGAATGTCTTTGGGCTGCCCATAGGCGAAATCGAGGCAGGTCTGAACCGGCGCGATCAGGTCGTCGCCTTGCATATAGCTGCCCTCTTGCGGGCGGTAGATGCTGCGCACAGCAAGCTGGCTGCGCTCGTCGGTGCGCCCCCACACGGTGACGCGCTCGGCTTCCAGGCTGATCCGTGCATCTGCGCTGAATTTGCCCACACAGTGATACCATTGGCCGGTCGTTGGGTCGGCTTCGGGGGGAAGCACCGGGCTGGGGGCGCGGTCTTTCCAGGTAAAGAGGGCCAGGCGGGTGACAAGCCCTTCGCTGTCGGTGCTTTGATAGATGACTTCGGGGCCGGATGAGCCTTGCAGCACTTCTTTGAGTTCGATGCTCGATTTTCCTTCTCCGAGATAGGGCCAGCCGGGCGCCGTGAGTGGATAGGGAAAAACCACCGGGGCCTTGTCTTGATTGGCAAAGTGAAAGACGTGATAAATCACGCCGCCCACCGGTGAAAAGGCGTCTTTGACCTGCTGGTCGTAGGTGTAGAGGATGACCCACTCTTTTTGATTGTCTGCGTCGGTGTCCAGCCGGTAGGTGGCATAAGGCTTCCACGCGGCTGGCAGGATGGTTTCCAGATCGAGCCGTTTGTCTTCAGGCCGGCAGCCGGCGAGGATGAATGCGATGGCGATGAACAGCGCTGATAAGCCAAATCCAAGTTTCATAGATTTACTCATATTTCCCCTCTTTCCAGCCCGCACACAGATCAGATGCGCACTGCCCGTGTTATTCGCTTTCTTGCTCGGGCAGTAGTGTGCGTTCGAGCACCTGTTCGATGTTTTCTACCAGGATGAATTCGGTGTTGTGGCGCACTTTGGGCGGGATGTCGATCAGGTCTTTTTCATTGCTTTTGGGCAAGATGACCGTCTTGATGCCCGCGCGATGTGCAGCCAACACTTTTTCTTTCAACCCACCGACGGCCAGTACCCGGCCACGCAAAGTGATCTCTCCGGTCATAACCACGTTTCGACGCACCGGGCGTTGGGTGAGCGCCGAGAACAGCGCCGTGGCGATGGTCACGCCTGCCGATGGGCCGTCCTTGGGGATCGCACCTTCGGGGGCGTGAATGTGAACGTCGATTTTGTCAAAGTCGGTGCTTTCTTCTTCCGATTCCAACCCGCTGAGCAGTGCGCGCACACAACTGAGCGCCGTCTGCGCCGATTCCTGCATCACGTCGCCGAGCTGCCCGGTCAGGGTGAGGTTGCCCTTGCCTTCGAGCAGTGCCACTTCGATGGGCAGCAGGTCGCCGCCAGCCTCGGTCCAGGCTACGCCGGTGGCGACGCCGACCTCGTCTTGGGTCAGCCCTTTCCAGTTGTCGATCTGCGGCGGGCCGAGGTACTTGAACAGCGCCGCTGCGGTGATCCGCTTGGGGATCGCTTTGTCTTCGGCCAGCCGGCGGGCCAGTTTTCGACAGATCTGGGCAATTTCGCGTTCCAGGTTGCGGACGCCGGCCTCATAGGTATATTCGTGGATGATGCTCAGCACGGCCTGGTCGATGAGCTTGACCGGGGTTTCGGCCAGCCCGTGGGCTTCTTTTTGCTTGGGAATCAGAAATCGGCGTGCGATTTCGAGCTTTTCGTCGTCGGTATAGCCGCTAAACTCGATCACTTCCATGCGGTCGCGCAACGCGGGTGGAACTGGATCAAGGATGTTGGCCGTGGTGATAAACATCACCTTGGACAGGTCATAAGGCACTTCAAGATAGTGGTCGGAAAAATCGTCGTTTTGCTCCGGGTCGAGCGCTTCAAGCAGCGCGGCGCTCGGGTCGCCGCGAAAATCCAGCCCCAGCTTGTCGATCTCGTCCAGCATAAAGAGCGGGTTGATCGTCTTGGCCCGGCGCATGGTCTGGACAATCCGTCCGGGCATTGCGCCGATGTAGGTGCGGCGGTGGCCTTTGATCTCGGCTTCGTCGTGGATGCCGCCCAGGCTGACCCGCACAAAGTTGCGCCCCAGCGCTTCGGCAATCGATTTGCCCAGTGATGTTTTTCCAGTGCCCGGCGGCCCGACGAAACACAGGATCGGGCTGCGCATCTTGTCGGCGGCGAGTTTGCGCACGGCGATGTGCTCCAGGATGCGCTCTTTGACTTTGTTGAGGCCGTAATGGCTGGATTCGAGTTCGGCCTCGGCGCGGGCGATGTCCAGGTTGTCTTGGGTGCGCGTTTGCCAGGGAAGATCGAGCAGCCAGTCGATGTAGGTCTGGATGATCCCGGCTTCGGGCGACATGGGCATCATCATGGCCAGGCGGTCGATCTCGTGCAATGCTTTTTCGCGCACCTGATCGGGCATTTCTGATTCGCCAATCCGGGTGCGCAGGTCTTCGATCTCTTGCGAATAAGTGTCGTTTTCGCCCAGTTCGCTCTGGATGACGTGCAACTGTTCGCGCAAAAAGAATTCACGCTGCGAACGATCGACCTGCTGTTGGGTCTGGGCGTGGATGTGCTCGGTGAGTTCCAGCACGTCAAGCTCGCGGGCAAGCAGGATGCTTAGCTGCTTGAGGCGCGCCTCGGTGTTGAGTTCTTCAAGCAGTTCCTGGCACTCGTTCAGGCCCAGGTTTAGCGATGAGGCGACGGTGTCGGCGAGCCAGCCGGGATTGTCGATGTTCATGGCAAAGACATAGGCCTCGTCGGAGAGGCTGGGGTTGAGCTGAACGCACTTTTCAAAGAGCGCGAGCACGGCACGCATCAGAGCTTCGACGCCGGCGCCGCTTGTTGGCGGATCGACCAGTGGCCTGGCTTTGACGAGCGGGTAGGCCTGGCTGCGGTCCAGCCCTTCGATGCGGACGCGGCGGCGGCCTTTGACGAGCACGTTGGTGGTGCCGTCCGGTATGCGCAGCATTTTGACGATCTCGAATTCGGTGCCGATGGCATAGAGATCGGTCAACTGCGGAGTCTGTTGCCTGGGATCGCGTTGTGCGACCGCTACCATCAGCCGTTCTTCGGCAAAGGCAACTTCGATGGCCTTGACCACCGTGTCCCGGTCGATGAACAGCGGTGTGATCATGCCGGGAAAAAGCACCTGGTCGCGCATCGGCAGCAGCGGATAAGATTGTGTCACCGGTGAATCGGGCGCGTCGAGTGTGCTGTGACCGGTCAGCTTGTCCCAAAGATTGAGCAGTTCTTCGTCAAATGTGTCCCTGGACATGGTGTTGCCCTCGCCAAAATCTGGTTTAGCCCGGTCGGGCCGGGTGTCTGACCTGCTGTTTCCTACTCGCGGCAGGAATCTGCATTGTCAGGCGCTCAAACTATACCACATTTTTGTGATTCCGGCTATTTTGGGGCCAATTCTCCGGGATGGTTGTGTTGAAAAAGCGATCTGCCGCGAGCGCCACGTAAAACAGGCGGGCCGGTGTGTTGGGTTGTTAATGTGTTCGCCTGCGGGCGATAACTTGCCATAATGTTTGTACCCTTATTGTATATCAAGAATGGTGAATTGTCCAGAGCAAATTTTATGTTCAATTGAAAAGGGCTTTTGTTTGCCTCGACATGCGTTGTGTGGTATCATAGCCCACTGTGTCGTTTGTGAGGAGTGCATGCCCGTCTATTGCCAGCGACGTAAATTGTATATTTCAGCGGTCATTTTCGTACTTTTATGTTGTGTTTATTTGCTCACCTATCGCGGTTTGTTGTCTTCGATCGACGAACTGGCTTTGTTCGGTATGGCCGAGAGCCTGGCCCAGCGCGGAGTGTTGGATGTGCCGCAGGTTGCCTTTGCGGACTATCATAACCAAGTCGGGCAGCTCGAGCCGTTTTACCCGCTGCTGGCAGCGCCGCTCAACTGGCTTGCGCTGCGCGTCGATGGATTGGGCAACGTCCAGACTGTGCTGTTGATCAACATCGGCATCACGGCGCTGAGCGGCGCGGTGCTGTGCCTGCTCTTGCAGACGATGGACTTGGCCCCGGCGGTGTCCGCGGCGGCCGGCCTGCTTTTCGGCCTGGCGACGATTGCCTGGCCCTATACACGCACCTTTTTCCGCGAGCCGCTTGCCGCGCTGCTGCTGTTGGGGGCGACCTGTTGCTGGGTGTGCTGGAAGCGCCGTCCCAGGTGGTGGTGGTTGGTGTTGGCGCTGGGCGCTTTGATCTTGACCTTGTTGACCAAGGTCACATCGGCGCTGGCCTGGCCGGCGTTTACGCTGGTTTTCTTGTTCCAGCAGGGCGTTTCGTTCCGCGAGCGCGCTCAGCGGTTGGCCTGGCTGGCCGGCGCTGCGCTTGTGGGCGGTGTGGTGCTGGTTCGGGGATATGCGCTGCGCGGGTTGGGCGACAGCTTGTTCGCGCTGGCCGGTTTTTTGCGCGGGATCGACTGGGGCCAGGTTCCGGCGCGCCTGTTTGGTCTGACGCTGGGCGCCGGGCGCGGGTTGTTTGTTTTTTCACCCCTGCTTGGGCTGGCTTTGCCCGGCCTGGCCTTGATGTGGTCGCGGCGGCGCGACGAGGCCGTGTTGATCGGTGCGACACTGCTGCTCTTTTTGCTGGGTTATACCCGGCACCCAGATTGGCACGCCGGGCTGTCGTGGGGATCGCGGTTTTTGCTGCCGGTCATTCCGTTGTTGTTGATCCCGGTAGCCGAGTGGTTGGGCCGGGTTTTCGCCGCGCGCCGCTGGTGGGCCGGCCTGTTGACGGCGCTGTTGGTGGGGTTCAGCGTGGCCATCCAGATCGCTGCCGCGAGCGGCCAATCGTCGTGGGTGGCCGGGCTGAGCGCCTGGGATAACCTGTTCGATTACGCGCGTTCGCCGGCGCTGCTGATTTTGCGCTACTGGCGGCCCATTCATTTCGATATGCTGTGGTGGCACGGGCCGGCGCCGGTACACCTGGAGCAGGTTTATTGTAACCCCTGGATTGCGCTGCTGCCCGTGTTCGGCATAATTGGGGCGGCGGCGCTGCTATGGGGCACGCTAAAGGGGCGGCGTTGGGCCAACTGGCCTGCCTGGGGCGGGATCGCGATGCTGTTGGTTGGCGGGTTGGCGGTGCTGCTGTGGCAGGCGCCGGCCGCCACGCACGGCTATGCAGGCGTCGATCCGGGGGAGCTGCGCCGGGTGGCTGAGATCGTCAACCGGGAGCGCGCTGTGCCGCATACGGTGGTGACGGTTTCGAACGATTTTCACCTGAATGTGCTGCTCAATTATTTCAAAGGTGCGTTCACTCATCACTGGCTGTCGCCGGTGCAGACGGATGGATTCGCGGCGCTGCTCGAATCGCCAGCCGGCGCGTTGCCCTCGGCGCGCCGTTTGAGCCTGATCGTCGACCGGGTGCACATTCCGCCGGAGGCGTCGGGGCGCGATGCCGAGTTGTGGCTCAACGCGCGCCTGCACCGCTATATGGTCGATTGGGTGGGCGGCGGGTACGAGGTGTACAGTTATTTGTACCCGCCGGATGATATGCCGGTGCAGGCGGTGGATTATCGCTGGGCGCCGGGCATGGCCCTGCAAGGGGTCGGCCTTACGCCGCGTGAGGTGCGGCCGGGCGACCCGGTGTGGCTCGAATTTCAATTTGCGGCGCTGCACGAGATCGCCGGGCGCTATGACATTTATGTCCAGTTTCTTTCGCCGGAGGGCGCTTACGTCAACGGCACCGACGGTCCGCCGCAGTTCGGCGCGGCGATGACCAGTTGGTGGCAGCCCGGCGAGCCGGTGGTCGACCGGCGTGCTTTTTTCGTCCCGGCTGCTGCGCCGCCGGGCGAGTACCGGGTGATTGCCGGGTTTTACGCCGATGGTGAGCGCTTGCCGGTGTTCGATGCCCAGGGCCATGCACTGGGCACGCATATCGACCTGGGTGCGGTGTTGGTGCAGCCGGGTCAAGATGGAGGTTGGCTTGAATAGATTCAGATGGTTCGGGTTCATCGGGTTGTTGGCGCTGGCGCTGGCGGGGATCAGCGGCTGCCTGTTCAGGCCGTTGATCTATGATGTAGTCGTTTCGGACACCACCATTTCGCCCAACGCCGACGGCCAATCGGACGTGACGCGGATTGAGTACAAGTTGTCTCAAAATGCGACCCTGTCCATTTATCTGCAAGATGCGGCGGGGGTGAAACACTATTTCCGTCAGGACCGTGCTCGCTCGCACACGGTGGGCGGGCGGCCTTATCGCATCGACTTTGGCGGGGTGATTCCCATCGAGGTGGGTGGTTTCCGGCAGGACCGTATGCTGCCCGACGGCGAGTACAAGCTGGTGTTGGAGGCGACCGACAAGCGCGGCAATTCCTACCAGGTCGAAAAGACGCTTACCATCGTCGATGCCGATACGACGCCGCCCGAATTGGCCGGCTTTGCCCTCGACCGACATATGTTTACCCCCAACCGCGATGGCATCGATGATCGGGTCAATATTACCTATCAGGTGACCAAAGATGCCGAGGTGCAGGTTTATCTGCTGTCGCAGGACGGTACGCGCTATCCCATTGGCGACCCCAAGGGGCCGGGCAAGGTGGGCGAGGCCGGTTCGTTCTATCACGATTATTCCGGCGGCATCGATGATGGCGTCGAGCCGCCGCCGGATGGCATCTATCTCGTCGTGGCGACGGCCCAGGACAAGGTGGGCAACAAGGTCACGGTGACGGACACGCTCGAAATCCACGAAGGCGGTGTGCCGCTGGCGACGATTGTCGGGCTAGAGTGGGATGCTTCTGCAACCTCGATCCCGCTGGGGGGCACGCTCTATTTCACGGCGACGGTGGAAAATTATGGCAAGACGCCGATCCGCACCATTGGCCCTGAATCGGGCACCCAGTATACCACCGACTGGAACTTTGCCACACTTGGGGGTTGGAGCAGTTCCGGTGCGTTTCGCGTGGGGATGGGTTTTGACAACAGCCCGCTCGGCGACTATATGTGGCGCTGGAGCGTGGGCAAGTACAGCGATCTGCGCGCTGTGCAGCGCGACGACGAGACGCTCTACTATCTCGATCCGGGGCAGCGGGTGCTGGTGACCGGCAGCGTGGTGCTCCAAGATGCCCCGTCGCGCAACCCGACGCACTTTTGGCTGGGGCTGATCCACGAGGATGTCGAAATTGTCAACAACCGCACCAACCCCAAGTGGATCACTGTGCAGGTCGAGCCAGACGGGCCGTGGGGGGCCAGGGCCACGCCGACGCCGATGGTCAAGATGCCGTAAGCCGTGAAACGTAAAACGTGAGGATTAAAAAGTCCAAGATCGTTGTTCTAGTCCTTACGTTTTACGCATCATAGGGATTCTTTATGACACAGAATGATTTGAAAGTCTATCAGCTAAAACAAGTCGTCGCCGAGCTGGGCAGCGTGGTGGTCGCTTTTTCAGGCGGCGTCGACAGCACGCTGCTGTTGGCCGTTTGCGTGGAGGTTTTGGGTGCAAACAACGTGCTGGCGGTGACGGTCGAGTCGGCGATCCATCCTTCGGCGGAAAAGGGGATCACCGCGCAGCTTGCCGCCCGGATCGGCGCGCCCCACCGGGTGATCGACTCGGACATCCTGGACGACCCCGAATTTAGCGCCAACTCGCCGCAGCGCTGCTACGTTTGCAAGCGCAGCATTATGCGCGTGCTGCGCCGGACCGCCGATGCAGAAGGGCTGAAACACATCCTGCATGGGGCCAATGTGGATGATCTGGGCGATTTTCGCCCCGGCACACGCGCGGCGAACGAGGCGGGAGCAAGGGCGCCGTTGATGGAGGCCGGCTTGACCAAGTCCGACATCCGCGCGCTGTCCAAGGAAATGGACCTGCCCACCTGGGATGCGCCGTCGATGGCCTGCCTGGCTTCGCGGTTTCCCTATGGGGCACTGTTGACAGCGGAAGGGTTGGCGCGGGTGGATGCGGCGGAGGAGTTTTTGCGCCGGGCGTTTGGCCTGCGCCAGCTTCGCGTGCGTGATCACCTGCCCGTGGCAAGGGTCGAAGTGCCCGAGGCTGACCTCGTGCGGCTGATCGAGCCGGCGGCGCGGGCGCAGATCGTGGCAAAATTGAAAGAGCTTGGGTATACCTACATCGCGCTGGATTTGGCTGGATTTCGCAGTGGAAGTTTGAATGAGGTGTTAGATGAGTGAACGATTTGATTTTGTCACCCCCGACCTGCACCGCGCCAGGCGCAAGGGTGTGCCGGAGGTGATTCTGGCCGAGGGCAAAACAGTCGAGCATGCGCTCAAGATTACGGGCATTTTCCTGGAACAGAGCGGCCGGGCGATCCTCAGCCGGGTTTCACCCGAGCTGGAGTCGCGGCTGCGCAGCGATTTTGGCAGTGTCGCGTTCGAATGGTATGCTTTGGCGCGGGCGGCGGTGCTGACCCGGCCGGATTTCGAGCGGCCGTCGACCGGCGGGCGGGTGGGCATCCTCACCGCCGGCACCTCTGATGTACCGGCGGCAGAAGAGGCGGCCATGCTGTGCAAGGAGATGGGCTGTACAGTTTTCACCACCTTTGACGTCGGCGTGGCCGGGCTGCACCGCCTGTTCGAACCATTACGCCAGATGCTGGAAGAACATCAGGTCGATGCGTTGATCGTCGCCGCCGGGATGGACGGCGCGCTGCCCTCGGTCGTTTCCGGTCTGGCCGACGTGCCGGTGATCGGTCTGCCGACGCCGGTGGGTTATGGCCTGGGCGGGCAGGGTGTCGCCGCGCTCTATTCGATGCTGCAAAACTGCGCGCCGGGGCTGGCCGTGGTCAACATCGGCAACGGGGTTGGCGCGGGAGCGATGGCCGGGCTGATCGCCAACCGGATGGCCGCAGCAAGGCAAAATGGCCGCTTGTCCTCTTGACCAGAAGCGAGTACAATGCAATCAAAACTGCAAGGAGTAAATCCATGATCGACGGTGTAGAAATCAAGGAACTCGTCATCCGTCCCGACGACCGGGGCATGTTTAGTGAAGTGCTCAAATCGACCGACTCGTTTGTCGACGCGCACCCCTTTGCCCAAATCTCGCACACCGTCACTTATCCGGGTGTGATCAAGGCCTTTCACTGGCACCGGGTGCAGACCGACTATTGGTACTGCGTGGCGGGCAACATCCGCATCGGATTGGTCGATATACGCCCCGGTTCGCCAACCGAGGGCGAGCGGATGTCGATTTGCATCGGCGAGTGGGGACGCAAGGTGGTCAAAATTCCGCCCGGTGTGGCCCACGGCTACCAGGTGCTGGGGCAAGAGCCGGCCCAGTTGATCTATTACACCACCGAACCCTACAACCCGCAGCAGCCGGACGAAGAGCGCATCGATTGGGATGATCCGGTGTTGGGCTTTGACTGGACGATCAAGAATCGATAAGCGTTTCTTGCCGGTTGGGCCTCGACGGGCCGATTTTTTTGCATTTGCCTGGTGTAAAAAATACACCAAGTGGAGGCACACATGAGTCGATTCAACGGCAAACGCCTGAACAACCGCACGTTCAAGCTGGACATCGAGCGCATGCGCCAGGCCTGGTATTCGGACAAGTATTTCTGGAACATCGCCGACACGCTGCAAAGGCTTGCCGGGGCGGGTTATCGTTTTCGCGGGCAAAGCGAGGCGCTGGATCGCCTGGGCATTGACCCGGCCGCGGTGGACGTGGGCAACATGCACGTCGAGATGCAGGTCTTTTGCCGACGTGTGCCGGGGGCGATTGTGTGCGGCATCGACAAGACGCTGACCATACTGCGCCACTGCACCGGTTATTACGAGGGCGATCAGTTTGTCGAAACCTACGATGCGCTACAAGTACAGGCCGTGCAGGATGGCGACCGGGTGGCCTACGAGGGCGATCCGCTGCACGTGCAGCCAGTGCTGCGTGTGCGCGGTCGCTACCGCGATTTTGCCATCCTGGAGACGCCGATTTTGGGCGCACTGGCGCGCGGCAGCCGCATCGCCACCAACGTCTATAACGTGCTCAAGGCGGCGCGCGGCAAGCCGGTGCTCTTTTTCCCGGCCCGCTTTGACGTTCACGAGGTGCAGGCCGCCGACGGTTATGCCTACGACATTGCCGTCAAGCGATTTAACGCCGATTTTGGCGGCCGGCTGCCCTCCTCCGTCTCCACCGACGCACAGGGCGACTGGTGGGGCGGCATCGGCGGCGGCACCATCGCCCACACGGCGATCTCGTGTTTCCTGGGCGACACGGCCGAGGCGATTTTGGCTTTTGCCGAAACCCGCGACATGGACATCCCGCGCATCGCGCTGGTCGATTTTCACAACGACTGCATTGGCGACACGCTCAAGGTGATGCGGGCTATGTTTGAGCGCTACCGGGCCTGCATTGACGCGGGAGAAAAAGCGCAGGCGCTCAAGTATAAACTCTATGGCGTGCGCCCCGACACCGGCATCGCACTGCGCGACGTGCGCGTCGAGCCGCTGGGCGACCCCGCGCTCGACTGCGGGGTCAACCCGCGCCTGGTCTTTGACCTGCGCCGGGCCATCGACAGCGCCTACCTGCACTGGAACCTGCCCCCGGAATGGCTGGAACCGGCGCGGCAGTGGTGCCGCGAAGTCAAGATCGCCGTCAGCGGCGGCTTTGACCCGGCCAAGATCGAGCGTTTTGAGCACCTCCAGGTTCCGGCCGACATTTATGGCGTTGGCTCGTCGCTGCTCGATAGCTGCGTCGGCTGCGGCACCAACACCGATTTCACCGCCGACGTGGTGCGTATCCGACTGAATGGCACCTGGGTTGATATGGCCAAGGTGGGCCGCCAGGCCTGCGACAACCCCGACTTGCAGCCGGTAGACTGGGCCGAGTTGGGTTGAGCGTTGGGCCATCCCGGTTCAAATCTTGGCAAGACCAGAGATGGTATGATATAATCGGATATGATTCGTTTTTCCTGCACAAAAGTCAGTGCCAATAACAGGAGGTGTGATGAACAGTCCCAAGACAGCAGCGACGGTCGCCGTGGCGATCATGAGCCTGGTTTTTCTTTGCGTGGGCGGCGTCCTGGGCGCATTCGGTGTGCTCTATGTGCTGGCCGCGCACGACGAGATGGCCGCCAACCCCGGCGGACGGCTGGCCCTCGGCATCGGGATGATTGTGGTCGGCCTGATCATCTGGTCGGTGACGGCGGTGGGCGCGTTCCTGGCCTGGCGGCGTTTGCAGCCCAAGCCGGAGCAAAAGATCACCATCAAGCAAGAGGTCGAATTGACCGGCGACATCGACCTGGCTTCGCTCAAGTGCCAGCAGTGCAATGCCACGCTCAACAAGAGCGCGGTCACGGTGCAGGCCGGCGCGTTGATGGTCGCCTGTCCTTTTTGCGGGGCAACCTATCAAATCGTTGAAGAGCCAAAATGGTAGGCGGCGGCAAATGGCAAATTGCGAATGGCAAGGAGAGGCAAGATGAATCGTAAACAGTTTCGTTTGATAACCATATTTTCTTTGGTGGCGTGTTTGACGCTCATCGGCATCACGCCGACGGCCTCGGCGCAGTCGTACAAGTTTAGCGTCGATCGCAACATCTCGCACGTCTATGTCAACGCCGACGGCTCGGCCGACATCGAGTACATTCTCACCTTCACCTGCGCCCAGTTCGCGCACGCCATTGACATTGTCGACATTGGCCTGCCCAACAATACCTATGACCTGAAATCGGCGCAGGCCTCGTTCAGCCCCGGCGTCGGCGAGGGGCAGAGAGTGGCCCTTTCGCGCATCTACCAATCAGAAATGGTAGATATTGGCGTCGAAATCCACCTGGGGCAACACACCATCCAGCCGGGCAAGCAGGGCACGCTCTTTTTCCGCATCAACATCAAAGAGATGGTCTACGCGGACAGCAAGGACAAGGACTATGCCAGTCTAGAGTTTGCCCCGCACTATTACGACAAAAAGAACGCGGTGGGCAAGACCTACCTAGAGGTCAATTTTCATTTTCCGCCCGGGCTGACCAGTGATGAGCCGCGCTATCACAAGGAACAGTATCACAGCGCCACAGTGCAGGATGGACGGTTTGTGTTCACTTATGCCTATCCTGAGACAAACGGCTATACCAGGTACCTGCACGGCATCTCGTTTCCGCGCAAGTATGTGAATACGGTACACAAAGCGCCGCTGCTGGGCTTTGCGTTTACGGCCACGGTCAAAAAGATTTTTGGGTTCATTTTTAGCGAACAAGGATGTTTTAGCATCTTTGGCATCTTTTTCTTTGTCGTTTTGCCCTTGCTCGGCACGGTGCAGAGCAAAAAACGCAAGATGAAATACCTGCCGCCGGCGCTCTCGGTAGAAGGCGTGGGCATCAAGCGCGGTCTGACTGCCGTGGAGGCGGCGATTCTGCTCGAAACGCCGCTCAACAGGGTGTTGACCATGATCCTTTTTGGTATCCTCAAAAAACGCGGCGTGGTGGTGCTGGAAGAGAACCCGCTCACACTGGAAAAGGTCGATCCGCTGCCCGAGGCCAACTGGCGTGACTATGAGCTGGAATTCCTGGGCAGCATCAGGAGCGATGGTTCCCTCGATGAGAAAAAACTGCAAAAAATGGTCGTCGAGTTGATCAAGGAACTCGACAAAAGGCTCAAAGGGTTCAGCCGCAAGGAGACGATTGCATATTACAAGAGCATTGTCGACCGCGCCTGGCAGCAAGTTCAATCGGACACGGTGCCCGAGGTGCAGTCCAAACACTTTGATCAGGGCCTGGAGTGGATGATGCTCGACAAGGAATTCGAGACGCGCACCAACCAGACCTTTACCAGCGGCCCGGTCTACATGCCACCCTGGTGGGCCTATTACCGGCCCTGGCGTTCGCGCGTCAGCACGGCGCGCATGGACGGCGGCTCTATCGGTACGCCGGGGCGCAGTGGGGGCGGCGGCTCGCCAATGACCCTGCCCACGCTGCCCGGTGCAGCCTTTGCCGGCGCGGTGGTCAGCGGCATCGAGCGCACCGCCGGCGGCATCGTCACTCGCCTGGATGGCTTTACCAGCGGCGTGACCCAGGTCACCAACCCGCCGCCGGTCAGTTCCAGCAGCGGCGGCGGCCGGTCGAGCGGCGGCTGCGCTTGCGCCTGCGCTTGCGCGGGCTGCGCTTGCGCCTGCGCGGGCGGCGGAAGATAAAACGTATTGCGTATTTCGTTACGCAGTACGCAGTACGTATCATAAAGGAGCCTTCCTATGTCTATATTTGATCAGATCAAGCGTTTTTTCACCCCTGAAAAGCCCCTCGAACATGGCATGTTTCAATATCGCACCCCGCCGGATGCCGAGAACCGTTTCCGGCTGCACCTGCGCGTGGATGAGGATGGCACGGGCGTGCTGGTGATCAATGCGTCCAAGGTGCTGCACCTCAACCAGACCGCCGCCGAAATGGCGAAACTGATCATCGAAGAGGTGCCTTCCGAGCAGGCCGCGCGGGTCATCGCCCGGCGCTACCAGGTGGGGCGCGAGCAGGCGCAAAAGGACTATGACGACCTCAAGGACAAGATGTTCCTGCTCGGCGGCCCCGACGAGGTCTGCCCGATCACCTACCTCGACGTGCAGCGCATCGATCCCTTCCAGACGCCGGCCTCGTCGCCCTATCGCATGGATTTTGCGCTCACCTATGCCTGCAACGACAACTGCGGGCACTGTTATGTCGGCCGCCCGCGCGATTTTCCGACTCTGGGCGTGGACGAGTGGAAAAAGGTCATCGACCGCTGCTGGGAAGCGGGCATCCCGCACATCTGCTTTACCGGCGGCGAGGCCACACTGTACCCTGGCCTGCGCGAGTTGATCGAGTATGCCGAGGACGTGGGGCTTGTCACCGGCCTGCTGACCAACGGCCGCCGCCTGGCCGACCGCGCCTACCTCGATGGCTTGCTCGAAGCCGGGCTGGATCACATCCAGATCACCCTCGAATCGCACGACTCGGCCGTCCACGACGGGATGGTCTGCGCCGAGGGGGCCTGGGCCGAGACGGTGCAGGGGATCAAGAACAGCGTCGATGCCGACGTCTACCTCATGACCAACACCACCCTCACTGACCTGAACGCGCCCCAGATCGAAGAGACGATTGATTTTATCGCCGGGCTGGGCGTGCGCACCGTGGCCTGCAACGGGCTGATCTTTGCCGGCAAGGGCCGCGACGTGGGCATCGGCATTCCCGAGCATGACCTGGAGCCGATCATGGCCCGCGTGCAGGCCCAGGCCAAAGCGCACGACCTGCGCCTGATCTGGTACACGCCAACACGCTACTGCGAGTTCAACCCGCTGGAGCACGACCTGGGCGTCAAGGGCTGCTCGGCGGCGCGCTACAACATGTGTGTCGAGCCGAACGGCGACGTGCTGCCCTGCCAGAGCTATTTCCAGTCGATGGGCAACATGCTCACTGACCCATGGGAGCGCATCTGGGATAGCGCGCTGGCCAACTCGATCCGCAACCGCGACTGGCTGCCCGACGAGTGTCGCGACTGCCCCGATCTAGAGATTTGCGGCGGCGGCTGCCCGCTCTACGCGGCAGAGGGCGAATATCAATGCCGGGATAGTCAGAACACGGCGGGGTGAATTTTACAGGAGCAAACAAAAATGGAAGCTATTCGAGTAGAACAAACCATCACTCAGGATGGTCAAATCGTTGTCACCGGATTGCCATACAAGAAAGGCCAGGTCGTTGAGGTAATCGTGTTGGCCCGAACAAGAGAGCCTCGTGCAAGACCGTACCTGACCGTTCGCCAGCTACGCCAGTCTGGGATGCTCGGGCTGTGGCAAGATCGTGATGACATTCAAGACAGCACGGTTTTTGCGCGCACATTGAGGGAACAAGCTGAACGGCGTGGAGATACGGTATGATCTTGTTGGACAGCGATGTGATGATCGATTTGTTGCGACAGTATCCACCTGCAATGCGGTGGTTTGACTTACTTGAGTCAGAACAAGAAATAGCCCTACCGGGATATGTCGTTATGGAGTTGATTCAAGGGTGTAGAAACAAGGCCGAACAAGAACAAGTACAGCGCATCCTTACTCCGTATGGTGTCGTTTGGCCTGAGCCGGCAGACTGTGACCGGGCGCTACAGGTTTTTGCTGATCATCGGTTGAGCGAACAAACCGGTCTGCTTGATGCCCTCATCGGACAAACGGCCATCGCATTGCAAACACCACTGTACACTTTCAACCAACGGCACTACCGATTCATGCCCGATCTTGAAACAATTCAGCCATACACCAAGACTTTGTACCCAACAGTCGAAGCTCAATAACTTGGTTTATTCTTGTGTTGACGATCGGGCTATATTGGATGCTGGAAGAGGCTGTATCGTTGGAGAGCGAGCACACCCCACACTTGACGTGATCGAGGCGCAGTCGGCCAGTGTGAAGTGTGCAAGCACCTGAAAAAGCACCAAGTAATCGAGGGGCTTTTCAGCACAAGGTACTACTTGATGATAGGAACACTGCTTGTATCATACAAACGGTTGAGCACGGGCCAGCCCACCCCAGATGTTCTAATCGTTCACAAGTCAAGTTTGCCTTACATCTTGAACGGCGTTATTCAAGCACTTGTTCTTGTTGCAGCGTATGGGTTGATATTCGATGGGATTGTTGGCTTGAGTGATTTTGCCAGCAAGGTTCGTGCCAGTTTGGCCATTCCGGGAATGTGGTTTTGTCATTCCATTGGTCTATTTCTCTCGATCAGTGCCCTTTTTAATTTTGGCTTGGCCATTGTCGGGGACAGGTTTGTTTTTGACAAAACCCAAGGTACAGTCACACGGTATGGAAGAACGGTGGCGGCGATTGAGAAGATTGTTTGCGTTGAAATCCAAGGAACCAAACGACCTTCAGGTATAGTATTGTGGCTGCGAAATGCTGGCGGCAGATTGGTTCTCATTTTGAGTGACGGAAAAAGCATTCAGATCGAAAGGGGACTTGGATTATTTGCATTGGATAGCGCAAGTGCTGTGGCCGACAAGGTGGCCAAGTTCTTGAATGTTCAAGTCATACGATAGTCCAGGAATAGGTGTTAGGTTTGTGATAGTTCAAAACAAAGAAGAAATGCGCCACATTACCTTGATTTGTCTTTTTTGTTCTAGTTTGTTGTTATACAGTTGCACACCCTTGCCTCCAACGCGCAACCTGCTGCCGTTCGATGATCCTTCCACAGAGACGCCCACAGTCGCCGCCGATGACGACATCCTGATCGGCGCGTATTGGTACCCCTGGTTCGGCGCTGGCGGGCGTCACTGGAACGAGGGCTACCTGGGCACGCCGACCTTGGGCGAGTATGACATGACTCAACCAGAGGTGCTCGACCAACACATCGCGTGGGCAGTCGAGCACAGCATCGACTTGTTCGCCGCCAGTTGGTGGGGGCGCGACTCGTTTGAGGACGAGGTGCTGCGCGTTCACCTGCCCGCCGCCGCGCGGAGCAGCGAGATCCAATGGGCCGTGCTCTATGAATCGACCGGGTTGCTCGAACCGGACAATGGCCGCTTTGACCTGGACGGGACCAACCGCCAGCGCTTCGTCGACGACGTGCGCTACCTGGCCGAAACTCATTTCAGCCAGCCCAACTATTTGCGCATCGACGGCCGCCCGGTGCTGTTCATCTACCTGACCCGCATTTTCAGCGGCGACGTTGCCGGCGCGTTCGACGCGGCGCGTGCCGCTGTGCGCGAGATCGATGGACACGATCTGTACATCGTCGCCGACGAGGTCTACTGGGGCACGCTCGACGCCACCCGCCTGCCCGCCTACGACGCGATCACAGCCTACAACATGCACACCTCGGTGCCGGACATCGCGGTCGATTTTGCCGCCAAGGTGCTCCGCCAATACGAGCGCTGGGCGCAGGCGACCAAACGTGCCCAAATCAATTTTGTGCCCGGCGTGCTGCCCGGTTTTGACGACACCGCCGTCCGGCCGCAGGCCAAACACCCGGTCATCGGGCGCGGCCTGGCGTTGTTTGGCGAACAACTCACAGGCGCGCTGGAAATCGCGCAAGAGCAGCCAGTGCCGATGGTGATGATTACCTCCTGGAACGAATGGCACGAGTACACCTCGATCGAGCCGGCCGAGGAATATGGCTTTGAATATTTGGACCTGCTGCAAGCCGAACTGAACCAGCCCAAGGAATAAGCATGATCCGCTCGATATTTTGTGCGTCCGATCAACCACCGCTTACCGATCTGACCCTGGATCAAATAGCCGAAGCACTGACTCACAAGGATGTTCTGCTGTGGGTCAGCCTGGAACGGCCCAGCGAGCAGGAATTAGCCACCATATTGAATGATACTTTTCACTTTCACCCGCTAGTTATCGAAGACTGCCAGAGTGTCGGCTACCAGGCACCCAAGGTCGATATATTCAGCGACTATCTTTTTTTGATCCTGCACGCGCTCAAGCCGGGCACGGACCACGATCAACTCGATCTGCTCGAATTCGACTGCTTTTTGGGAGCCAACTATGTGGTCACATCGCACACCGCCGACGAGATGCCGCCGGTGGAGCGGATGTGGCAACGCTTGCGGCGCGACGAACGCCCGCTGCGCCAGGGGGCCGATTTTCTCTGCTATTCCCTGCTCGACGATCTGGTGGACTGTTACATGCCGTTGATCGACGCGCTGGATGACGAACTCGACCGACTGGAAGATGAGGTGCTGGCCCAACCGCAAACCCCCACCCTCGACCGCATCTTGACCCTCAAGCACAGCATTCTCACCGTGCGGCGGGTGATCATCCCGCAGCGCGAGGTGCTCAACCGGCTCAGCCGCGACGACCTGCCCCAGATTTCGCCCGGCCGCCGCATCTATTTCCGCGATATTTACGACCACCTGGTGCGCGTTCACGACCTGAGCGAATCGATCCGCGATGTGGTCTCCGGCACGCTCGACACGTATCTATCGGTCACATCCAACCGGCTCAACGAGGTCATGAAAGCGCTGACCATCGTTTCGACCATTTTTTTGCCCCTTTCGTTCATCGCCGGGGTCTATGGAATGAATTTTGTCCACATGCCCGAGCTGCGCCAGCCGTGGGCTTACCCTCTGGTTTGGACGCTTTTCTTGCTCATCGCCGGCGGGATGGTCTGGCTGTTCAAGAGACGAGGTTGGATGTAACCTGGAGACAAGAGGAAAATGAGCATCTATACCGGCGCGGGTGATGGGGGAAAAACAAGCCTGCTGAGCGGCGAGCGCGTCTCCAAGGCCGATCTGCGCGTCGAGGCCTACGGCGAGGTAGACGAACTCAATGCCGTGCTGGGCGTGTTGATCGCCGGCCTGGACGGCGCGCACGCAGCGCTGATCCCAGAATTGCAGCGCATCCAGACCGATTTGTTCGCTGCCGGCGCGTGGCTGTCTGTCACGTCGGACGCGCCCATCGTCGAGCGGCTTGTGCCGTTTACCGCCGAACATAGCGCGCGCCTGGAGCGTGCCATCGACCGCATGGAAGCCGAACTGCCGCGCCTCAGAGCGTTCGTCCTGCCCGGCGGCCACCCGTCGGCGGCGTGGGCGCATCTGGCGCGCACCGTCTGTCGCCGCGCCGAGCGGCACATTGTGCGATTGATCGAGGCGAGAGCGGAGTATGAGGGCGACTCCTATCCCGAATCAATCGGAACTGAACAAGGATTGGCCGCCCCAAAAGGCCTTGCACAAAAAGCAAGAACTTTACAGGATAGGCACTATCGCCAGATTGTCATTTATATAAACCGCCTGTCCGATTATCTGTTTGTCCTGGCCCGTTATCTGAACCAACTGGCCGGCACGCCGGACCTTGAATGGAGGTCACAATGAAACAACCGACGCTTAACCAATGGCACGAGCAATTTTCCCGCCAGGCGCGGTGGACGCAAATGTCGCGCAGCCAGCTCTATCGACGGGCCAACCTGCTGCACGCCGAGCGCATCCTCGACGTGGGCTGCGGCACCGGCGTGCTGACCAACGAACTGGCCCGCCGCACGCGCGGCCAGGTGATCGGGTTGGACAACAACCCGGAAATGCTGGCCTTTGCCCGCCGTTCGACCAGCCGCGTCCACTATGAAGAGGGCGACGCGCTCGACCTGCCCTACCCCGACGCGCATTTTGACACGGTGATCTGCCACTTTGTGCTGTTGTGGGTCGCCGATCCCCGCCTGGCCGTGCGCGAGATGGCCCGTGTAACCAAACCCGGTGGCGACGTGCTGATCTGCGCCGAGCCGGATTATGGCGGGCGGCTCGACTGGCCCGATTTGCCCATCCGTGACTGGCAGATCGAAGGGCTGCGGCAGCAGGGCGCGAACCCGTTGATCGGGCGGCAGGTGCGGCGGCTGCTGATGCAGGCCGGCTTGCGCGCCGACGTGGGCGTGATTGCCTCGCACTGGACGGCCCATGACCTGTACGAAAACTTTGAAACCGAATGGAGCTGGATCGCCTACGATGTCGGCGACGCCGTCGAGTTGAAAACGTTTGAGCAGGTCAAGGTGCAGGCCTACAAGGCCATCCAGGATGGCACGCGGCTGGTCTATGTGCCCGTCTTTTATGGCATCGGTCGAAAATAACATCAAGGAGACGAACAGTGAAACGATTGCTGTATGGCAAAGGCGTCTGGGCCTGGATGGAGAGCGAAATTCCCCGCGCAATCGACATGGCCCAGGCAATCGGTGCGCGCATCGTGCTGTTCAAAACCGGCCAGGAGGGCGAATACTATGAACAATCGGCGCGGCGGGTGGTCAAACAGATCACCGACGCCGGGCTGGCGCCGCTGGCCTGGCCAGTGATCACCTGCCATCGCCCGGATGACGAGGCCAAAGTGGCGATCCAGTCCATCCTCGACGGCTATGCCGGGCTGGTGTTCGACGTCGAAGCGCCGGCCAGCGGGCAGTTTGCCGGCGCAAAGCGGCTCGGCGAGCGCATGATCGCCACCGAGCTGCCGCCGCAGGTCATGTTTTTCACCTCCATGCCCAACATCTCGGCCTACCCCGGCATCCCCTACAACGAGATGGCCCATTTTTGCAAGGGCGGGTTTATGCCTCAGGCCTATGCCACGTTCAAGTGGCCGGCTGCCTATACACTCGACGTCGTTGCCTATGGCGAATTTGGGCGTTGGGCCGCCGAACAAAAACACGGCCTGCCCATCTATCCGGTGTTGGGCCTGTACACCGACGAGCACGGCAAGGACGTATTGTCGACGCTTGAAATTCGCTCCTGGCTGGCGCAGTTGAGCCGCTTCAAGCCGAGCTTTTTTAGCGTCTTTCGCGCCGGCGTCTGTCCCGAAAGCGCCTGGCCGCTGCTAGCCCGCGTCGAGATGACGCCGGATGGGAAAATGCCGCCCCGGCCTCAAATCGACGGCGACTATGTCACCGTGCGCCCCGGCGATACCATCATCAGCCTGTGTACCGATTACAACTGTCCCGTCGGCCAGTTCTGGGACTGGAATGGGCACTTGTGGGATGCCGCCGGCAAGCCCCGCGAGCCGCGCGGTTTGGAGCACGGCTGGATCGTGCGTGTAAAATAAGGAGATAATCTGATGACTCAGGAAAACGGACACGAAATGCCGATCAATTGGTTTGTTTCAGACCAGATCAGAACCCAGTACGCCAACAATGTGGTGATCCAGCACTCTCAAAACGAGTTCGTATTCTCGTTTTTCGAAATCCTGCCGCCGATGCTGCTTGGCTCGCCGCAAGAGGTGCAGTCGCAGTTGCAGCAGATGCGCACCGCCCACGCTGAGTGCGTGGCGCGCATCGTGCTCACCCCCGAAAGCGCCGAGAATTTCGCCCGGGCGCTGCAACAAAACCTGACCAACTATCAGGCCCGGTTTGGCAAAAAGGCGTAAACGATCCTTACATTTGCCCTCGCCACCAAGATGTGGTAGAATCCGCCCAATTTGTTGGAGGAGAGATCGATCCCTTGCCCACGTGCAGCCAATTTCAGGAACTGCATACGGTTTGGTTTCCAGAGAACACCTGGTGAGAGTTTTCTTTCATTAGGTGTTTTTTTTGTAACTGCTCAGCCTGAGCGGCGAGAAACCAGGTTTTTGATATAAAACGATACCTTTTGATCAAAAGCTGAATCGTCAAATAACACAAAGCTGCTTAAATGTTCATAAAAACCTGGTTTCTGACACCCCCTGAGCAGTTACTTTTTTTTACAGAATTCCCGGTCAACGACGACCCACGCCTGAAACACTGTTGTTCAGAGAGCAGGAGCAGCAAGCTAGCGTTGTCGCGGGCCTGGTCAAGCCCACCTTGTGTCATTCAAACCATCATTTCATTTGAGGAGAAAACACAATGTCAAAATCTGCATCTGCTCCGGTTTTGGGCTACCTGCCGGACGATTTTCCTCCCATCTGGAAGACGATCATCCTCGGCTTCCAGCACGTGATCACCATGTTCCCGGCGACTATCCTGGTGGCGCTGCTGGTCGGGTTTGACCCTTCCACCGTGCTCGCCGTCTCCGGGTTGGCCACCATCACCGCCTTGATTCTGTCCAAGCTGTTGGGCAAGAAATTCATTCCTCTCTATTACGGCTCTAGTTTCAGCTATATCGCCGCCACGCTGGTACTGACCAATGCCCAATTTGGCGTCTATGCCGGCGCGGAGGCAGTCAGCCTGGCTCAGGTGGGCATTTTTGCCACCGGCATCATCAACATTTTGGTCGGCGTGATCGTGCGCTATGCCGGCAAAAACGCGCTCGATAAAGTGCTGCCACCCATCATCACCGGCTCGGTGGCCCTGGTGATCGGCATTGCGCTGGCCGGTTCGGCGCTCAACATGGCCTTTGGCGGCCCGGCCAGCGACCCCGCTGTGCTGAGCAAAAGCGCCATCGTGGCTGTGGTCACCTTGTTGGCCACGATCATGTTCTCGGTCTACCTGCAAGGCAAGGGCTTTATCGGCCTGATCCCCATTCTGCTCGGCGCGGTGGTGGGCTATTTGTTGAGCTGGGCGTTGGGGCTGATCGACTTTTCCGGCCTCGCCGCAGCGTCGTGGTTGGCCCTGCCCAAGATCACCCTGCCGGCTTTTGGCAACCCGCGCGCCTGGGAATCGGTCGCCGCCATCGCCATCATTGCCATTGCCACCATCCCCGAAAGCACGGCCCACCTCTACCAGATCGGCCTGTACGTCGACCGCCTGGCCGACCAGATGAAAAAGCCGCGTTACCACCTCGACCAGTTGATCGGCCTCAATCTGATCCTCGACGGCATCGGCGACAGCATCAATGGTCTGTTTGGCGGTGTGGCCGGCACCAACTATGGCGAGAACAACTCGCTGATGGCGATCACCCGCAACTATTCCGGCCCGGCGTTGATCGCCGCCGGGATCATTGCCGTCTTGCTCGGCTTTGTCGGCAAGCTGGCCGGGCTGATCGACACGGTGCCGCAAGCCGTCACCGGCGGCCTGGCGATCTATTTGTTCGGGGTGATCGGCATGCAGGGCATCGCCATGATCCAGGAGAAAAAGGTCAACCTGTTCGACCCGCGTCAGCTTGCCATCGGCGCAGTGATCACCATCATTGGCATCGGCGGGCAGATCATCGCCGGCGGCAACATCCCAATCGTTGTGCCCGGCGTGTTCCCCAACGGGCTGCCGGCGATTGCGACCGGCGCGGTGTGCGGCATCGTACTCAACCTGATTTTCTTGCTTTTCCCCGGCCCCAAGATCGAAAAATAGCTTTATAATTCGTAAAACGTGATACGCAAACATCGCGTATCACGTTTTACGGTCAATACATGAGAGACCTGTGTGCATTCAAACCTTCCACCTCGATTTTACCCGCCAGGATCAAGCGCGCGATCCCTATCCCCTGCTGCCTTTTGACGTACCTGCGGGCACGGCCCGCGTCACCATTGCCTACACATTCGACAAGGGCGCGCAGAGCAGCCCGCAAGACAAGAACGTGATCGACCTGGGCCTGTTTGATGGGCGCGGGCACACATTCCTGGATGCGCCCGGCTTTCGCGGCTGGAGCGGCGGCGCTCGCGCGACGGTCTTTGTTGCCGCCGACGAGGCCACACCCGGCTACCTGCCCGGCCCGATCCAGTCGGGACGTTGGTATGTGCTGCTGGGCCTGTACAAGATCGCCGCAGAGGGCTGCCATGTCGAGGTGACGATCTCGCTCGAATCGGGCGATCACACGGCTACGGAACCGGCGCCGCTCATTTGGCCAGGCGTGCTGCGCGATCAGCCCGGCTGGTTCTGCGGCGACCTGCACTGCCACACCCACCACTCGGATGCCGCCGGCAGCGTCGATGACCTGATTGCCGCCGCGCGCGCCCAGGGCCTCGACTTTATCGCCGTCACCGACCACAATACCCTCAGCAACCTGCCCGAACTGGCCCGGCGCAGCGGCCCTGACCTGCTGCTGATCCCCGGCATGGAAATCACCACCTATCATGGGCACGCCAACGTGTGGGGGCTGCGTCGGTGGATCGACTTTCGCGCCACCACTGATGACGAAATGCGCCGCATCCGCGAGCGCGTGCGCGCGCTGGGACTGCTCTTTTCGATCAATCACCCCAAGTACAACGGCCCGGAATGGGAATTTGCCGACACGTTCGAGGCCGACGCCGTCGAGGCGTGGCAGGCGCCGTGGTGGTTTTCCAACTTTGAATCGCTGGCCTTTTGGGACCGCCTGCTGCGGCAGGGCAAACGGGCTGTCCTGGTCGGCGGCAGCGACAAGCACCAAAAGCCCTTCACCGGCGAGCAGACCGCCCACGAGGTCGGCGCGCCGACCACCTGGGTCTATGCCGCAGCGCTCTCCGAGCGGGCCGTGCTCGACGGCATCCGCGCCGGACACGTCTTTGTCGCCCAGTCGCCGCGCGGGCCGCGTCTCGAATTCACTGCTTCGGCAGGCGGTCAAGGGGGTATGATGGGCGATGAGCTGTGCGTCTCGCCGGGCGAGGAGATCGTTTTCACCTGCCGGGTGTGCGGCGGCGGGTCATGCGGCGAGCGCGGCAGCGTGCTGCGGGTCGTCCATCATACGGGCGAATGGGCGCAAATCCCCGTCGATGCCGACGAGTGGAGCCATACCTGGACGGTCGCCGCCCAGGACACCGACTTTTGGCGCGTCGAACTGATCGATCCGACCCGCGCCCCGCTCGACAAGGATCCGTCGGCGATGTGGGCCTATGCGCTGAGCAATCCGATCTATATTCGCCCGACTGGCCCGATCGCTCGATCCACACCACCGCAGCCCGAGTGTACGTTGATCTTGCCAGTTGGCCCGCAGGCGCGAGATCAGTAGACGATTCAATCGAAATCGACTATAATCTGCCCGCAGAACTCGATGTGGGCCGCCCGGCAACGGTGAGATGTGCCCTGGCTGCCGGGAGTGATTCTTTATGAAAAGAGGTTGATATGAGCGAAACGCGAAGAATCCTCGACATGCTTCAGGAAGGCAAAATCACCACGCAGGAGGCCGAACACCTGCTGCAGGCCGTCAACGAGCCGGACACGCCTGCCCAACTCGAGGCCGCATCGACGCCACCTCCTGCCTTAGCCAAGCACTTTCAGACTGCTTTTCAGATTGCCTTTGGAGTTTCGCTGGCGGTTGCTGCCGCGACCGGCTACTGGTGCTATACCCTCTATCGAGGCGCCGACAATCACGTCACCTGGGGGCTGGTCGGCGTGATGCTGCTTTTGGGCTGCGCGCTGCTGCTCGCCGGGCTGGCCCTCTGGCTGTGGCAGGCACGCTGGCTGCACGTGCGCATCCGCGAGGAAAACGGCAAGCGAATTTTCATCAGCCTGCCCATCCCTCTGCTGCTCGCCGATTGGGGACTGCGCATTGCCCATCGCTTCGTCGACAAGCAAACCGCCGAATACCTCGACATGGCCTCGGGCTTTGTTGAAATGGTACGGCACAGCCCAAGAGGGCCGGGCAGTGAGATGATGTCGGTCGAGATCGGCGAGGAAAACCAGGACGTGCGGGTGTACATCGGGTAAATGGCCATCGCTCGCCCGAAAGCCCAAGTCAAGCAACTCAAGCAACAAACCTATGCCCTCTACCTGGCCTATCGACAGCCCGACGTGCCCTGGTACGCCAAAGCCCTGGCCGCCGCCGTGGTTGCCTACGCCTTTAGCCCGATCGACCTGATCCCGGACTTTATCCCCGTGCTGGGCCACCTCGACGACCTGATCCTGGCGCCGCTGGGGCTCTGGCTGGCGATCCGCTTGATCCCCGCACCGGTATGGGCGCGCTGCCAGCAGCAGGCCGAAGCGACCCTGGCCCAGGATAGACCGGCCAGCCGGGCAGCGGCGGTCGTCATCATTGCCATTTGGCTTGGTGCTATTGCATTCACTGCCTGGATAGTTTTCCGGGCCTTTCGCTGAAACACATTTTTGTCAGGAGCAAATCATGCACGAACTCGTCCCTTCGTCATTCGCCCAGATCAAACCGCTGTCGGCCAACCTGCGTTTTTGTGTGCCGCTTCAGGCCGTCCTCGAAGGCAGTGCGCCGGGCCGCATCTTGGTCGACCGCGCACAAGCGCCCACATCTGCTTTTGTGTGGACGCGCTGGGGATACTATTACCTTTTTGGCAATCCCCACAATGCGCCGTTTGTGTCAGCATTGGCACAGCGCCTGGTCGATGAGTTGCTCCCGGCATCGATCGCCGGCGGCGAGCCGGAACCCATCCTCTATCCCGACGGCGAAGGGTGGAAAGCGCACCTGACGACACTGTTCAGGGACCGGCAGGTGTTTGAAATCTATCGCCGTGTTCATCACTTGGATCGGGCCGCGTTCGACCGCCTTCCCAACTGGCGCGCGCACATTCCCGACGGATTTGCGATCAAACACATCGATCGCGCCCTGCTCGCACAAACCGGCGACATGTTTGGCCTCGGCCAGACCTGGGCTTCGGTGGACGATTTCGTCGAAAAGGGGATTGGCTTTGCGGTGTGGAACGAAGACAAACTGGCGAGCACCTGTCTATCCGCCTTTGTCGGCGAAAGCAAGGCAGAAATCAGCATCCACACCGACGAAGGGTACCACCGGCGCGGGCTGGCGCTGCTCTCAGCGCAGGCGTTTATCGAGGCGTGTTTGCAGCAAGGGCTTACGCCCAACTGGGAGTGTTTCTGGGATAACGAACCATCCGTGGCACTGGCTCAAAAACTTGGCTTTGTAATGCAGTTCGATCATCCTGTTTACGTCGTTGTTTCGGCCCAACCCTAAATTGCACAGGAGCACACGATGTCCCAACTGGACACCCTGCTGAGTGAAATCGAACCTCAACTTGTCGCCGACCGCCGCGATTTTCACCGCCATGCCGAATCGGGCTGGTGCGAATTCCGCACCGCCTCGCTGATCGCCCGCCGCCTGACCAGCCTGGGCTACGAGGTGCAAGCCGGCCGCGCGGTGGTCAGAGACGAGGATCGCATGGGCCTGCCCGCGCCCGAGGTGTTGCAAGCGCGCTGGCAGCGCGCTATCGACGAGGGCGGCGACCCCGAGTTCTTGGACTTGGTCAAGGGGGGCTTTACCGGGGTCGTCGGTGTGCTGCGCAACGGCGCTGGCCCGATGGTAGGCATTCGCTTTGACATCGACGCGCTCGATCTGGGCGAAAGCCAGGAAGCCGAACGCCACCGTCCGGCGCGCGAAGGATTCGCCTCGATCCATCCCGAAGCCTGCCACGCCTGCGGCCACGACGGGCACGCCGCGGTCGGGTTGGGCGTGGCCGACATGCTGCTGCGCCTGCGCGACCAATGGCAGGGCACGCTCAAGTTGATCTTTCAGCCCGCCGAAGAGGGCGTGCGCGGGGCCAAGGCGATGGTCGGCGCGGGCGTGGTCGACGATGTGCAAATCATGCTGGCCCACCACCTGTACACCGGCTGGAAGCCGGGCGAGATCGCCGGCGGCAAGGACGGCTATTTGGCCACCAGCAAATTCGACGCGACCCTGACCGGCGCGCCCGCCCATGCCGCCGGTGCGCCGGAAAAGGGCAAAAATGCGCTGCTCGCCGCCGCCACCGCCGTGCTCAACCTCTATGCCATCCCTCGTCACCGCGATGGTGTCACCCGCATCAACGTCGGGCGGCTGGAAGCGGGCAGCGGGCGCAACGTGATCCCGGCGCAGGCGCGCATGGCGATCGAAACGCGCGGCGCGACCACCGCGATCAATGACTATATGTTCGAGTATGCCCGGCGCGTGCTCGAATCGGCGGCGCAGATGCACGACTGCACGCTGTCGATCCGGCCCATGGGTGCGGCGCAGGGCGCCGACAGCACACCCGAACTGGCCCAGCGCGTCGAGCAGATCGCCCTAGCCCTGGGCGGGTTTGCCTTGCACAAGCCGGAAATAGGCGGCGGCAGCGAGGATTACACCTACATGATGCACCGTGTGCAGCAGCGCGGCGGTCAGGCCACCTTTATCGCCGTCGGCGCCGACCTGGCCGAGGGCAACTCGGGCCTGGGCCATCACACCGCCGAGTTCGACATCGACGAGCGGGCGTTGACCCTGGCGGTCAAACTGCTCGCCGCAGTGGTCATTGACCGGCTGGCCGCTTGTGGATAAGCTGTGGAAATTGTGGATAACTGTGTGGAAATGCTGTGTTCAACTGTTAACAGCGCGTTAACGGCGGGGGAAAACTGCCCCCATATTGTGGATAGGCTCAGTAGATGGAAAATCTTATTATGTAAACTCGGGTTCTGACTTGTCATAGGAT